>DYDD01000282.1 GCA_020718045.1 Fibrobacter sp. | reverse complement strand
CGGCCCGGGGCGCCGGCGTGGCGGCCGCGCGGCTGCAGGTGCGGGTCATGGCGCCGGCGGTCTGGCTGCTGCGGCCGTGGACCTCGCTGCTGATGGGGCTGGGCGCGCGACCCGAGGACACGCTGCCCGGCGCCGACGCCGGCTCGCAGCTGAGCACCGGCGAGATCCGCAGCCTGATCGACGATCGGCAGGAGGGGGTCAGCCTCGAGCACGACGAGCGCGAGATGATCCGGAGCATCTTCGACTTCCGGGAGACGGCGGTGCGGGAGATCATGGTCCCGCGCATCGACATGGTCGCCCTGGACGCCGGCTGTCCGGTGAGCGAGGCCGTACGCACGATCGAGGAGTGCCGCCACTCGCGCATCCCCCTCTACGAGGGCAGCGTCGACCACGTCACGGGCCTGCTCTACGCCAAGGACCTGCTGCCGTTGGTCGACGGCGCCGGCATGCGCGACGGCGACCGCCGGGTCGGCGACCTGGCGCGCCCCGCCTACTTCGTCCCCGAGAGCAAGCGGCTGGACGAGGTCCTGGCGGAGTTCCGCTCCCAGCGCATCCACATGGCGGTGGTCATCGACGAGTACGGCGGCACCGCCGGCATCGTGACGCTCGAGGACGTGCTGGAGGAGATCGTGGGCGAGATCGAGGACGAGTTCGACGAGCAGGAGCAGCTCTTCGTCTGGCTCGACGACCGCTCGCTGCGCGTCGACCCCAAGATCAACCTGGAGGACCTGCAGGACGTGCTGGGGATCGAACTGCCCCTGGGCGAGGGCAGCGAGACCCTGGCGGGGCTGATCTACGAGGCCGCGGGCCGGGTGCCCGCGCAGGGCGACCGCGTGGCCGTCGCCGGCCTCGACGTCGAGGTCGAAAGGGTCGAGGACCGGCGCATCATGCAGGTCCGCCTGGTGTCGACGGCCCCGTTGCCCGGCCGCCTGCCGAAAGAGACGTCGTCATGACCTCGCGCCTGAAGCAGTACTTCCTGACCGGGCTGGTGACGATCGCGCCCGCGGCGATCACCGGCTGGATCCTGTGGCGGGTCTACCTGCTGGTCGACCGCGCCCTGCGACCCGGGCTCGAACGGTTCCCGTACCTGCGCGACCACCTGGCGCCGTTCCTGATCACGCTGATGGGCATGGCCGGCAGCCTGGTCGTCGTGGTGCTGATCGGCCTGGTCACCCGCACCCTCATCGGCGTGGCCATGTTCGGCGCCGTCGACCGCCTGGTCGCCCGCATCCCGGTCATCAAGAGCGTGTTCGGGGCGGTCAAGCAGGTCTCCGAGGTGCTGCTCGCCGACAACCGCCAGGCCTTCCAGAAGGTGGTCGCCTTCGAGTACCCGCGGCGCGGTCTGTACTCGCTGGGCTTCGTCACGCAGGACGATCCCCGGCGCGGGCTGCTCCACGTCTTCCTGCCGACCACTCCCAACCCCACCTCGGGGTTCCTGCTGATGATACCGCGCGAGCAGACCGTGCTGCTGCCCCTGACGGTCGAGGAGGGCATCCGCCTGATCATCTCGGGCGGGGCGGTGCTCGAAGCAGAGCGCGGCCGCGTGATCGACGACGTCATGGCGCGCGCCGCCGCCGGCCGGCCGCAGGAAGGAGGGGACGCCCCATGAGCGACCCCACGCTCGAGCCCGGCGCGGAGGCGACCGAGGGCGAGGAGACCCTGCTCGACGCCAGCAAGCTGGAGGAACAGTGGCACCGGTACGCAGAGCTGTTCGAGCGGCTGCTGCGCGACGGCGATCCGGAGGAGCTGCGCCGCACGGCCGCCGCCCTCTCGCCCGGCGACCTGTCGGAGAGCCTGCGCTACCTCGGCGTCGACGACACGGCGCGCGTGCTGCAGCTGCTGCCGTCCGACCTGGTCGCCGACGTGCTGTCCGAGATCGACCAGTACAGCGTGTCGGCCCTGCTGCAGCTGCTGGACATCGAGGCCATCGCCGACCTCATCGAGGAGATGCCCTCGGACGAGGCGGCGGACTTCGTCGGCGAGTTGGAGGACGACCAGGCCCGCGAGATCCTCGCGGCGATGGAACCGGCCGAGCGCGAGGACGTCGCCGAGCTGCTCCGCTACGAGCCGGACACCGCCGGCGGCCTGATGGCCAAGGAGTTCATCGCGGTGCCGCAGGACGCCACGATCATGCAGGCGGTCGACGCCGTGCGCGCCGTCGAGGCGGACGACCGCGAGGGGCTGCACTTCGTGTTCGTGGTCGACGGCGACGGCTGCCCCGCCGGGCGCATCCCGCTGGTGACGATGCTGCTGCAGCCCTGGTCGACCCCGGTCGACACGATCATGGAGCGCGACCCCCTGCGCGTCTCGGTGGACCTCGACCAGGAGGACGTGGCCCTCTACGTGCAGACGCACGACCTGGTCACCCTGCCGGTGGTCGACGCCGCGGGCCGGCTGGTGGGCGTCATCCAGGCCGACGACGTCATCGACGTCCTGGAAGAGGAGGCCACCGAGGACTACGCCCTGCTCGCCGGCACCAGCGAGGAACTGGGCGAGACCTCGCCCGTGCGCGTCGCCCGCGCCCGCCTGCCCTGGCTGCTGGGCGCCCTGGCCGGCGAGATGGCGACCATGCAGATCATGAGGCACTACCAGGCGACGATCACCACCACCGTCGCGCTCACCTTCTTCCTGCCGGCGATCATGGCCATGGGCGGCAACACCGGCATCCAGACCTCGTCGGTGGTGGTGCGCGGACTGGCCACCGGCGAGGTCAGCATCTACCGCATCGGCCGCTACCTGCTGCGCGAGCTGGGCACCGCCCTGCTGACCGGCGGCCTGGTCTCGGCCTGCGTCATGGGCGCCGCGCGTCTGCTGCTCGGGGACATGGAGGTGGCGGTCGTGCTGACCATCGCCATGATGACCGTGATCCTCAGCGCGGCGATGATCGGCACGACCATGCCGCTGCTGCTCTACCGGGCCGGCGCCGACCCGGCCATCGCCACCGGGCCGTTCATCACCATGTCGAACGACTTCATCGCCGTGATGATCTACCTGGGCATGGCGTCCCTGCTCATCCGCTGACGGGGGGTGACGTGCCGGTCCTGCCGCAACCCGTCGTCCACTCCCGCGCCGTCGTGCTGCGGGCCTGGCCCAGCGGCGAGACCAGCGTGGTCGCCTCGCTGCTGACCGAGGCGCGGGGCTACGTGCGGGTCATCGGCAAGGGCGCGCGGCAGGGAAGGTCCCGGCTGCAGCCCCTGGTCGGGCCGAGCCGGCTCGTCGAGGTGGAGTTCGGCTGGAGCCCCGACCGCGAGCTGCAGTACCTCAAGGGCGGCAGTCTCCTGCTGGACCCGCTGCTGGACGGCAACAGCCTCGAACGCACGGCCTACGCGTTGGCGGCGCTGGAGCTGGCCGACCGCTGCCGACCCAGCGGCGAGCGCGAGGCGGGCCTATTCGGGCTTTGCCGCCGCTACCTGGAGATGCTATCATCCGGCGCGGCGGGGGACGAGGCCCCGCTTTTTTACGCCTTCGAGACGGCGCTGCTGGAACTGCAGGGGATCGCGCCGGAGCTGGCGGCCTGCGCCGCCTGCGGC
>DYDD01000029.1:16481-18883 GCA_020718045.1 Fibrobacter sp. | reverse complement strand
CGCGGCAGCGCGGCGCGGTGGTAGAGCCACATCCCCCCGTACAGGACCGCCGCGCCCGCGAACACCGCCGACCAGGCGCCCACGACGCCGCGCGGCCCGCCTTCGAGGCGCCCGGCCACGGTCACCAGCAGCCCCGAGCCGAAGATCATCGCCGCGCGGTAGAACAGCGTGCGCACGCCGACGAAGTACGCCTGCGCGCGCTCGTCCAGGGCGTGGAGGTAGAACCCGTCGGCGGCGATGTCGTGGGTGGCCGACACCAGCGCCGCCAGCGTGAAGGCGGCCAGCGACCAGGCGAAGAAGCCCGGCGAGGCCACCGTCGCCGCCACGGCGGCGAGGCAGACCACCTGGACGACCTGCGTGCGCAGGATCCAGGCGCGCTTGGTCGAGCGCGTGTCCACCAGCGGCCCCCAGAGCATCTTCAGGACCCAGGGCAGGTAGAGCAGGCTGGTCCACAGCGCGATGCTGGCGTTGCCCACGCCCAGCTTCTTGTAGAGGATCACCGAGACCGTGTTGACCAGGACGTAGGGCACGCCCTCGGCGAAATAGAGCGTGGGCACGAAGCTCCAGGGCGAGCGCTGCGGTCGCGTCACGAGGCCTCCCGGTCGTTGGGCAGTGCGCGCCGATCTTGGCGGGGCGGCGGGGGGATGGCAACCGGGATCTGCGCCGCGCGGTCCACTCCCCGCTTGCCAAACCGTCGCGCCCCGCTTCCAATGGGGGCCACGTCCGCGCGGGCCGCTCCGCCCGCCGGCGATCCGGAGGTACGGCATGCACGATCGCAAGACGACATCCACGTCGGCGGGCGCGCTCGGGTTCAAGCGGGACATCCTCCTCTTCGATGCGGTGATGATCGTCGTGGGCGTCATGATCGGCTCGGGCATCTTCATCGTCAGCGCCGACATCGCCCGCAGCGTGGGCTCGACGGGCTGGCTGCTGGCGGTCTGGCTGTTCAGCGGCCTGGTGACGCTGCTGGGCGCGGCCTGCTACGGCGAGCTGGCGGCGCTGATGCCGCAGGCCGGCGGGCAGTACGTCTACCTGCGGGAGTCGTTCGGGCGGCTGACCGGCTTCCTCTACGGCTGGACGCTGTTCATGGTGATCCAGACCGGGTCGATCGCGGCGGTGGGCATGGCCTTCGCCAAGCACCTCGCACTGCTGGTCCCGTCGCTGGGCGAGCAGCAGGTGCTGCTGTCGGTCGGCGGCCTGGACGTCAGCGCGGCGCAGCTGGTCGCCATCGCCAGCATCGCGCTGCTGACCTGGCTCAACACGCTCGGCCTGCGCGAAGGCAAGCTCGTCCAGGACAGCTTCACCGTCGCCAAGGTGGCGGCCCTGCTCGTGCTGGTGGTCTGCGGCCTCGCGCTGGCGCGGCACTCCGGGGCGATCGCCGCCAACTTCCACGACATGTGGTCGGCGAGCCGGACGATCGTGGGCGCGGACGGGTCGGTCACGCGCGAGGCGCTGACCGGGATCGGCCTGCTGATGGCCCTGGGCGCGGCCTCGGTGGGCTCGCTCTTCGCCTGCGACGCCTGGAACAACGTCACCTTCACCAGCGGCGAGACGGTGAACCCGCAGCGCACGATCACGCGCGCCCTGGTCACGGGCGTCGCCGTGGTGGTCGTCATCTACATGCTGACCAACCTGGTGTACGTGCTGGCCCTGCCGGTGGCCGGCCTCCCCGACGCCGCCGACGTCGCCGGCCGCGGCCTGCAGTTCGCGACCGCCGACCGTGTGGGCACCGCGGCCGCATCGACGATCCTCGGCCCGGTCGCCGCGTCGATCATGGCGGTGCTGGTGATGATCAGCACCTTCGGCTGCAACAACGGCATGATCCTCACCGGCGCCCGCGTCTACTACGCGATGGCGCACGACGGCCTCTTCTTCCGCCGCACCGGCACGCTCAACCGCCGCCGCGTGCCCGCCGCCGCGCTGGTCATGCAGGGCGTCTGGGCCTGCCTGCTCTGCCTGACCGGGCGCTACGGCGACCTGCTGGACTACGTCATCTTCGCGGTGCTGATCTTCTACGCGCTGTCGGTGGCGGGGATCTTCGTGCTGCGCCGGCGGCGCCCGACGGCCGAGCGGAGCTGGCGCGCGCCGGGCTACCCGGTACTGCCGGCCCTGTACGTGCTGGCCGCCGTGGCGATCTGCGTGGACCTGCTGATCGTGAAGCCCCGCTACTCGTGGCCGGGGTTGCTGATCGTGGCGCTGGGGGTGCCGGTGTTCTGGCTCTGGGGCAGGCTGTCCCCGCTCCCGGGCGCCTCCCCCTCGCCGCCCGACGACCAGGGCATCTGACCGTCCTGGTAGAGGACGGTGATGCTGATGCGGCGGTTGCCGACGTCGGTGGGATCCTCGGGGTGGCGCAGCCGCGTGTCGGCGTAGCCGCTGACCTCGGCCACCTGCCCGCCGGGCAG
>DYDD01000029.1:5016-16458 GCA_020718045.1 Fibrobacter sp. | reverse complement strand
GGGCGCAGTTGGCGCGCTCGGTCGACAGCTCCCAGTTGCTGTAGCCGGCGCCGGCGGGGTAGGGGCGGCTGTCGGTGTGACCCTCGATCACCAGCTTGTTGGGCAGCTTGCTGAGCTGCCGCGCCAGGACCTGGAGCACCTCCTCGGCGGCCGCGCTGAGGTTGGCGCTGCCTACGTCGAAGAACAGCGAGTTCGACATCTCGACCATCTGGATGTTGAGCCCGGAATCGGTCATCTTGATCTCGACCTGCTTCATGATCTGCTCGAAGTGCTCCATGCCGGACAGCTGCTCGCGCAGCTCGTCGGCCGCCTCCTCCAACAGGCGCTTCGCCTCCGCCTGCATCCCCTCCATGATCCCCTTGCCCGACTCGGGCAGGATCGACTGGCCGCCGAGCGGGCCGCCGGAGCCGGCCGCGCTGAACGCGCCGGGATCGCGGAAGTAGCCCGCCACCGCCTCCTTCACCGCCTGGTCCTGGTTGACGATCCACAGCACGATGAACAGCGACATCATCGAGGTGACGAAGTCGGCGTACGCCACCTTCCAGGCGCCGCCGTGGTGGCTGTGCCCAACGACTTTCTTGATGACGATGATGGGCTGCAGCGGCTGGTCGCCGCTCTTGCCCTTCTGCTCCGCCATGCCCGGGATCCCTCCCTAGCCGCGCGACGCGCGGCACGCCTCTTCGAGTTCGCTGAACGAGGGGCGGACGTCGGTCTCGATGGTGCGCCGCGCGAACTCCACCGCCACGGCCGCCGGCAGCATCTTCCAGAAGGCGACCAGCGCCGTCTTCATCACGAAATAGTAGCGCGACTCGTTCTGGGCCAGCAGCTCCATGTTGGTGGCGATCGGCTGGGCCACGCCGTAGGAGAGCAGGATGCCCAGGAAGGTGCCGGTGAGCGCGGCGGCCACCTTGTGCCCGATCTCCGCCGCGGGGCCGTCGATGTGCGCCATCGTGATCACGATGCCCAACACTGCGGCCACGATGCCCAGGCCCGGCAGCGCATCGCTGACCTTCTGCAGGACGCCGATCGGCTGGTGCTCCTCGGCGTGGCGCGTCTCGATGTCCGCGTCCATGAGCGCCTCGAGGTCGTGCGCGGGCAGGTTCGAGGAGATGATCAGGCGGATCGTGTCGCAGAGGAAGGCCATCGCGTGGTGGTCGGCCAGGAACGCCGGATACTTCGAGAAGATCTCGCTCTTGGCGGGATCCTCCACGTGGGACTCGAGGCCCAGCAGGCCGTCCTTGCGCGTCACCTGGAACAGGTCGTAGAGCATCGTGAGCAGCTCGATGTACTTCTTCTTGGAACTGCGGTCGCCCTTGAGCATGGCGCCGAACGCGGCGCCGAGGCGCTTCGTGACGCGCGGGGTCGACATCGCGACGAGGGTGCCCAGCGAGCAGCCCAGGATGATGACGTACTCGGCGAGGATGAACAGGGCGGCGGGATTGCCGCCTTCCATGATGAAGCCGCCGACGACGCAGCCGAGGGCGAACAGGACGCCGATCAAGGTAAGCATGAACCATTCCTCTGGGAGGTGGACTCCGGCCGGGCCGTCCCCGACTTTGCCGCCGTTCGCGGCGGTCGTGGATGTTATCGTCGGGCGGGGGACGCACTTTAACGCGGAATGCCTTGCCGTGCCGGATGTTGCCGCATCGCGCCCGCCGACGGGCGTGCGTCGGCCCCGACAGGGGCCCCGGGGTCGATGGACGTCGCATCTCGTTTTCAGACAACGTGTTGAATCGATCGGGCGGGATCAGGCCGCCGGCGTCCGGCCGCGCAACCGGCTGTGGCGGCAGCCGTAGGCCAGGTAGACGACCAACCCCACGGCCAGCCAGACCAGCAGCCGCCACCAGTTGGCCGCGGGCAGGGAGAACATCAGCATCAGGCAGGAGGCGATCCCCAGCAGGGGCACAACCGGGACCCAGGGGCAGCGGAACGGTCGCGCGGCGCCGGGCTCGATCCGGCGCATGACCGGCACCGCGGCGCAGACGATCACGAAGGCGAACAGCGTCCCGATGTTGGTCATGTGCAGCAGGGAGTCGATGGGCAGGAACCCGGCCAGCAGGGCGACGAAGCCGCCCACGGCCAGCGTGCTCTTCCAGGGCGTGCGCCAGCGCGGGTGCACGGCCCCGAAGAAGCGCGGCGAGATGAGCCCGTCGCGGGCCATCGCCAGCATCACGCGTGGGGCGCTGAGCATCATCACCAGGAGCACCGACGTGATGCCGGCCACCCCCGCCGCGGCGATCATGAACCGGGCGTGGCCCAGCCCCCGCTGCGCGAAGGCCTGCGAGACGCCGGCGTTGGCGTCGATGGTGTTGTAGGGCACCATCCCGGTCAGGACGACCACCACCCCGACGTAGAGCACCGTGCAGACCAGCAGCGAGACGATGATGCCCAGCGGCACGTCGCGCTGCGGCCGGCGCGCCTCCTCGGCGTGCGTGGACACCGAGTCGAAGCCCAGGAAGGCGAAGAAGATGATCGCCGCGCCGGCGAGCATGCCCACGGGCGCCCCGCCGGCCGACGTCTGCCCGAAGACCGGCGTGCCGAAGAAGCCCACGCCCGTCCAGCCGTAGGGGGCGAAGTCGCGCGTCCAGTTGGCGGGGTCGACGTAGAAGGCGCCGACGATGATCACGAAGAGCACCGCCGCCACCTTCACCCCGACCATCGCCAGGTTGAAGCGCGCGCTCTCGCGGATGCCCTTGACGAGCACGGCGGTGACCGCGGCCACCACCATCACCGCCGGCAGGTTGAACCAGGAGCCGGTGCGCACGAACTCCCCGGCCGCGGCGTCGTAGTGCAGCGCCGCGCCGCGCAGTCCTTCCGGCACCCGCCAGCCGAAGCCGGCGATCACCTCCTGGAAGTAGCTGGACCAGCCGTTGGCCACCGTGGCCGCGCCGACGGCGTACTCGAGGATCAGGTCCCAGCCGATGATCCAGGCGAACAGTTCGCCCAGGGTGGCGTAGGCGTAGGTGTAGGCGCTGCCGGCCACCGGGGCCAGCGAGGCGAACTCGGCGTAGCAGAGGGCGGCGAAGACGCAGGTGATCCCGGCCACGACGTAGGAGAGCATCAGGGCCGGCCCGGCGACGTTACGCGCCGCTTCGCCCGTGGCCACGAAGATGCCCGCCCCGATGACGGCCCCGATCCCCAGGCTGGTCAGCGTCGCGGGACCCAGGCAGCGGCGCAGGCGGTTGTCGCCCGCCATGTCGTCGAGCAGGTCCTGCAGGGGCTTGCGGGCGAAGATCTGCCGGGTCACGGGGTCTCCTTCGCGGTCGGGGCATCGGTCCGGCGGAGTCTAGGGGGCCGGGACGGTTGGGGCAACCGCCGATCGCGCGCTGCTGATCGCGCGCGGCTGGATCGTGTGCGTCTTGCCGGGCCGGGCGAAAAGGCCTAGTGTACGGGGTCGCCGCGCCGACGCGGCGGGGCACACCTACCAGCGGAGACACGAAGCATGGGCATCACCGAGTTCGTCGCCGAGCACGCCACCGCCTTCATCGACGCCACGGGCTACCTCAGCGTCTTCCTGCTGATGGTGCTGGAGAGCATGGTCTTCCCGATCCCGAGCGAGGCGGTCATGCCCTTCGCCGGCTTCCTGATCACCACCGGGCGCTTCTCGCTGGCCGGGGTGATCGCGGCCAGCACCCTGGGCAGCATCGTGGGCTCGCTGCTCTCCTACGCCATGGGCGCCTACGGCGGCGCTCCCTTCTTCCGCCGCTTCGGCAAGTACCTGCTGCTGGACATGCACGAGCTCGAGGCGACGCAGCGCTACTTCCAGAAGCACGGCCAGGTCACGATCCTCACCTGCCGCTTCATCCCCGTCGTGCGGCACCTCATCTCGATCCCGGCCGGCGTCGGGCGCATGCCGCTCTTGCCGTTCCTGGTCTTCACGACGATCGGCGCCGGATTGTGGAACACCGCCCTGGCCCTGGCCGGCGCGGCGCTGAAGCAGAACTGGGAAGCGGTGATGGAGCACGCCCACGCCATCGACGTCGGCGTGCTGGTCCTCTTGGCGGCGCTGGCGGCGGTGTTCTTCGTGCGGCACTGGCGGCGGTGGCGGGCGCGGCAGGCCGCGTAGCCCCCGGCGCAGCGGGCCGCCCCGGCCACTCCAGGCAAGCGAGGTTCCCCATGCAGCGAACCGTCACGGTCGAGGCCTCGATCCTGGCCGTCGTGTGCGCGCTATCCGCTCCCCCGGCCACAGCGGCGGCCCTGCGCGTCGTCTACGGCATCGTCGTCAACGGGCAGGCGGCGCCCGAGGAGGGGCAAATCGTCGTCGAGACGGCGGGCTGCATCGTCCAGGTGAGCAGCGAACCGGCGACGGGCTGGCGCGAGGGCGCGCCGCGCGAGACGTCCTACCTCGACTACAACGCCGGTCGCACGTGGCAGACGACGCTGCTGAAGGACGGCGAGCGCTGCACGGTGGAGACGGCCTTCGCCTCGCTGACGCCGCTGACGCCGACCGACGAGACGGCGACCATCCTCGGCCGCGCCTGCCGCAAGTCGACCTGCGAGATCCGGTCGAACCGGATCGAGGTCTGGCACACCGAAGGCGACAGCGGGCGGGGCACGCCGACGACGAACCTCGTGGCACCGCAAGGGCTGGTGCTGCGGATCGTGCGCAACGGGAACTACGAGATCGTCGCGCAGTCGATCGACGCGGCGACGGGCGAGCCGGTCCGGCTGCCGGCCGCGTGGGGCGACGAGGTCGACCTGCCCGCGTATCGCGCGCGGGTGGCCGGGAGCTGGGTCACCGCGGTGCCGGTCTTCGAGGGCGAGACCATCAACTTCGGCCAGGAGATCCCGCCGCCCGCGGCCGACGATCCCGCGACCGCGCGCGGCCCCGTCACCCGCCACGCCGGCGGCACCGTGATCCTGCGCCGCGTGCGCCTGCCGCAGGACCTCGACGACGCGACCATCATGGCCGAGCTCGTGCAGTACAGCCGCGGCGACGCCTACGACCGCACTGGCTCGGTGTTCATCGTGCCAACCGCGCGCGACGGCGACCGCACGACCTTCCTCGACGCGCTGCGCCGCGGCGTCGCCGTCCTGCCGACCGTCACCGGGCGGGACGGCCGGACCTACCAGGGCATCGTCGCCACCGGCGACTACCAGCCGCCGGTCGAACTGCTGCGCTTCATCACGCCGTTCGGCGTGCGCCACTTCAACGACCAGGTCACGGTGCGCGGGATCGCCTGGGAGGACTCCGCCGTCTACCACGCGGACGTGACCGACCTCGCCCCGCTGCTGCGCGGCGACGCTTGGATCGGCGTCTTCATCGGCAACTACGACAAAGGCGGGCACGCCGTCAGCCTGACCCTGCGCTACCACCCCAACCGGCGCGAGGCCGCCGAGGGACCGCCGCCGGAGCGCTTCGCCCTGCCGCTGTTCAACACCTGCAACGTCCTGGAGATGGCCGGCCAGGAGTACGGCCGCATCTTCGCCGCCGACTCGCTCACCGTCGACTTCGAGGTGCCCGACGGCGCCCGCGACTGCGTGCTGCGGTTCATCACCACCGGCCACGGCGGCTGGGAGAACGGCGACGAGTTCGTGCCGAAGGTGAACGAGATCCTCATCGACGGGCGCACCGAGGCCCGCCTCGTCCCCTGGCGCAGCGACTGCGGCGCCTACCGCCGCCTCAACCCCGCTTCGGGCAACTTCTGGAATGGGATGAGCTCGTCCGACTTCAGCCGCTCGGGCTGGTGCCCGGGCGCGGCCGTCAGCGCGGTGCCGGTGCCGCTGCCGGGGCTGACGCCCGGCCGCCACACGGTGCGCGTCGCGATCCCGCTGGGCGAGCCTGTGGGCGACAGCTTCAGCGCCTGGAACGTGTCCGGGGTGCTGGTGGGCGAGCGGCAGGCGGCGGGGCGGTGACCGCCGGCCGTTGACGCGGCGGACGGTTTGGGCGTATGATCAGGCCATCATATTGATAACGCGTATCGCAGCACCATCACCGCAGCCGGGGAGGCGACCATGTCGCACCGCTCCTTCGCGCGCCGTTTCTTCCGCACGCCCGTCGTCGTCGTCACGTTCGTCCTGATCGCAGCGGCATGCTCCCCGATGGCCGCCGGCGCGACCGGCAACGAGAACTGGTCGAGGGAATTCTACCGCCAGTACGATCTCGACGGAGGCGTCCTCGCATCGACGATGTTTGAAGGCCAGCTGATCGTAGGTGGCTATTTCACCTCCAACGGCGGCACGGCGCTCCATGGCGTCGCGCGCTGGAGCGGCACGGGCTGGCGCCCCCTGGACGCCGGCATCCCCAGCGGCACCGTCAGGTCCCTGGCCGTCTACCAAGGCGCCCTCTACGCGAACGGGTGGCGCTGGGATGGCGAGGTTTGGACCAACGCCCTGGTGGTCGACGGGCAGGTGGACTGCCTGGCGGTGCACGATGGCCTTCTCGTGGCCGGCGGCCTGTTCACGTCAGCCCGCGGCGTGCCCGCGGACAACCTGCTCGCCTGGGACGGCGTCGATGTCGCCGAGCTCGGCGGAGGCTGCAACAACAGGGTCCAGGCTCTGGCCTCCGACGGCGCACGACTCTACGCAGGCGGGTCCTTCACGCAGGCGGGCGACGTTGCCGCCCCGCGCATCGCCTGCTGGGACGGGACCTCGTGGTCCGACCTCGCCGGGGGCATCAGCGGGGACCTGTTCTGGTGCTGTGTCGACAACTACGAGTCGTACACCTACCGGGCGAGCGTCAATGCGCTCGCTGTCGCCGACGACGGCCTTTACGTCGGTGGCCAGTTCCAGTTGGCCGGAGGGGACTCCATCTCCGCGCTGGCCCGCTGGGACGGCGCAGCCTGGCACGAACCGGAAGGTCTGGCGCTCGGAGGCGTCGGGGTATGGTACTCTGGGAACGCCTACCAGTATTTTCCACCCGATATCTTCGCCCTAACGACCGACCCTTCCGGCGGTCTCATCGCGGGCGGCCGCTTCAAGGTGCAGGGCCAGCACCATTACGGTCTTGTCCGACACGACATAGCCGGCTGGAGCGTGGTGGGTGGCGGCTTCACTCCCTACTGGATCGACGACGCGCCCAGCATCCACACGCTGCTGCCTACGCAAACCGATCTGATCGTGGGCGGCTGGTTCCCGCAGATCGGCGACATCGACGCCGTCAACGCCGCGCGGTGGGATGGATCCGGCTGGTCGCCGCTCGTCCACGAACACGGGCTGGGCACCGACGGCTACGTCTTCACCAGCCTGGAGTATCGAGGCGACCTGGTCTTCGCCGGCGGCTTCGAGAACGCGGGCGGGTTGCCGGCCGGCTGCCTCGCCGCATTCCACGACGACCATTGGGAGAACATCGGCTTGCACGGGGTCGCAGGATCCTGGCCGCGGATCCGCGACATGGTGGAGTTCGAAGAGGACCTCGTGGTCGCCGGCATGTTCACCTCGGCGGACGGCGTTCCCGCCCTTAACGTCGCCCGCTGGGACGGCGTCTCCTGGCAGGCGATGGGCGCCGGCCTGCCCTGCACCGAAGTGGCGGCGCTCTGCGTGCACCAGGGCCGGCTCTACGCGGCCGGCGGGGATCTGCTCTTTCCCAGCCCGCCGCAGGACATCGAAGCGACCCGCCTCAACCAGGGGTTCGTCTATCGCTGGGACGGCGCGGCCTGGGAGCAGATCATCGTCACCGACGAGTACCTCGAAGGGGCGGTGAGCGACCTCGCCTCGTACGGCGGGGAACTGGTCGTCGCCGGTTCGTTCACGACGGCCAACGACCAGCCCATGCGCGGGCTGCTGGCCTGGAACGGCACGGCGTGCCGGGAGTTCGGCGGCGGCGTCCAGTACTGGGCCCGCTGCTTGCTGGCGGTCGCCGACGACCTCTACGTCGGCGGACGGCTCATCGAGGCCGGCGATCTGACCGTGAACAACCTCGCGCGCTGGGACGGCGCGGCCTGGCACGACGTCGCCGGCGGCGTGCGCGGCTTCATGTCCAACTACGGCGTCTTCACCCTGGCCGAAGCGGGGGGCCGCCTCTGCGTCGGCGGACGTTTCTACATGGCCGACGACGTTCCGGCCGACAACGTGGCCATCCTGGATCACGGTGCCTGGAGCGCCCTGGGCAGCGGGGCCGGCCCGACCGTGACCACGCTGGCCTGGCGGCACGGCGACCTGTACGTCGGCGGCGCGATCAATATGGCCGGCAGCCAGATCGTCGGCGGCATCTCCTGCTGGGACGGCCTCGCTGTGCCGGTGGCGGTGTCGGAGTTCCGCGGCCGACGCGACGGCCTCGCGGTGGAGCTGACGTGGGCCGCCTCCCTAGGCCTGTCGGGCGGCAGCTTCCGCGTCTGGCGTGACGACGCCGCGGGCGTGCCGCAGCCGCTGGAAGCCGGACCGGTCGCCGAGGGCACCGCCTACCTATGCCGCGACACCGCCGCGCCGGCCGGCGCGACGCTGTACCGCCTGCAATGGCGACGCGCCGACGGCGCGACCGAGTGGCTGGCGGAGGCGACCGTCGGCGCGGCCGAGCTGCCGCTCGCGGCCCGCTTCGCCGGCGTCCATCCCAACCCCTTCAACCCCCGCGTCACGGCCGCCTTCGTCGTCGGCGCGCCGCAGCGGGTGCGCATCGCCGTCGCGGACGCGCGGGGCCGCGAGGTGGCCCTGCTGGCCGACCGGCAGTGCGAAGCCGGACGGCACGAGGTCGTCTGGGAGGGGCGCGACGGCGCCGGCCGCGCGCTGCCGGCGGGCGTCTATTTCCTGAGCCTGCGGGGGGACGACGGGCGGGACACGGTCAAGGTTGTGCTCGTGCGATAAGGCTTGGAGAGTGTGGAGGGCGAGACAAGATCGAGTGCCGGATACCGGAGGACGATCACGAGGGATCGAGCGCTTCGGGTTTCGGATGTGCCATTCCACCCGCCGTCCCGATCTCGGCGAGCCTCTCGAGCAGGCGTCGCACGTGGCCGTCCACGATCATCGTCTCCCAGAATCCATCACCGAATCGCTCGCCGCGGACGCAATAGGTGAGCAACGTCTTGATCCGCGCCAGATCGGCGGTCCTGATGGCTTCATGATCGTCGAGCATCGCGCCCGCTTCCGCGGGGCTATAGCCGAAATCGGTCCAGCACTCTCGAGCCGCCAGACGGAAGAAACGCTCGACCTCCTCGGCGTAATCCGGGTAGGTCATCGCGGTGACGCCGTCCTCTCCCGTCGGACAACCGGACATATCCACGACCGGCTCGAACCCGTCCGCATAGAGGATCGGCAGGTAGGAGACGAGTTCGGCGATTTCCCGCTTGGTCGGGTTCCGTGACATCATCATCGCCTCATGCGCCCGCGTACAGCGCCGTGCTCAGGTACTTCATCCCCGTATCCACCGCCACGGTGACCACCGTGCCGCCGGTGGGGATGGGGACTAGCGTGAGGCGGGCGCTGGTTCGCGGGACGAGGCGGCGCAGCGGGACGAGCCTGGTGCCGCCGATCATGTCGAGGATCACTTCAGGTCACCTCTTCGTGCTGAGGTCGTAGCAGATCACCGACATCGGCTCATCGCAGGCATCCGAGAAGCGGTTGTCGTTCCCATCGCTGACCATGGTGGCGATGGCGGCGGTAAAACAGGTCACGACGTAGAGCCTATCGCCCTTGAAAAAATAACGGTCGCGGGTCGGATCGCCCTCCCCCAGCAGGACCCTCTGGCCAACGTATTCCCCGTCGCGGCCGAAGACGTCGAAGACCCCGAACGATCCGACCGGCCGGTCGTACATCCCGCGGCTCGTGAGCACCCACAGCGTACCATCATCACGGGCGTGCAGCGACATGACGTCCTTGTCGAAATCCTCGATCACGACCTCCGTGCCCGGCAGGTTGCCGTTCGGATTCAGGGTGGCCCACTCGTGAACGGCGCGCTTTTCTGCCGCGCTGCGCCGCCGGTGCTGGTATTCACGCGTGATGACCCGACCCGCGGCCCCGTTCGGCAGGAACGATGCCACCCTGTAGTCCAGGAAGTCCGTGGCGACATGGATCTGGCCATCGGCGCCGACGTCCCACCGTCCCGCCAAAGCCGGTCGCTTGCTCCAAACGGGCTTTGAGTCGTCCTCGGTCACCTTCAGGTCGTGGTAGCGCACCGTCTCCTGGTACCGGTCGTCGAGCGCGTGGATGACGTGGGTCGCCTCCCTCGCGCCGGGAAGCACGAACTCGCTGTTCGGCTTGATGTAGCTCAGGGCGATGACGTGATCGCCCGTGCACGCCACGTCCATCAGGACCGGCACGACGCCGGCGTCATCAGCCGGGATTGCGACGTCGCCGCGATATTCACCGGTGTGCGAGAACCTCTGGACACGCCGAGGACTCCCTGAGAGGACGCACACCTCGTCGGCAGGCGACACGAAGACGCGGTATGGACGACGGAACTCGCCCGGCCCATCCCCTTCGCCACCGATCAGGCGCACGAACGAGCCGTCCGACGCGAAGACGGAGATCCTGATGAGCTGCTGGTCAACGACATGGACGAATCCCCCGTCATCGACGTCGAGATCCACGATCACGCCGAAGAACTGGCGATCGTCGCTGCTGTTGCCGCCGATCCTCCAGACTTCATCGAGTTCCACCGTCATCGTCTCGCCTGCAAGAACCAGAGCCGGCAGCAGGACCACCGACAGCCAACAGCAGACCGCCGTCAGCGGAGATGGTCCCCCGGGTGAGGGTCGGCTGCTACCCTTGCGAATCATGATGCACGCCTTTCGGAGGAGGCCGTGAAGACGACAACCGGCGAACAAACCGTGTCCATGCCGATTTGTTCCCCAGATGGATATCCCATCGAACGGCCCGGCGCGGTCTCACCCCGCGCCTCCCGCACCCTCCCGGCGAAACGCCAGCACCGCCCCCCCGAACGCCGCCACTCCCATCCCCAGCAGCGTCAGCAGCTCGCCGCGCAGGTCCGCGAGACCCGCCCCCCGCAGCAGCACCCCGCGCACGATGTCCATGAAGTACCGCATGGGGTTGATCCGCGTCAGCCAGCGCGCCCACTCCGGCATGTTGTCGACGGGGAAGAAGAACCCGCTGAGCATGATGGCGAAGACCAGGAAGAACCAGACCGTGAACATCGCCTGCTGCTGCGTGTTCGAGGCCGCCGAGGCCAGCAGGCCCAGACCCAGGGTCACCAGCAGGTAGGCCAGCACGCCCAGCAGCAGCACCCACGGCGAGCCCAGCATCGGCACGTGGAACCAGAGGCGGGCGAACAGCGTGGCCAGCGTCAGGTCGAACAGCGCGATCAGCCCGAAGGGCAGCGTCTTGCCGACCACGTACTGCAGCGGCGTCAGCGGCGTGACCAGGACCTGGTCGAGGGTGCCCAGCTCCTTCTCCCGCACCACGGCCATGCCGGTGGCCAGGGCGGAGATGATCGTCACCAGCATGACGATCACACCCGGCACCATGAACAGGCGGCTCTCCAGCTCGGGGTTGTACAGGAACCGCACGACCGTCGCCACGCGCGGCACGGACGCGGCCGGGACCGCGCCCGCC
>DYDD01000029.1:0-5009 GCA_020718045.1 Fibrobacter sp. | reverse complement strand
CCGCGAAACGCTCCGCCTTCCGCATCACGATGGCGCCGGCGTACCCGGCGCCGCGTCCGGCGAGGCTGCTGTTGGTGCCGTCGACGTCGATGCCCAGCGAGGGCGCGCGCCCCGCCAGCGCGTCGCGCTCGAAACCGGCCGGCACGCGCACCGCCAGGTCGCAGGCCCCGGCCCGCAGCAGGGCCTCCAGCTCGTCGCCGTCGCGGGCCGCTGGCCCCGACACGAAGACGTCCGAGGCCGCGAACGCGTCCAGGACGGCGCGGCTCAGCGCGGTGCGGTCCTCGTCCAGGGTCGCGACGCGCACGTTGCGCAGGTCGTTGTTCAGGGCGTAGGACAGCACCAGCAGCTGGAAGATCGGCAGCGCGAACACGACCCGCAGCAGGGCGGTGTCGCGGCGCAGCTGTTTGAACTCCTTGCGCACGAGGCAGCGCAGCGCTCTCAAGCCTTCACTCCAGTCTGAGGCGGAAGCTGCGGATCGCGAGGGTCAGCAGCACCGCCGCCATGACGACCAGCGCCGCAGTCTGCAGCGGGAACCAGCTCTGGCCCTTGAGCATGATGCCGCGCAGTACGACCAGGAAGTGCGTCGCCGGCAGCAGGCGGCAGACGACCTGCAGCGGCCCCGGCATGCTGGCGATCGGGAAGACGAAGCCCGACAGGATCATCGTCGGCAGCATGGTGACCATCAGCGCGGCCATCATCGCCACGCGCAGGCTGGGCGAACGGGCCGAGATCAGCAGCCCCAGCGCCAGCGCGATGACGATGAACAGCAGGCAGTAGGCCGCCAGCAGCCACCACGAACCGGCCATCGGCACGCCGAAGACCCACTTGCCGGCCAGCAGCACCATCGCGCAGTCCAGGGCGCCGAGCGCCACGTAGGGCAGCACCTTGCCCACGATCACCTGCGCCGGGGTCACCGGCGTGGTGAGGATCTGTTCGAGCGTGCCGGCCTCCTTCTCGCGGGTGATGGCGATGCTCGTCAAGAGCGCGCAGATCATCATCAGCACCAGCGCCACCAGGCCCGGCACCACGAAGCGCGCGCTGACCAGCTCGGGGTTGAACCAGACCCGCGTGCGGGCGTCGAAGGGGGCCGCGAGGCCCGCGTCGCGCAGCAGGCCGCGGTTGACCAGCGCGACCACGGCCTGCAGGTAGTTGGCGACCGTGGCCGCGGTCGAGGCGTCGGCGCCGTCCACCAGGATCTGGACCCGGGCCCCACCGCGAGCGAGATCCTCGCCGTAGCCGCGCGGCACCACCAGCGCGGCCTGCAGGCGCCCCTGCCGGAAGCCCGCCTCGATCGCGTCGCGCCCGTCCAGGCGCTCCGCCTCGACGATGAAGCCGCTGGAGGTCATCGCGCGCAGCAGCTCGCGGCTGCGGTCGCCGCCGTCGAGGTCGAGCACGCCGACCCGCAGGTCGCGCAGCTCCATGTCGATGACCGCGCCGTAGAGCAGCACCATCGTCAGGGGCATCAGCAGCGCCACGGCCAGGCTGCGCCGGTCGCGCAGGATGTGCAGGAACTCCTTGCCGGCCACCGCGAGGATCCGGTTCATGCGTCCACCAGCCTGAGGAAGACGTCCTGCATGTCGGCGCCGCCGGTGCGGTCCTTCAGGCCCGACGGCGTGTCCAGGGCCACGATCCTGCCCTGGACCATGATCGAGACGCGGCCGCAGTACTCGGCCTCGTCCATGTAGTGCGTGGTGACGAAGACCGTGACCCCGTCGGCCGCCTGCTCGTAGATCAGGTCCCAGAAGCCGCGCCGCGCCACGGGGTCCACGCCGCCGGTGGGCTCGTCCAGGAACAGCACCCGCGGCCGGTGGGCCAGAGCGCAGCCCAGCGACAGCCGCTGCTTGTAGCCCAGGGGCAGCGAGCCGGTCAGCCGGCCGCGCTCGGCGTCGAGGCCCAGCCGCGGCAGCAGCTCGTCGGCCCGCGCCGCCAGCTCCGCGCGCCCGAGCCCGTACACGCCGCCGAAGAACTCCAGGTTCTCCAGCACCGTCAGGTCCTCGTAGAGGCTGAAGCGCTGGCTCATGTAGCCGATGCGCCGCTTGAGCGCGCCGGTGTCGCGGCCGACGCGGCAGCCCGCGACGCGGGCCTCGCCGCCGCTGGGCGGCAGCAGCCCGCAGAGCATGCGGATCGCCGTGGTCTTGCCGGCGCCGTTGGCGCCCAGGAAGCCGAAGATCTCCCCGCCCGCGACCTCGAGGTCGAGCGACTCGACGGCCGTGAAATCGCCGAAGCGCCGCGTCAGCCTGCGGGCGAACACCGCCGCCTCTCCGCTCACGGCGTCGCCTCCCCGCCGGCCGGCGCCGTCATCAGTTCCACGAACGCGTCCTCGATGCCCGGCGCGACCGGGTGCAGTTCGACCCCGGCGCCCGCGAGCAGCCGGGCGACCTCGGCGGTCTGCGCCGCGTCGTCGTGCACCACGTGCAGGCGGTCGCCGTAGCGGTGGACCTTCACGCCCCGCCGGGGCGAGGCCGTCAGGATCGCCAGGGCCGCGGGCAGGCCGGCGCCGCGCACCTCCAGCAGGCGGCGCGGGAAGGCCGCCGCCACCTCGTCCGGGGTGCCGCGGGCGATGGCGCGGCCCTCGTGCATCAGCACGACCTCGTCGCAGAGACCGGCCTCGTCCATGTACGGCGTGCTGACCAGCAGGGCGAGGCCGCGGCCGGCCAGCTCGCGCAGGATGCGCCAGAACTCGCGGCGGCTGACCGGGTCGACGCCGGTGGTGGGCTCGTCGAGGACCAGCACCTCGGGGGTGTGGATGAGCGTGCAGCTCAGGGCCAGCTTCTGCTTCATGCCGCCCGACAGCTGGCCGGCGCGTCGCTTGCGGAACGGGCCGAGCCGGCTGAACTCCATCAGCTCGGCCTCGCGGCGCACGCGCTCGGACGCCGGCACGCCGAACAGGTCGGCGAAGAAGCGCAGGTTCTCCGCCACGGTCAGGTCCGGGTAGAGGCTGAAGCGCTGGGGCATGTAGCCGAGATGCTCGCGCACGGCGCGGGGTTCGCGGGCGCTGTCGCGCCCGAGCACCCGCGCGACGCCTGCGTCGGGCCGCAGCAGGCCGCAGATGATGCGCATGGTCGTGGTCTTGCCGGCGCCGTCGGGGCCGATCAGGCCGCAGATGCGCCCGGACGCCACGGCGAGGTCCAGGCCGCGGACCGCCGTGCGTTCGCCGTAGGACTTGCGCAGGCCCTCGACCCGGATGGCCGCTCCGCTCATGCCGTCGGCCGCGTTCAAGGCAGCCGCACCTCCGCCGGCATCCCCGCGTGCAGCCGTCCGTCGGGGTTGGCGACGCTCACCTTCACCGCGTGCACGAGCTGGGCCCGCGCGTGGCGGGTCTGCGCGTTCTTGGGCGTGAACTCCGCCTCTTCGCTGATCCAGGCGATGCGGCCGATGAAGGCCTCGCCGGGCAGCGCGTCCACCGCGACCGGCAGGTCCTGCCCCAGGCGCACGCGGTCGAGGTCGGGCGCCTCGAGGAAGACCCGCAGCTCGAGCCGCGTGAGGTCGGCCAGCCGCAGCGCCGTGCGGCCGGCGACGGCCACCTCGCCGGGCTCCAGACTGCGCGTCAGCACCGTGCCGTCCAGCGGCGACAGCAGGACGCCCTCGCGCAGCTGGCGGTCCAGCACGGCCAGGCCCGCGGCGAGACGGACCATCTCGGCGTCCAGGGCGGCGATGCGCGCGCGGGCCCCCTCGATGCGGTCGTCGGCCACGTCACGCTGGGCGGCGAGGTCGTCGATGCGCTGGCGCGTGGCGCTGCCCTGAGCCAGCAACGCCTCGGCGCGTTCGAGCGTGGTCGCCGCGAGGGCGCGCTGGCGGCGGGTCTGCTCCAGGTCGGCCGTCGCGGCGCGACGCTCCGCCACCAGGCTCTCGCGGCGGGCGGCGGTCTCGGCGCGCTGCAGGGCGATCAGCTCGTTGTCCAGGATCACCAGCGTGTCGCCGCGGGCGACGAGCTGGCCCTCGGCGGCGAACACGGCCAGCGCCCGCCCGCCGATCACCGGCGCGACGTCGACGACCGTGGCCTCGAAGGTCCCGGACGGATCGGGCAACGCCTTGCCGCCGCAGCCGGCCAGCGCGGCGAGGCAGACGAGCGCGATCGTGGTGGTGACGGTGCGGTTCATGGTCTCTCCCGTGCGGTTAACGGCCGAGGGTCCAGAGCAGCGACGCCTCGGCGAGGCGCTGCCGCGTGCGGACCAGGGACAGTTCGAATTCGGCGGCGGTCACGTCGTCCAGGGCGTCGAGGTACTCGCTCTCGCTGGCGTCGGCCCGCTCGTAGCGCGTGCCGACCAGCTCGCCGATCCGGCGGGCGAGCTCGGCGCGCTCGGTCGCCAGGTCCAGCTCCTCGCGGGAGGCGGCCAGGTCCAGCCGCGCCGCGGCGTTCGCGGCGTCGACGGCCTCCTGCAGGTCGCGATGCCGCGCCGCCGCCTGGTGGGAGCGCGCCGCCGCCTGCGAGGCGCGCCGGCTGCGGGCGCCGCCGTCCCACAGCGGCCAATCCAGGCTCACTGCGGCCGTGGCGTAGCTCATCCAGTCGTTGGCGAGTTGATCCACGCCCGGACGGCCGTAGTGGGCCGCCAGTTCGCCCCCGATGTGGGGCAGCAGCCTCCCGCGGGCCGCCTCGGCCAGGCGGTCCTGGCGAGCGCGCTCCGCCTGCAGGGATGCCAGGTCCGGCCGTTCCCCGACCGCCGCGGGGACGACGCCATCCTCGAACAGCGAGACGGCGAGATCCCCCGCCGGCAGCACGATCTCGCCCGCGAGGCCGACCAGTCGGCCGAGCGTCACCCCCGCCGAGTCCCGCGCCGCCGTCGCGCGTGTCCGCCGCTGCTCGGCCTCGCGCAGGCGGGTGACCGCGCGCAGGCGCATCTCCTCGCTGGCGGCGCCGGCCGCCAGGGCGCCGGCGACTTCGTCGGCGTGGCGCTGCAATCTTGTTGCGGCCAGATCGGCGGCCGCGAGCTGTGACTCCCGGCTCAGCGCCGCGTAGAACGCCCGGCGCACCGCGAGGCTGAGGTCCTCGGCCGCCGCCTCGGCCCGCA
>DYDD01000281.1:2800-3523 GCA_020718045.1 Fibrobacter sp. | reverse complement strand
TGGGCGTGGCGACGACGGCGGCCCACCTCGTCGACGGCGACTCGCTGCAGGTCTGGGCCCTGGACCCGCAGGAGACGCTCGACTTCGTCTGGATGCGCTCGCGCCTGCAGGAGGTCCGCCGCGAGAACCGCCTGAGCGAGCTGACGCTCTGCGACCGCGAGGGCTTCGTGCTGGTGTCGGCGGCCGGCCGGGTCGCCCGCGGCGACCTCGACTACTACTGGGAGCTCGACCCCGCCGCCGTCGCCTCCGCGCTCGGCGGCGCGCCGGAGCCGGGATCGCTGGTGGAGGTGGGGGACGAGTACCAGAAGAGCGCCTTCGCACCGGTGTGGACCGCCGACGGCCGGGTCGCCGGCGTGCTGTCGGTCGACGCGGAAGCCGAGTACTTCCGCGCCCTGGGCGACCTGCGGCGCGTGGCCTGGCTGAGCATGGGCGCCGTGCTGGTCTTCCTATCGGCGATGGCCCTGGTCGTGACGAGGCTCGAGCGCTCGCTGGCCGGCGCGCGCGCGGCCGCTCAGCGCCAGGAGACCCTGGCGGCGATGGGTCGCATGACCGCCGGGATCGCGCACGAGATCCGCAACCCGCTGGGCATCATCCGCGGCGCCGGCGAGATCCAGGCGGCCAAGCTGCGCGAGCTGGGTGTCGAGCTGCCGACGGCCGACTTCATCCCCGAGGAGGTCGACCGCCTCGACCGCATCCTGACCCGCTACCTGACCTTCGGCCGCG
>DYDD01000281.1:0-2793 GCA_020718045.1 Fibrobacter sp. | reverse complement strand
CCCGCGGCCCGAGCCCCTGGACCTCGAGGCCCTGGTGCGGCGCGTGGCCCGCATGGCGGCTGGGGAGCTGGAGCGCAAGGGCGTGCGCATCGAGGTCGAGAACCGCGGCGTCGCCGGTACCATCGCAGGGGACAGCCCCGGCCTGCAGCAGGTCCTGCTGAACCTGCTGTTGAACGCGCGCGACGCGATGCCCGGCGGGGGCGTCGTCACGCTCGTGCTGGCTCCGCGCGGCGACGGCGTCGAGCTGCGGGTGCGGGACGAGGGCGGCGGCCTGGGGGGCCGCAGCCAGGACGAGCTGTTCGCGCCCTTCTTCACCACGCGGCAGCAGGGCAGCGGCCTCGGCCTGGCGGTGGTGCGCCAGGTCATCAAGGACCACGGCGGCACGCTCGCCCTGCGCGACCGCGACGACGGTCCCGGCGCCGAGGCGGTCGTCGTGCTGCCGCGCGGGGATCCGACGGAGGCACCATCGGAGGCATCATCGGAGGCATCATGGCCCGCATCCTGATCGTCGACGACGAGAAGAGCCAGAACGTCACCATGCGGCTGCTGCTGGAGGGCGAGGGGCACCAGGTAGTCGACGCGCCCGGCGGCGCCCAGGCGCTGGCCGCCCTGGCCCGCGAGAGCTTCGACCTGGTGCTGACCGACCTGCGCATGTCGCCGGTGGACGGGCTGGCCGTCATCGAGGGGGCGCGGCGCGAGGCGCCCGGCACGCCGGTCATCATGCTGACCGCCTACGCCGACCTGGACACCGCGGTCGAGGCCATGCGCCGCGGCGCGGTGAACTACCTGCGCAAGCCCTGGAAGATGGAAGAGGTCAAGCTGGCCGTGGCGCGGGCGCTCGAGGGCGCGGCGATCGCGCGCGAGGGCCGTGCCTGGCGCCGCGAGGCGCAGCGCGCGGCCGGGACCGCCGGCCTGCTGGGGCGCAGCCCCGCGATGGCGCGCCTGCGCGACCTGGTGGACAGGATCGCGCCGTCGGACGCGACGGTCCTGATCCGCGGCGAGAGCGGCTCGGGCAAGGAGGTCGCCGCCCGCGCGATCCACGAGGCCAGCACCCGCGCGGCGGGTCCCTTCGTGGCCGTCAACTGCGCCGCGATCCCCGAGAATCTGCTCGAGAGCGAGCTGTTCGGCTACCGCCGCGGCGCCTTCACCGGCGCCGACGAGGACCGCGAGGGCCTGTTCGAGGCGGCGCGCGGCGGCACCCTGCTGCTGGACGAGATCGGCGAGGCGGGCCCCGGCGTCCAGGCCAAGCTGCTGCGCGTGCTGGCCGAGCGGCGGATCAACCGCGTCGGCGACCCGCGGGAGCGCGAGGTGGACGTGCGCGTCCTGGCGGCGACGAACCGGCCGCTAGAGGACGCCATCCGCGAGGGTCGCTTCCGCGAGGACCTCTACTACCGGCTGCTGGTGATCCCGGTGGACGTGCCGCCGCTGCGCGAGCGGCCGGGCGACGTGGAGATCCTGGCGGACCACTTCCTGGCGGGCTTCGGCCGGCGCGAGGGCTTGACCGCGGACCTGCAGCGCCGGCTGCGCGCCTACGGTTGGCCGGGCAACGTGCGCGAACTGCGCAACGTCATCGAACGCGCCCACATTCTGGCGGGCCCGCAGCCCGTCGGCGAGGAACATGTCATGCTGGACGTGGGGTCGTCGCCGCGCCGGCGGGACGACGTCGCCGACGCGTCCGGCGGCCTCGCGCTCGAGGACCACGAGCGGCGCCTGATCCGCGCCGCCCTGCAGCGGGCCGGCGGCAACAAGACCGAGGCCGCGAAGATGCTGGGCATCACCCGGCGCACGCTCTACTCGCGCCTGAACCTGCTGGGCCTGGACGCCGACGGCGAGGCGTCGCGGTCGTGACCGGGGTCGGACGTCGTGTACCTGTCGGGACGCCGGATGGGCCCTGCGCGAAGGCAGTGGTCAGTTAACTATTTGATATGGCGTAAGATGTGGGTGTTGTGGATCCTGCCGAGCCTGGCCCAAGGGTTGCATCTGGAGGCTCGTCACCCGTCCCCGACCAGGAGTGCCGCCATGACGACCGCCGCCCGCACCGCCGCTTCTCGCTTCCCCGCCGCCATCGCGCTGCTCATGCTAGGGGCGGCCCTCGTCGCGACGATGCTCGCCGCCGCTCCCGCCCGCGCGCAGGTCGTCGAACGGGAGCAGGCCGCCGAGATCCTGCAGGTCACGTCGGACATCCTGGCGGAGGTGGGGCCGCTGGTCCGCGAATCGCAGAGCGAGCAGGCGCGCCGCATCTTCGTCGAGGCCCTGCTGAAGCAGCAGCAGGCCGGCGACCTGTTCCGCGACGCGCGCTACGGCCTGGCCGTGCGGCTGTCGCTGCGCGCGCGGGAGTTGGCGCGGCAGGCGGCGCGGGTGACCGGCGCCTCGCAGGGGTACCTGGAACGCGTCCAGCAGCGGCTGGAGCGCGTGGGCGACCTGCTCGATTCCGTGCGCGACCGGGCCCGCGACGCGGGCCACGCCCAGGCGCTGCGCTTCGTCCGCGACGCCGAGGACCTCGTCGCGCGCGCGCGGGAGCAGGCGCGGCAGACGAACTACGAGCAGGCCTTCCGGCTGCTGGAATCCGCGGAGAAGATGCTCGGCCGCGCCGCCCGCCTGCTCTACGAGGAGGGCGACGGCGAGCGCCTGCGGCTGGAGATGGAGCGTACGGCCGAGCTGATCGCCCAGGCCCGCGAGCGTCTGGACGACGACGGCGACCCGGCCCTGCGCCAGCAGCTCGACCGGGCCGACGAGGAGCTGCTGCGGGCCCGGGAGGACCTCGACCAGGGCGACCCCCTGCGCGCGATGCGC
>DYDD01000280.1 GCA_020718045.1 Fibrobacter sp. | reverse complement strand
CGCTTTGGGGTGGCTACCTGAGCAGTTACATTTTTTTTGTTGTTGCATTCGTGAGGGGGGGGGTAATCTAGGCTTCATCAAAGGTGACACCATGGTGGTGCTACCTGAGCAGTTACCTTTGAGATTGCTTTCAGCGGCTCTCGCTATATAAGGAAAAGCAGGCCGAGGTTTCAGCTTGGAGTTCGACAATATGCAACGAACGCGAATCACAGTGTCCGTCGTGGCAGTCCTCCTCTTGTCTGCCGCACTGCCGCACGCGGCGGAACAGCAGGCGGAGGGCAAAGCGACTTGCGGGCCGTTGCGCGGCGGCGAGTCGGCGAAGCAGATCAGCGTGAACATCGCGGGGATGCGAACGCTGATTCTGGAGGCGACGGGTTACTCGCGGGGAGAGGCGGTGTGGGGCGAGCCGCGGCTGTTTCGCAAGGATGGCAAGGCCGTCATGCTGACGACGCTCAAGCCACTCGAAGGTCGGGTGGGCCGGGGCCAATTGTCGGTCAACCACGGGCCGGATAAGAAGCCGTTGAAGATCGCAGACCAGACGATGCGATACGGCATCTTCGCGCACGCCGACAGCCGGTTGGTGTTTGCGCTGAAGGAGGACTTCGTGAAGTTCGAGGCGCTAGTCGGTATCAATCACACCGCCGATCGCAAGGGCTACGTAAACTTCTACGTCAGCGGGTTGCCGACGGACGGGGAGATTTATCATCGCTACGCGCAGGCGCAGCAAGAACTCACGCCGGCGTGCGTCGGCAGTTTCCTGAAATCCCTGGACGCGCTGATGCGGCTCAAGCCGGAGAAGGCCGCTTATTACTGCGAGTGCGCCGCGAAGACGGAGGCGTTGCGGAAGGACTTGGACAAGCTCGTCGCTGCGTTGAAAAAGCTCGACGAGTCGGCGATGCGGCACGTGAACGAGTTCAACGAGATGCGCCGCGCGGCGATGACGACGTTGCTGGATCGGCCGCTGCTGTTCGTGAAGCAGCATCCTTACATGGCCGGCCACATCTACGACTGCTTCCTGACGTGGCATCCGGGCGGCGGCATTTACGTGCTGGAGAACCCGCAGGACCCGATCGAAAAGCATCGCGTGCGTGCGGTGATTGACCCGGCGACCAAGGAGACGCTCGGCGAGGGCGTCTATCGCGACCCGGACATTTCGTGGGACGGGAAACGGATGCTGTTCGCCTTCAAGGGCCAGCATGACGGCCACACGAGCATCCACGAAATCGGACTCGACGGCGCCGGGCTGCGGCGCGTGACCGATCCGGGGCGCGACTGCGCCTGCAAGGACGACCCGCCGGGACTGATCGGCAAAGGCAAGCACGACATCATGCCGTCCTACCTGCCGGACGGGCGCATCGCGTTCATGAGCACGCGCACCGGCGGGCTGGTGATGTGCTTCAACAGCCAGTTCGCCATCATGCACACCTGCAACGCCGATGGCAGCGACCCGCAATGTCTCTCGGTGAACAACGCCAGCGAGTTCGATCCGACCGTCCTGCCCGACGGCCGCATCCTTTACGGGCGCTGGGAATACGTGGACAAGACCGCGCTCTACATGCAGAGCCTCTGGACCGTCAACCCCGACGGCACGTCCGAGCGAGCGCTGTTCAAGAACAACCTCGCCAAGCCGACCGCGGTGCTCGACGCGCGACCCGTGCCCGGCAGCGACTTGATCGTCGCGTCGCTGACGCCGCACAACGGCCAGCCGGTCGGCGCGATTGCGATGATTGACCCGAAGGCCGGCAAGAACAACCTCGCGGCCATTACCAACTTCACGCCGGAGTATCCGACCGAGATGGACCAGGGACTGCGACAGGGGCCGTGCGACCCGTGGCCGCTCAACAAGGACTTCGTGCTCATCGCCAACAACGATCCGAAGGTCGGCCCGCACGACGTGCTGCAACTGATTGACCGCTTCGGCACGCGCGTAACGGTGCATCGCGAGCCGGACATCACTTGCTACTCGCCAATGCCTGTCGAGGCGCGGCCGAGGCCGCCCTCGATTCCCTCGCAACTCAAGCCCGGCGAGCCGGCGCAGTTCCTCGTGGACGACATCTACCGCGGCCTCGACGGCATCGAGCGCGGCACGGTGAAGAAACTGCGCGTCATCGAGACCACCTCGCGCATCAGCGGCCTGCCACCCGGCGGACGCTGGTGGAACCAGGCGTTCCTGGTGAGCTGGCAAGGCTCCTTCGACGTGAAGAACTTCCTCGGCACCGTGCCGGTGGAAGCGGACGGCTCGGCGTATTTCGAGGCGCCGCCCGGCAAGGCGCTCTACTTCCAGGCGCTCGACAAGGACAACCGGCTCGTGCAGAGCATGCGGACCTTCGTGCAGGCCGCGCAGGGCGTCACTCGCGCTTGCACCGGCTGTCACGTCAAGAACGAGGACTACACGCCGGCGAGCGATCCGCACAACGTCGCCGCGCTGCGCCGGCCGCCGTCGAAAATCGAGCCGGAATTGTGGGGCGGCGGTTTCCTCGATTACCCGACGATGGTCCAGCCGATCCTCGACCGCAATTGCGTGCGCTGCCACGGCGGCGAAGGCGGCATCGGCGGCGGGCTGGATTTCACGGGTGGCTGGACGTGGGCGTTCAACATCAGCTACGAGACCTTCATCAAGAACACGCTCTCCGGCTTCCTCAACTGCGACAACGCCGCAGTGAAGACCGCCGAGATTCTCCCGCCGCGCGCGCACGGGTCCGCCGTGGCGACATTGGCGAAGGCGGCCTTGCGCTGTCTTGAAAAAGGCAGGTATCCTGAATTCACCCGCCGCGACGTGGACCTGTTGCTGGCGTGGATGGATGGCAACTGCAACTACTACGGCACGTTCAACTACACCACCAATGCGACCAGCTCGGCGATCCTCGACGTGCGCGAGAAGCTGTTGCCCGCGATGGACAAGGCCGGCTGCGTGAAATGCCATCAGCGCGAGATCGGGAACGACTGGGTCAACCTCCAGCGCCCCGAATGGAGCCGCATCCTGCGTGCCCCGCTGACGAAAGCTCAAGGCGGTCTTGGACTCGCGTGGTGTCGCGACCGCAAAGCGAAGCCGGTGGATCGCCCGCCCGTCACGCAAAAGCAACAGCCGCCCGACGTCTTCAATCCAATGCGCAAACCCGCGCCCGACTCCGCCGGCGCGCCCGCCACGATGTTCGCCGCAACCACCGACCCAACCTACCAGGAAATGCTCGCCATCATCCGCGGCGGTCGCGAACTGGCGCTGCGGACGCCGCGCGTGGACATGCCCGGCGCGCAACCGTTCGCCGGCGTCTGTCGCGAGCTGCGCCCGCTCGCTCCGCCCACGCCGCCGGAGTCACGTGCTTCGAAATTGGGTTGGCGATAGCCAGTAGCTATTGCAACACTTGAACGGTTTGAGATTCAACAGG
>DYDD01000279.1 GCA_020718045.1 Fibrobacter sp. | reverse complement strand
GATTCGGCAGGCCGACGGCGGCGCGGGCCGCCCCCAGCGTCACGCCGGTCCGGCCGGAATAGCTGCTGAACACCAGCAGGGTCCGCTCGTCGAGCCAACCGGGCAGGTCGGCCTCGCGGCGCACCGACAGGCGGACCCCGGCGCGCTCGGCCACCGGCGCGAGCAGGTCGCCGGCGATGGCCGAGCCCCCCATGCCGCAGACCAGCACGTCGCGGATCGGGACCGTCGGCGGCGCCAGGTCCGCCAATCCCGGCAGCCCGGGCGCGGCCTCCAGCTGCACCGGCAGGTCGCGCACGTGGGCGAGCATGGCCTTGAGCCCCGCCTCAGGCGTCATCGGGCGCCTCCGTCGGCGCGGCGTCGACGCGCCGGCGCTTCTTCTCGGCCAGGTAGTCGGCGAGCAGGAGGTCGGCCTCGGCGGCGGTACGGCGCGACATCAGGTCGGCCAGGAGCCCCTCGGCCTCCGCGACCGTCGTCCAGCGCACGACCTGCTTGATCTTCGGCAGCTGCGCGGCGTGGACGCTGACCTCGTCGAGCCCGAGGCCCAGCAGGATCTCGGCGTAGCGCGTCTCGGAAGCCATCTCGCCGCAGATGCCGACCCGGATGCCGGCCGCGTGCGCGGCGGCGGTCGCGTCGCGCAGCAGGCGCAGCACGGCGGGGTGCACGGGCTGGTAGAGGTACGCCACGCGGCTGTTCAGGCGGTCCATCGCCAGCGTGTACTGCACGAGGTCGTTGGTGCCGAAGCTGAAGAAGTCGCACTCGGCGGCGAGCAGGTCGGCCACCACCGCGGCGGCCGGCGTCTCGATCATGATCCCCACCTCGAGATCCGGGTCGTGGGGCAGCCCCTCGGCCGCCAGCTCGGCCACGCACTCGCGGCAGGCGTCGCGCGCCTCGCGCAGCTCCTCTACGCCGGTGATCATCGGGAACATCAGCCGCGCCGGCCCGCCGGCGGCGGCGCGGTAGATCGCGCGCAGCTGGGCCTTGAGCAGGGGCCGGTTGGCCAGCAGGAAGCGGATGCCGCGCCAGCCCAGGAACGGGTTGGACTCCTTGCGGGCCCCGAGGTAGCGCTGGACCTTGTCGCCGCCGACGTCCAGGGTGCGGAAGACGACCGGCCGGCCCGCCATGCCGCGCATGATCCCGGCGTAGATCTCGAGCTGCTCCGCCTCGGTCGGGATGGTCTGGCGCTGGAAGTAGATGTACTCGGTCCGCAGCAGGCCGATGCCCTCGGCGCCGCAGGCCAGCGCCTTCTCCACCTCGACGGGCATCTCGATGTTCGCCAGCATCTCCAGGCGGCGGCCGTCCGGCGTGATCGCCGGCTCGTCCCTCAGGTGGGCCAGCTTGGCATTCACGGTCAGCTGCTGCTGGCTCAGCTGCCGGTAGCGGGCGACGGTCTCGCTGTCGGGCTGCAGGACGACCTCGCCGCGGTCGCCGTCCACGGCGACCAGTTCGCCGTCGTGCAGCTCGGCCACGGACGCGCCGAGCCCGGCCACCGCCGGGATGCCCAGCGAGCGGGCGAGGATCGCCACGTGGCTGGTCCGGCTGCCCCCGCCCAGCGCGAACGCCAGGACGTTGCGCGCGCCGATGGCGGCGGTGTCCGACGGCGCCAGGTCGTCGGCCGCCACCACGCTGGGCGCCGCGGGACCGACCAGGCGCCCGACACCGAGCCCCATCAGGGCCCGCAGGACCCGGTCCTCGACGTCGTGCAGGTCCTGGACGCGCTCGCGCAGGTAGTCGTCCTGGGATTCGAGCAGGCGGGACGCGACCTCGGCCACGGCGTCGTGGAAAGCGGCTTCCGCGTTGCAGGACTGCGCGCGCACGAGCGCGACCGCGCGGTCGACGACCAGCTCGTCCTCGAGGATCAGCAGGTGGCTCTCCAGGATCGCCGCGCCCTCCGGCCCGAGGTCCGCGCTCAGCCGCACGACCAGGGCCTGGATCTGGGCGCGGGCGTCCACGAGCGCCGCGTGCAGGCGCGCCACTTCGCGGTCGAGATCCGACGCGGGCAGCGCGGCGCGCACGACCACGGGCAGGTCGCGCGTCACGTGGTGGACGCGGGCCAGGGCCGTGCCGGGCGAAGCGGGGATGCCGCGCAGGATCCTCATGTCAGCCTTCCGGGATCTCGGGGTGCGCCAGCTCGATCTCGATCAGCCGGACCAGGGCCGCGGCGGCCGCCGCGTCGTCGGGCCCGTCGATCTCCAGCTCGACGACGCTGCCGCAGTCGGCCGCCAGGCTGGCCAGCCCCATGATGCTCTTGGCGTTGGCCACCCGGCCCTGGAAGCGGACCGTCACCTCGGCGTCGAACGTCTTGGCCAGTTTCACGATCCGCCCCGCGGCGCGCAGGTGGAAGCCGACGGGGTCGGAGATGGTGGCGGCGGTTGCGATCACGGTGCGTCCTTGGTTCGGGGGCGAAAGAGCCGTCCGCAAGTTACAGGCACGACAGCAGCAGGGCAAGCGGCACCAGCGCCAGCAGCAGGCCCTCCCCCGGCCAGCGACGGCGCAGGAACAGGGCGGCCGCCATCGCCAGCGCGGTGCCCAGCACGGTCGTCATCCCGCCGGGGTCGCCCAGGCGCGACCAGCTGCTCACGGCGGTCATGCCGGCCAGCACGCCGGTCAGCAGGGCGCCGGCCCGCTTCGCGGTCCAGATGGCGCGATGCCAGCGCGGCGAGCCCAGCAGGTCCACGATGTCCAGCCCCAGGTCGTAGCCCACCAGCAGGGCGCGGCGCCGCAGCAGCAGCTGGGTCGCAGCGAACAGGCCCACCACCAGCAGGGGCGGCCAGACCAACCCCGGCCAGGCGGAGAGGACGGCCAACAGCATCAGCGCCGGCTGCAGGCCCAGCCACAGGAACTGGTCGCCCAGGGAGGCCAGCGCCCGCCCCAGCGAATCCTTGAACATCGTCAGCGTCCGCACGGGCGTCGCGCCGCCGCGCAGGTTCTCCGCCTCCAGCCGCACCAGCCCCCCCAGCAGCAGGTTCGCGCAGTAGGGGTTGGTGTTGAAGAATTCCAGGTGGCGTCGGCAGAAGCGCCGCAGCTCGGCCGGCGCCGCGCCCGAACGCCGCAGCCAGGGCAGCAGGGCCACGGCCAGGCCGAGGTTCTGCATGCGCTCCGGATTCCACGAGCCCTGCAGACCCAGCGAGCGCCGGTAGATCCCGTGCAGGTCGTCGGGCCGGCTGCCGCGCGCGCTCACGAGGCGCCCAACCGCGCCAGGGTCCAGGCCAGGGCCAGCGTGCCCGCCGCGCCGCCGGCGATCCAGCGCGCGCCGGCGCGGCTGCCGTAGAGCTCCACCAGCGAACCGATCGCCACCGCCGGGGCGAACCAGGGCAGCAGGGCCAGGGCCGCCACGACGCGGTCCGGCAGGCGCGCGTAGGCCGGGATCCAGAGCAGCGCCACCAGCCCCCAGAACACGAGCGTGGTCAGGGCGCCGCGGACCGCGACGCCGGCCAGCGAGGAGCGGTGGGCCCGCTCCAGCACCTCCAGGCGGCCCTCGCGCAGCCCGCGCATGGCGCCGGCGACGAGGCGGGTGTGCCAGACGCGCTCCCAGCGGACCAGCCGGTCGCCGAAGCAGCTGCCCAGCGCGAC
>DYDD01000278.1 GCA_020718045.1 Fibrobacter sp. | reverse complement strand
GCCAGCGCCCAGTCGTGGGCGAAGACGGCCCCGACGGCCGCGGCGACGGCAGCCGATTCGAAGCGGGCGCCCAGCTCGTGGATGTGCTCGAGGGCCCTGTAGTCCCAGTTCTGGCTGCCGACGAAGCAGGCACGGTCGTCCACGACGAAGAACTTCGCGTGCTGCACGCCGCCCCACAGGCGGCGCGCGTCGAGCAGGCGCACTTCGGCCCCCGGCAGGCCGCCGATGGCGTCGATCCACTCGGGGTAGGTCTTGTGGAAGCCCTGGTCGGCGAGCAGGCGCACGCGCACGCCGCGCGCGGCCGCCGCGGACACCGCCGCCAGGACGACGTCCAGCGCATCGTCCCGCGCGGGGTCGGCGCTGACGTAGAAGACCTCGATGTCCAGGGAGCTGCGCGCCGAGGCGATCATCTCCGGCCAGACGTCGCGGGCCTCGGGCAGGTCCGGCTGGTCCAGGACCGTCTCGACGGGCACGCTCTCGACCAGCTGCAGCGTCCCCTGCGCCGATGCCGGGGCGATCGGCAGGAGCAGGATGATCAGCGGCAACGGGGCGAGCAGCAGCTTCGCGGCGAGGGACGTTCTCACGATCAGGCTCCATCCTGGCTGGGGCGGCTCCAAGCTAGCACGATCCCGTGCGCCCCGCGAGGGGGAGATCGCCTTCAGGCCCCGGCGGACCCGCCGTCGACGCCGGCAAGAACCGCGCCCGCGCGCGCCGGGTTCACCGCCTGCAGGCGCAGAGCCCTTCCACGCGCCTCGGCGCGGCCGGCGATCTCCGCCAGCCGGGCGCCGGCGTGGCGCACGACCGCCAGGTCGGGATCCTCGAGGATCACCGGCCAGAGGCGCGCCGGTTCGCCCCAGTCGCCGCGTTCCTTGTGCGCGATCTCGTCGACGAACGCCCGCCGTCCCTCCGCGTCGAGGCGCCCGGCCACCAGACGGTAGAGCGCCGCCAGCTTCCTGAGGGTGTCGGGGTTGCCCGGTGCGCCGCGGGGGGCGTGCAGATAGAGGGACTGCAGCCGCCCGTCGTCGAGACCGGGCCACAGCGCGGGCGCGAGGAACAGGTACCCCTGGAATCCGGAGAGGTCCGACATGGGGGCAGGCTCCTTGAACGGGTGACGCCACCCGTTGCAAGGTGGCTTTTTAGCGGTTGGTGACGCGGCCGCAATAGGCGCAAATCCCGCGGGTTCCGTGGCTGAGGGTTGCCGGAACCTGACAACCTGGTGGTGTCACCAGCGCCGACAGGATACGACGGCGCGGGCTCGGCGTCAACCGGGCCGCGGCCGTCCCCGCCTGTTCACGGATTTGGTTCTGGTTCAGAAAATGTCCCTAGCAGAGGCGAGGCCCCGCGGCCTCGCCTCTGCCGTTCCCCCTCAGAACGCGTACGTCAGCCCGTGCCGCCGGTTCACCGCCAGCGCCGCCGTCTCCACGCCCCGCTCGTAGTACCGACTCCAGCTCTCCGGCAGCTCGATCCGCGTCCGGAATAGCCGCTCTTTCAGGATGTCCCGCACCGTCAGCACCCGATCGGCCACTCCCCGCAACAACGCCGGCGTCACCGCTGCTCCGTTCTCCCAACGACGCTTCACGTTGTTGCGCCACACCTGCAGCACCGCCAGCTTCTCCGCTGATGACTGCCGCCGCTTCGCCCAGGCGATCGTCTGGCGCTTGTGCGCTGCCGTGCTGTGGCGGATCAACAGGTCCAGCAGGTTCACCTCCCACAGCGAGTTGTGCTGGTCCCGGTGCTGCTTCCCGGGTGTGATCCGGTGCTCGATTTCGCAGTTCAACCGCTTCATGGCCGGCGGGTACGCAGGATGATCGTCGCTGCGGATCGTCACCTTGTCGGCTCCCCTGGTCACCACCTCGATCAGCTCCGCCATCCCCTTGCGGACGGCCTTCGGGTCGGGACGCCCCAGCGAGGCCTCGAGCGCAGCCCGTCGTCGCTTCTGCTGCTCGGTCATCCGCCCCTTGCGGCGCAGTGGGCTGTCGGTGTGGTGGAGGAAGTAGCCGGTCGCTGGATCGACGGCCACGTTGTGATGGAAGGGATGGAACTGGCTCCACTCGAAGGTCTCGAAGCCGTCGACGACGATCTCGGGGGTGGGGCCGATCTGCTGTAACTGCAAGGTGTGGAACAGCAGGCAGTGGCGGCCGAGGCGGGATGCCTGGCGTTGGATGGTCGACGGGGCGACGCGTTCGGCCCTGGCCGCCTGGCGGTTGCACATCGAGCCGACGAGCTGCAGGAAGAGGCGGGGCATCAAGTCGGGGCGTTTGAGCCAGTAGGAGGTGGAAAAGGTCTGTGTGCTGAAGTTGCGCCCGCAGTGGAGGCAGGTGAACCGCGGGATACGCTTTGGGGCGCAGCGGCGGGTGAAGTAGCCCTTGCGCTTGTAGCGCCAGGCGGGGCTAACGTGTTGGTGGAATTGGCAGTCGGGGTTTGGGCAGTGGGGCGGTTGCCAGCCGGGGGTGTTGGTAGTCATGCCCCCGGTGCGGCAATGCCTGCGCCAGGGACAATCTTCGAGTCAAAACCCACGGATTTCACATTTGACGTGGGTCGCGAGTTGGATTAACCATGCGGCGTCGCATCCCCACCGGCGCGACGGCTCTGGACAAGGAGGGAGAACATGAGCCTCGAAATCCGTTACCTGAAGTCCCGACCGGTCTGTAAGGTGACGTTCCGCCTGCCCGCCGAGGCCGCACCCGACGCCGAATCCGTGCACCTGGTCGGCGAGTTCAACGACTGGAGCACCACGAACTGCCCGATGACGCGCCTGAAGGACGGCGCCTTCAAGGTCGCCCTGGACCTGGACACCGGCCGTTCGTACCGCTTCCGCTACCTCATCGACGGCAAGACCTGGGAGAACGACTGGGAAGCCCACCGCTACGAGCCGACCCCGGTCGGCGGTGTCGAGAACTCGGTCGTCGAGGTCTGACCGCTCCCGCAGCGGGTCCTCTCGGACAAGAAGCCCCCGTCCCGGAAGGGTCGGGGGCTTCGTTGTTCCGCCGCAGACGCGGGTCAGCGCAGGGAAGCCAGGACGGACTCGTAATCCGGCTCCTCGGTGGTCTCGGGGCAGAGCTGGCTGTGGACGATCTTGCCGGCGGCGTCGATCACCAGGACCGAGCGGGCCAGCAGGCCGGCCAGGGGGCCGTCGGCGATGCGCACGCCGTAGGCGCGGCCGAACCCGCCGTGCCGGAAGTCGGAAGCCGGGACGACGGCGTCGAGCCCCTCGGCCCCGCAGAAGCGCTTGTGGGCGAACGGCAGGTCCATCGAGGCGCACAGCACGACGGTGTCGGCGAGCTTGCCGGCCTCGACGTTGAAGCGGCGGACGCTGGCGGCGCAGACATCGGTGTCGATGCTCGGGAAGACGTTCAGGACGATGCGCTTGCCGCGCAGGTCGTCGAGGGTGACCTCCGAGAGGTCGGTCCTGGTGAGCGTGAAGGACGGGGCGTTCGCGCCGACGGCGGGCAGCGCGCCGACGGTGTGGAAGGGGTTGCCCTTCAGCTTGAACTCGGCCATGGCGGTTTCCTCCAAGTGGATGTTCGCGTTCATTCCGCCCCCAATCTAGCGGCGGGCGGGCGGATCGCCACCCGGGAGGCCCGCAGG
>DYDD01000277.1 GCA_020718045.1 Fibrobacter sp. | reverse complement strand
TCCGCGGCACCGTCGGCGCGCGGGGGCAGGGCGTCGTCGAGCTCGCAGATCCGCGCGAAGATCTCCTCCGGCTCGGCCATCCGCCCCTCGGCGACCGTGCCGCAGGCCAGCCAGCCGCGGCCGGGATCCACGACGTGGGCCCCCCGCCCGCGCAGCGTCGCGAGGTTGGCCTGCACGGCGGGATGGCGCCACATGGCGTCGTTCATCGCCGGAGCCAGGACCAGGTCGCGCTCGCAGGCCAGCAGCAGGGTGGTCACGATGTCGTCGGCGAGGCCGCCGGCGGCCTTGCCCAGCAGGTTGGCCGTGGCCGGGGCGACCACCGCGATGTCGGCCCAGCGGGCCAGCTCCACATGGTCCAGCGGGTCGGTGTCGCCCTCGCCCCACAGGTCGGTGGCGACGCCGTGGCCGGTGAGCGCGCGGAACGTGGTCGGGCCCACGAATCGCTGCGCCGCGCCGGTCATGGCCACGCGCACGGAAAAGCCCGCCTGCACGAGCAGGCGGGCCAGCAGGCAGCTCTTGTAGGCGGCGATGCCGCCGGTCACCAGCAGCAGGACGCGCGACCGGGTCATGGCCTACTCCTGTCCGCTCTCCCGCTCCTTGAGGGCGGCGGCAGCGCGCTCACGCTTGTCGTAGTAGAGGATCTTGCCGTCGATCAAGCGCTGGACCGCGATGGTCGTCAGCTTGCCGGGCAGGTTCGCGCTCACCGCGCGGGCCCGGTCGTTCAGACGGCGCGCCTCGAGGGCGACGATCCTGATGGCTTCGAACTTGTTCGGGATCCTGTTGGTGACATCCTTGCGCTGGATATAGGTCATCGAACACCTCGGTGGATGATCCATGTCGACGGGGACCGGTGGCGCTGCAACCGCCGGCGGAGCGCGAACGGAGCAATGTAACCCCGTTCGGTCCCGCCATCAACAAGAAAACACCAACTTATTATCCGGCAGGCGGTTCCAACGTCGCTGCCAGCGGCGGCGCCGCGAAGCGCTCGCGCCGGCACTGTTCGGCGGTCAGGATCGCCGACATGCGCCGCAGCGCGTCCGGGAGGTCGCCGTTGACGATCCAGTAGCGGTAGCACGGCGCGAAGCCCACCTCCCAGCGGGCGTTGCGCAGGCGGGTGGCGATGACCTCGGGACCGTCGGTGGCCCGGGCGCGCAGGCGCGCCTCCAGCACCTCCCACGAGGGCGGGAACACGAACACCGAGACGAGGTCGTCGCCGAACAGGTCGATCACGTTCTTGCCGCCCTGGACGTCCAAGTCGAGCAGCGGCACCTCGCCCCGATCGATCATGGCCTGGATGTGGTCGCGGCGCGTGCCGTAGCGGCGGTCGTGCACGTGCGCCCACTCCACGAAGGCGCCGGCGGCGACGAGCCGGTCGAACTCGGCGTCGTCGACGTGGTGGTAGTCGACGCCCTCCCGCTCACCGGGGCGGATCGGGCGCGTGGTGGTCGACACCGAGAAGCGCACGCGCGGTTCCTCGGCGAGCAGGGCCCGCACGAAGGTGGTCTTGCCCGCGCCGCTGGGGCCGCTGATCAGCAGGATCATCGCCGGGTCACTCCAGGTTCTGGACCTGCTCGCGCAGGGTCTCGATCTCTTCCTTCATGGCGATCACCGCGCGCGTGATCTCGAGGTTCTGGGTCTTGGAACCCATGGTGTTGACCTCGCGGTGCATCTCCTGGAACAGGAAGTTCAAGCGCTTGGCCACCTGGCCGCCCTCGGCCAGGGCTTCGCGCACCTGCTCGAGGTGGCTGGCGAGGCGCTCGCACTCCTCGTTGATGTTGCCCTTGTCGACGAGGATCGCCGCCTCCTGGGCCAAGCGTTGCGGCTCGAGGGCGTCGCCCAGCAACTGGGCCAGGCGCTCGCGCAACCGGTTCTGGGCCTCCTCGAGGGCGCCGGGCACCAGCGCGGCCACCGTGCCGAGGTGGCGGTCGATGGCCACGGTCCGCGCGCGCATCTCGGCGGCGGTCTCGTCGCCCTCCTTGCGCTTCATCGCCTCGAGGCCGGCGATGGCCAGGTCGAGGGCCGCCGTCACGGCCGCCTGCAGGGCCTCGCGGTCGTCCTCCGGCTGGCCGCCGTCGAACAGGCCGGGCAGGGCCAGCAGGTGCTCGAGCCGGATCTCCGGCCGCGGCAGGCCGCGGGCGGCGACGGCGTCGGCCAGCGCGTTCAGGACGGTCAGGCCAGACTCGACGCGGGCAGGCTGCAGGGCGGCGCCGACCGCCGCGGTCCCGCGCTCCAGCGTCAACGTGCAGCTGACCCGGCCGCGCGCGACGCGGTTCTTCAGGATCTCGCGGATGTCGAGCTCGCAGAAGGCCAGGGCCGACGGCAGCTTCAGGGCGACGTCGAGGAAGCGGTGGTTCACGGCGCGCAGTTCCACCGTGACGGTGGCGTCGCCCGCCGTCGCTTCGCCGTTGCCGTATCCGGTCATGCTGAGCACGGAGTCTCCGATCCATGAGGGATGGTCCGGCCAAGGAGGCCGAGCCGGGGGCCAAGTCTAGGCAAGTCCGGCGACGGCGGCAAGGCCGGAAACCACCGGGGGACGCTCCCTGATCGCCACAAGCAGAGATTGACGGTATCGCCCGGATGCCCTAGAAATGAGCCGGATCGTCAACGATTCGCAACCGACCCAACTTGCTGGAGGTGGAGACACGATGAAGAAAATCCTGTTCCTGGCCACGGCCCTCGTTCTCGTCGCGGGCGTCGCGGCGGCCGGCCCCATGGCTTTCGGCGTGCGCGGCGGTTATGCGGACGCCGGCGACGGCGGGTTTTTCGTGGGCGGCCACGTGAAGGGCCTGAACATCACGCCCGAGATCGACCTGGTCCCGAACGTCGAAGTCGCCTTCTTCGACGGCGTCAGCCTCTACTCCTTCGCCGCCGACGCCAACTACAGCTTCAAGGAAGCCGACCTGGGCGGCTACACCCCCTATGCGGGCGCCGAGATCGGCATGCACATGTATTCGTGGGACACTGTGATGGCGGGAGCGGACGACTCGTACACCAAGATGGGCATCAGCATCCTGGGCGGCCTCGAGAAGAGCCTCGACGAGTCCAAGTCCCTGATGTTCGAGCTGAAGATCGGCATCTCGGATTACGCGCCGGACATGAAGTTCACCGCCGGCCTGACGTTCTTCTAGACCGCGACGTGGACCGCGCGTCCCTTCCGTGGCGGCGGCCGGAGTCCCTCGGGGCCCTGGCCGCCGCTTGGCATCGGCGGCTGGCCGGTCGGCAGGTGACCCGCGTCGGCGGCGGCCCCGGCTGGCTGCGGTTGACCCTGGAAGCGCAGGAGGAATCCGTTCCCCCGACGCAGCTCTTCCTGCTGGCGCGCGCGGGCGCCGTGATGGCCTGGGACGACGACGCGCCCCTGCCGCGCGCCTGGACCGACGCCCTGGGCTGGGTGCCGCAGAAACGGCTGGCCGCCTCGCAGCTCATCGGCTGCGAGCTGGAAACGGTGTCCGCGCCCGCGGACGACGCCATCCTCTTCTTCACCTTCGCCGACCCGGACGGGCGTCGGCTCGCACTCGCGCACCAG
>DYDD01000276.1 GCA_020718045.1 Fibrobacter sp. | reverse complement strand
ATCTGTCCCATCTCCAGGCGGCGGCAAGGGGTGCCGCAGTTTTAGACCGGCGCGGCAGGTGCCGCACTTTTGCTCCGGCGTTTACAAGAAAGCTGTCATCGCCCTCTTCACGCTCCATACTTCTGAATGCATGGATCCGATTCCATCTCTGTTTCCAGACCCGAAAGGCGCAGTCGAACTCGGGGCCGAGTCGATCGCGCTGATTCGTTGATCAGATGACGCGGAAGTCGATCAAGGTTGAAATGCGCTGGTGGAGTACGAGAATGAACGGGCGGATGTTGCGATCGTCGTGCAGGGTGATCGAATCCCGTGGCTGTTCCGCACGACCGATCTGGCCATGTCGCCGCCTCGCGCAGTAGCCGAGTGGATTCGGGTGATCCTATGTGCGTATCCGGTGGGTGTCATGGCGGGTTGTCGCTTGCGAGGTTCCGCCAGAGCCGGGAGGTCTGCTCGACCATGTATAGCGGTAATGATAGCAGCGTGAACTCGATGACGTCGTCGCCGTGTGAACGCGTGTGTGACACGCGCTGTAGCTGTGGCGGATTCGTGTCGAAGCGCAGGGCCCGATCGTAATGCTGCGCCGACACCAGTTCCAGCAGCGACTTCAGCGATCCGCTCTTGCCGGCCTTCACCTCGATGGGCGCCACGTCCGAGCCGAGTTGATGCACGAAGTCGACCTCGGCGTTGTTGGTGCGGCCTTCTCGCAGCCAGTAGGTGGGCGTGAAGGCGCGGTCGTCGGGCGCGATCAGGGGCAGGTGCTGGGCGATGAACTGCTCGGCCATGGCGCCTTCATTGACGAAACGTGCATCGGCCACCTGTTCCGGCGTCAAACGGTCGATGCCGCAGGCCGCATTCATGAGGCCGACGTCCAGAAAGTAGGTCTTGAAGGCAGATTCCTTGAGGGTCGCGCCGAGAGGGAGGCCGGTCGCGTCGGTATGGGTCACGCGCCGGACGACCCGCGCCATGACCAGCAGTTCGAGGGCCCGCTTGACGTCCCGCGATCTGACATCCGAGTCCACGCGGGAGTACTTGAACTTGTCACCGACGGCTCCCGGGACGAAACCGTAGACGCGGCGCAACCGAGCGATCTCGGAACGGGTGCCGTATTTGGCGAAGTCGTCGCGGTAGGTCTCAAGGATCGAAGCGTGGACGGAACCCGCGGCCGCGAACGATTCCGTTTCGGTGAAGACGCCGACGGCTTCCGGCATGCCTCCAACCAGCATGTAGTCGCGAAGCCTCCCAAGAAGGCGCCTGTGAGCTGTCCCCGGAAAGACGTCGGTGAGCCGGTACGTTAGCAGCAGTTCCAGTAGCGATGTCTCGTCGAGCGCCTCTAGGAATTCCTCGAATCCCATGGGCTCCAGGAACAGGTATTCGATGCGACCCACGGGCATGGAGAAAGCGTGGTCTGCGAGAACGAACTCGAGCAGCGAACCGGCGGCGATGACCGGCAGATCGGGCCGGTCCTCGTGCAGGGAGCGCAGGGCCGCAATGGCGGAAGGTGCGGCCTGGATCTCGTCCAGGAAGAGAAGAGACGCGTGGTCGTCGATGGGACCCTTGTCGATCAGGTATTCCAGCTCCGACAGGATCCGCGAGGTATCCCGCGATGCGAAGACCTCATCCAATTCCGGGTGCCGTTCGAGATCGACTTCGTACAGCTTCCGCCCCGAACGCTGGGCGAAGAGGCGGGCGAGCGTGGATTTGCCCACTTGGCGCGCACCTCGGATGAGCAGGGGCTTTCGTGCCGAAGCTTCAACCCAAGACTCAAGCCTTTTCATGGCATGTCGTTGCATGATTCTCCCCCGATCCTGAAGAGGCTGTGGATGGATATAATAGAGGCATATAATGAACTAGTCAAGGCAATTATATGAGTATGTATTGTACAAAAGGGGAGGCAGGCCTGCATGAGCCGATCATCGAGGAATTCGAGCGTTACCCGGCCCCTCCGGAGGTCATCTATGGGAAGTGTTGATCCGGTGTGCTATTGCACGATCCGGCAGCTGATGATCTCCATGGGGGCGACGTCGGCCGCCGCGGCGGTCTCGTCGCCGGCGCCCATGCCGGCCAGGAACGCGTCCCAGAAGTTGAGCACCAGCACGGCCCGGTCCGGCGAGATCAGGAACAGCTGGTCCTCGAGGCCGTCGGCGTCGGCGTGCACGCGGACCTGGCGGTCGAAGGCGCCCTTCGCGTCGAAGACGTCGTAGGTCAGCATGACGCCGTCGGGCTGGCCGCGCTGGCCGCGGCCGCTGAGGATCCAGACCGTGCCGTCGGCGAGCACGGTGAGGCTCTGGATGTCCGGCTCGCGGTCGGCCACCTTCACCGGCGGTGGCACGGGGTAGTTGCGGGCCTGGGCCTTCAGCAGCGACTCGGCGCGGTCGTGGTCGGCGCGGTCGCGCGCCAGGGATTCGTAGGGGCGCTCGAAGGTGCCCAGCAGCTTGCCGTCGGCGGCGTGCCGCTCGACGAGGTAGCGGTCGCGGTGCGGCGCCGCGTACACCTCGCCGTTCGGGGCGACGCCCCAGCGCGACCAGACGAAGTCCACGGCCAGCTCGTCCAGGACCATGTTGCCGAAGTCCTGCACGGCGGTCTTGGTGGCGATCGTGCCCAGCGTCGAGCCGTCGGCGCGCACGCCGTCCAGGAAGTAGGTCTGGTTCAGCTTGCCCGCGGCGAAGGTCTGGCGGATGCCGCACAGCGCCGTGGTGCCGCCGCGGCTGTTGCCGCCGACCAGCACCGCGAAGCCGCCGGCCGCTGGGTCGCCGGCCTGGAAGGGGAACGTGCCCGCGGGGTTTCCCGCGCGGTCGAGCTGCACGATCTTGCCGGGGAACACCTGCACCACGGCCAGCTTGCCGTCCGGAAGGAAGAAGGCGTCGGCCGGGCGGCGGAACTCGCCGGGGCCCTCGCCCTCGCGGCCGAGGGTGCCGGTGCGCCGGCCGTCGGGCGCGAAGACCGCGACCTCGGACAGCTGGCCGTCCAGCACGTAGAGGTTGCCCTTCTCGTCGGCGATGACCTGGGCGACGACCCCGAACAGGTTCGCGTCGTCGTCCTCGCCGCCGACGCGCCACACCTCCTGCAGCCGGACGTCGGTCACGCCGTGGGCGGGGGTCGCGCCGTTGGCCACGTGGGGGACCTCGGCGGCCGGGGCGGCGCCGGCGAGCAGACAGAGCAGGCACAGGGTGGTCAGGGCGGTGGCGCGGGGCATCGCGACTCCTCGGGATGGGGGTGATGCGGATCGAACGGTGCTGGACGGTCCCCAGCGAGAAAAGTTGCTATCGATGAATCGATCGTTGGTGCCCGACATGAACGTCGAGGTTTTCAGCCACGTCTGCGGAATTGCACTATTAACTTCCGCATTTTATCGACTTTGTCGTGAGGAGTAACGAAGTCTTATCAACTACTGCGACATCGGGACGAGTGTCCATCATGTTTCCAGAAAGTGCAAGCAGAAGTCGACAATAAATGGATGGAACAATGTGATTAGGCATGGCGAGTATGGATAAAATCGGAATAGACGACGGCTTGTGTGCAAGTGAAATCGCCATTTGTCTGATGCACCCGGATAGATCCGATTGGATGGTCGAATGTTGTGAAATCGGATGATGAAACATGTCGTTTGGACTTTGCCAAGAAATGGGGCTTGACACCCTGCGGGGG
>DYDD01000275.1 GCA_020718045.1 Fibrobacter sp. | reverse complement strand
CCAGCAGGGCGAGCGGTGCGGCAACGGTCGCCGCGGGGCGGGCGGATCTCGTGTGGCGTGTCATCGGGCGGGCTCCTCGCGCGCGGACGGGACGACGGGTCGTTCTACCAAGATACGATCGCGGCGCGGTGGACGGCAACGCTCCGGCCCGTCGGGCCGCGTCAGCGATAGATCGCCTTGATCCCGCCCCAGGCGCCGCGCTCGGCGGGGATCGTCTGGAAGCAGCAGTCCAGGTCCGCCCACATCGTGAGGTCGTGGAGGAACCCCATGCTCCCGACCAGGTCGACCCAGCCGCCGCCCCAGTCGTTCCAGGTCGTGCAGGCGTGACCGGCGCCGCCGCCGATGAGCGCCAGGCCCGGCGCGACGCCCGAGACGAAGTCGATCGCCAGGAAGTAGTCCTGCCCCGCTTCGGCGCAGACGAAATCGCAGGGCACGGCGACGTCGAAGACGCCGGGGCTCGTGATGCCGCGGATGCGTCGCGGGACCGACATCGCCAGCGTCGTGCCGGGCGCGAGGCAGACGGGTTCGCCGACGGCCGTGAGCAGGCGTGCCTGGACGGTGATGTCAGCGCCGGGCTCCAGGTACAGCAGCATGTGGGCGGTGGTCACGGAGATCCCCACGGTGCAGGCGCAGCCGGGGGCGGCGGCGGGCAGCAGGCGGGCGTAGGACTCGTTGCCGCTCCACCAGCCGGAATAGGTGGCCGTGGCCGTGATGTTGCCGGCCAGGCAGTCCGTGACGGCCAGGACCGGCGATGCGGTCAGGGGGCCCGGCAGGGGTGCCGCGCGTTCGGCGGCGGCGGTTCCGCAGCAGGCGAGGACGAGGGCGGCGATCGTGGGCAAGCGCATGGTCGTCTCCCGATTCAGGTGCGGCAGCAGCGGGACCCGGCCATTGTAGCACGGATCGGGGGACGGGCAAACACCGGCCGGATGCGGCACAAAGGCGAGGACCCCGGCCGCGGCGGGTCGGGGTCCTCGTCGTCCGCTCCGGCGGTCGGCGACGGTCAGCCGATCCGCTCCATCAGCTTCAGCAGGTCGACCACGCGGTTGGAGTAGCCCCACTCGTTGTCGTACCAGCTGAGGGTCTTGAGCATGTTGCCGCCGATCACCGACGTGTACTCCGCGTCGAAGATCGAGGAGTGCGGGTCGCCGACGATGTCGCTGGAGACCAGCGGCTCCTCGGCGTAGCGCAGGATGTTGCGGAAGCGGGCGCTCTCGGCGTGGGCCCGCACGGCGTCGCAGACCTGGGCCGCGGTCACGTCGCGCGACATGATCGTCACCAGGTCGACGACCGAGCCGTCGGGCACCGGCACGCGCATGGCCAGGCCGTCGAGCTTGCCCTTGAGCTTGGGCAGGACCTTGCCGACGGCGCGCGCGGCGCCGGTGGTGGTCGGGATGGTGTTCTCGGCCGCGGCGCGGGAACGCCGCCAGTCGCTATGCGGCACGTCGGCCAGGCGCTGGTCGTTGGTGTAGGCGTGGACGGTGGTCATCAGCCCGTACTCGATGCCGAACTCCTTGTCCAGCACGTAGGCCAGGGGCGCCAGGCAGTTGGTCGTGCAGGAGGCGTTCGAGACGATCTGGTGCTCGGGCTTGAGGTCCTCGTCGTTGACGCCCAGGACGATGGTCGCGTCGATCTCGTCCTTCGAGGGCACCGTCAGCAGGACCTTCTTCGCCCCCGCCTCGATGTGCTGGGCGATCTCGGCCCGCTTGCGGAAGCGGCCGGTGGCCTCGACCACGTAGTCGATGCCCAGTTCGCGCCAGGGCAGCTGCCGCGGGTCGGCCACCTGGGTCATCTTCACGCGCTGGCTGCGGGTGACCATCATGTCCCCGTCCATCGCGGCGGCGCCCTGGAAGGGCCCCATGACCGTGTCGTGGCGCAGCAGGTAGGCCAGCGCCGCGGGATCGGCCAGGTCGTTGATGGCCACGACCTCCACCTCGGGCATGCTGTTGAGCAGGCGGAAGACCGCGCGCCCGATGCGCCCGAAACCGTTGATGGCGACTCTCATCGTGCGACCTCCTGGGACCGGATCAGGCCCGCGAGCTTGCGGGCGGTCTCGAGCATGCGGTAGGCGTAGGCCCATCCGTTGTCGTACCAGACGATGCACTTCACCAGGCCGTTGCCCAGCGACAGGGTGGCCTGGGAATCCACGACGGCCGAGCAGGAGTTGCCGATCACGTCGCTCGAGACGATGGGCTCGTCGGTGTAGCCGATCAGTCCCTTGTAGGGGCCGGCGGACGCCTCGGCCAGCACGGCGTTGAACTCCGCCGCCGAGAGGGGCTTGTCCAGCTCGATGACCAGGTCGAGGTTCGAGCCCGCGGACACCGGCACGTTCAGCGCCATGCCCGACAGCCTGCCCTTCAGCTCGGGGATCAGGTCCATGACGGCGCCGGCCGCCCAGCTGCTGTTGGGGATGATGTTCTCGGCCGCCGAGCGGCTCCAGCGCAGCCCGCCGCGCGCGTTGTCGCTGAGCTGCTGGTCGCTGGTGTAGGCGTGCACGGTGGTCATGGCCGCGCGCTTCACGCCGACCTTCTCCTGCAGGACCTTCATGATCACGGCCAGGGCGTGGCAGGAGCTGCTGCCGCAGGAGACGATGCGGTCGGACGGCTGCAGTTGGCCGTCGTTGACGCCGTTGACGATCATGCGGTCGATCGCGCCCACCGGCGGCGTCGAGAGGATCACGGCCTTGGCGCCGGAGTCGAGGTGCTTCTGCAGCTCGGCGCGGGTGCGGAACATGCCGGTGGCCTCGATGACGACATCGACGCCCAGCACGTCCCAGGGCACGTCGCCGGGCCGCGAGCCGTGCACCACGCGGGTGTTCTGGTGCTCGGTGACCAGGTAGTGCCCCTTCTGGCGCAGCTCGCCCTTGAAGGGACCCTCGACCGTGGTGTATTTCAGCAGGTAGGCCAGCGTCTCCACGCCGGCCACGTCGCTGACCGCGGCGAATGTGACGTCGGGAACGTCGTGGGCGATCCGGAACATGTTCCGGCCCAGCCGACCGAACCCCATGATTCCCAGCTTCACGGACATGGTGCACTCCCTCTGGCTCGCGTTGTCGCGCGGCGATCTCCGGCGGGCAGCAGTATAGGCGGCGGGAAGCTCCGGCACAACCGGCGCTTTGCGCCCGGCGGGGGTCGGGATGGACAAGCCGCCGCGCCGGCCCTAGGATCGGTCCCGCACCGGTTCCGGCGAGGAGATGTCATGGCCAACGGCAAGACGACGGTCCGGATCGAAGGCCGCCCGTACGAGATCGTCCCCGGCACCCCCCTGCTGGAGGTGCTCGCCGTCCACGACCTCGACGGCGGCGCCGACCCGGCCGTCCTCGGCGTGGTCAACGGCCAGCGCACCTGCCTGAACGAGCCGCTCTGGGGCGACGAGTGGGTGGGCCTGATGCGCCGCAGCCACCCCAAGTCCCATTCCACAGTCCAGCGCACCCTGGTGACGGTCATGGCCATGGCCTGCGAGGAGCTCCACCCCGAGCACGCGGTCGTCGTGGACTTCTCCTACGGCGACGGCATGTACTGCGAACTGCGTCGCGAGGCTCCCCTGCGGCCCGACGAGCTCGCCGCCATCGCGGCGCGCATGCGGGCGATCGTCGCGGCCGACCGCGAGCTGAAGCCCGTGCTGTACGGGCCGC
>DYDD01000028.1:6495-19475 GCA_020718045.1 Fibrobacter sp. | reverse complement strand
CCACGGTCCGAGCCATGGCCGCGATCGCCGGGCGCAGCGGATCGCGATGAGTCCTGCCGGCCGCGGGCGCCGCCGCGGCGGCGGACGCGGACGCGGGCCGAGCGGCGGCCGATCAGGCCGAACAGGCCGTCCTTGCCTTCGTCAAGCACTTCGATCTGGACCTCGTCGCGACGGGCGCCGAGGTGGAGCAGGGCTTCGGAGACGGCCTCGTCGACCGTGCGGCCCTTGCTCTCGCAGACGTCGCCTGGCTGTTTCTCGTTCTTCACGCTGGTGCACCTCCCGATGCGGGTGCGGACTTGTGGATCCTCCAGGTCTGCAGGGCCGTGACGGCCGTGTTGATCGTCCAGTAGATCACGAGTCCGGAAGGCATGTTGTAGAGGAAGAAGAGCATCATCACGGGCATGATCGTGTTCATGGCCGCCATCTGTCCGCCCGCACCGCCGGTGGGCGTGAGCTTGGTCTGCCACCAGGTCACCGCCGCCATCAACAGGGGCAGCAGGTTGAACAGGTTGCCGAGCAGCGGCAGGGAGAACGGCAGCACGAACAGCGCGTCGGGTTGCGACAGGTCCTTGATCCAGCCCAGCCAGGGCGTCATGCGCAGGTCCACCATGTTGTAGAGCACCTGGTAGAGCGCGATGAACACCGGCATCTGGACCAGCATCGGCATGCAGCCCGACATGCCCGCGAGGGGATTCACTCCCTCTTCCTTGTAGAGTTTCATCATCTCCTGGTTGTAGCGCTGCGGGTCGCCGCTGTGCTTCTTCTTCAGCGCGTCCAGCTTCGGCTTCAGCCTGGCCTGCGAGTCCTGCATCTGCTTCATGGCCTTGGTGCCCTTGGCCGTCAGCGGCCAGAACACCAGCTTGCTGAGGATGGAGATGATGACGATGACCCAACCGTAGTTGGGGATGAACCCGTGCAGCCAGTTCATCAGGCGCAGCACGAGTTCGCTGATGGGCTGGATCCACTTCCAGCCCAGGTTCACGATCTTCTCGAGATCGTGGCCGTGGGCCCGCAGACGACGGTAGTCGTTGGGGCCGAGATAGAGCGACACCGCGGCAGTCGCGGCGCCGGCGCCGGGGCGCGCGGGGACCTCGAACTCCCAGGCCTGGTGGCCCGTCTCGCGGTCGCCGCCGAGCTTGACGCGGCCCTCGGCGGCCGAGCGGCCGTCGTCGGGCAGGAAGCCGAGGATCGAGAAGTACTTGTTCTGCACGCCGGCGAAACGGATGGTGCCGCGGAACGCCTCCTCGCCCTTGCCCTTGACCACGTTGTCCTGCGACATCGCGTGGAAGTCCTCCCCCACCTGCACGAAGGAGCGGAAGCTGCCGCGCTGCATCATGGCCTTGGTCGCGTGCTCGGTGACCGCGATGCCGCGCCGCCAGACGAAGCGCGCGCCGCGCAGCGCGGGGCCGCCCGACGGCGTCTCGTAGCGCACGTCCACGATGTAGTCGCCGGGCCGCAGCGTGAAGATCTTGCGCACGACCAGGCCGCCGGCGCCCGCGGCCTCCAGCACCAGCTCGCGCGGAGCGGCGCCCGCGCCCAGCGTGAAGCCCGCCTCGCCGACGGGCAGGAACGGGGCCCGGCCGACGTCCAGTTCGCCGCTCTCGCGCACCAGGACGTCGCCCGCGGGCGGCTCGTCGAGAGCGCCGGCGGTGGGCACCAGTTCCAGGCCGCTGCGGTCGCCGTTGCGGTAGCCGTGGAGCTTGCAGCCGACGATCGCGCCGCCGGCCTCGGCGATGCGCAGCGTGAACAGCTCGTTGCCGATCTCGTAGACCGCGTCGCCCGGCGTCGCGAAGACGCCGCCGGGGCCGGCCGCGAAGACGGCCGACGTGTCGCTCGCGGCGAGGGCGGCGGAACCGGCGGTTCCCGCGTCGCCGGCGACGACTTCGGCGCCACTCCCGGCGACGTTCTCGGCGGCGGTGCGCACCGGCGCCGGCTCCGGCCGGTAGCGGTCCATCACCTTCGACCAGACCAGGAACAGGACCAGGAACAACAGCATGGCCAGGAGCGTGCGTCTATCCATGACGGTGATCTCCGTGGTGGGAGGAGGCGCCCGCCGCGGCGGGGGGCACCGGATCGTGGCCGCCGGCGCGCCAGGGGTGGCAGCGCAGGATGCGGCGCGCGGCGAGGGCCGACCCGCGCCGCAGGCCGTGCGCGCGCAGGGCTTCGGCGGCGTATTCGGAACACGACGGTTCGTAGCGGCACGTGGCGGGCAGCAGCGGCGAGAGCAGACGCTGGTAGATCCTGACCAGCAGGTAAGGCGCGCGCCACATGCCTCTACTGACCCTCCGGCTGTTGCGGCCGACCGGCGTCGGGCTCGGTTCGGTCGGGCTCGATTCGGTCTGGTTCGTCCAAGCGGGCGAGTGCGGCGCGCGCGTCCACGATGACGTCGTGGATGTTGCGCTCGAGGATCGGCCGCCGTCCCACCGCGACGACCCACAGACCCGTCGCGGCCTCGCCGTCATCCTGCGGTCCCGCCCCGACGCGATCGACAAACCAGGCGGTCTTCTTCACGGTCGCTTCCGAGCCCGGGAAGAACACCGCCTGGAGCATGTGCCGCAGGAGTCGTTTGGCCCGATTGCGCTGGACGGCTCCGCCGACCTTCTTGCTGGCGACGACCGCCTTGGCGTCGTCCGGAGCCGGAAGCAGATGGAGGACGAACGTGCGGGTGACGAGTTTCCGGCCTTCCAGATAGACCTGTTGGAAATCCTTCTGCCGGGTCAGCGATCGCGGATTCACATCCGTCCCCGAGGCCCCGACATCAGGCCCATCCCGACATCAGACGCTCACGCGCTTGCGGCCCTTGGCGCGGCGGCGCTTCAGGACGAGACGCCCGCCCTTGGTGGCCATCCGCGAACGGAAGCCGTGCGTGCGGGCGCGCTTGATATTGCTGGGCTGATAGGTCCTCTTCACGGGGGCCTTCCTTGTGCAACGGGTTTTCAGAGCAGAACCGATGAAGATTATGCCGATCGCGGGGGGGTGTCAAGGAACTTCGCCGACGGATCGGCCCCGGAATGCCGCCGGGAGGCGGTTCCGGGGGCCGGCGGGCCTAGGGCGCCGGGGTTCGACCGCCGTGCTGTTCCGGCTGCGGCCGGCCGGTTCGTGGGGCGCAACTCTCTGGACGCCAGGAAGTTCGGGTCTTTTTCAAACGCCCGGAAGAAAATCCTTGCAGCCCATTTTGGGCCATGCTAGCTTCGCTCCACGGCTGTTGAAAACCAAGGAATGGCACCCCAAGATTATCCACAATTCTTTGGTCTGGTGGATAACTTGACATAGAAACCCGGCGTCGGTTTTCGCAACTCAATGAAATTGCTGGATTTGTCGTGGCTGCCCGCGTGTGTACAAGTGGGCGCCGGTTGGGGAAGTCCGTCTCGCGACCAAGGAAGGGGCACCCACCTGATGGAACTGGCTCCCCTGACCAGCTACTGGGACGCGGTCCTCGACCTGATCCGCCAGAAGGTCTCCCAGCAGACCTTCGAGACCTGGTTCTCGCCCCTGCGCCCGGTGGCGTGGGACGTCGACGGGATCCGGATCCTGTGCCCGGACCGGTTCTTCCAGGACTGGTTCAGCGAACACCACTCCGCGACGCTCACCCAGGCCCTGGCCGACCACTTCGGGCGGCCCGTGACCTGCACCTACACGTTCGACGAGACCGCGTCGGACCGCCGGCGCGACCTGTTCGACGCCGGCGCCATCGTCGAGGAGGCCGAAGTGCTGCCCGCGGAGGAGCCGACTCCCCCGCCCGCGGCCGCCCGACAGGGCCACGGCCGGATCTACCTGAACCGCGACTACACCTTCGACAGCTTCGTCATCGGTTCGGGTTCGAAGATGGCCTACGCGGCCTCGGTGGCGGTCAGCGAGAAGCCGGGCGGGGTCTACAACCCGCTGTTCATCCACGGCGGCGTCGGACTGGGCAAGACCCACCTGATGCACGCCATCGGCAACGCGGTGCTGGCCGGGGCGCCCGGGCGCAAGGTCTGCTACATCACGGCCGAGCAGTTCATGAACGACCTGATCTGGTCGATCCAGAAGAACCGCACCTACGAGTTCAAGAACGAGTACCGCAACGTCGACGTCCTGCTGGTGGACGACGTGGCCTTCCTCGCGGGCAAGGAGTCCACGCAGGAGGAGTTCTTCCACACGTTCAACACGCTCTACAACGACAGCAAGCAGATCGTGCTGACCTCGGACCGCCCGCCCAAGGAGATCCCCACGCTTGAGGAGCGCCTGCGCTCGCGTTTCGAGTGGGGCCTGCTGGTGGACGTCCAGGCGCCCGATTTCGAGACCCGGGTCGCGATCCTCAAGAAGAAGGTCGAGACCAACAACATCTACATCTCGGACGACGTCATCGAGTACGTCGCGACCAACGTCACCAACAACATCCGCAATCTTGAGGGAGCGCTGATCAAACTCCTGGCGTTTGCAGGTCTCACTGGCAGCGAGATCAGTCTGGACATGGCCTCCGAAGTACTCTCCTCCGTGTTCCAGACGTCTCCGGTCAGGGCGGCGACGATCGCCGACGCGATGCATGTCTCTTGCGAGCATTATCGCGTCACGGTCGATCAGCTCAAGTCCAAACGGCGCACCCAGGACCTCGTCCTGGCCCGCCAGGTGGCCATGTATCTCGCCAGGGAAAAGGTCGGCGTCTCCCTCAACCAGATCGGCCGCGCGTTCGGCAACCGCGACCACACCACCGTCCTGCACGCGTGCCAGAAGATCAGGGGCCTCATCGACGAGGACCCGCGCTTCCGCGGGACCATCAAGGACCTCTTCGCACGCTTCTAGGACGACGCGCCCGGCCGGCCTCCCCGCGGAGGCCGGCCTCGCTATCCCCTCCGGCGCGCCTGGGGAGAAACCTGTGGACGGGCGGTGCGCGGAACGTGCACGGACGCGGCCCGGTGGACGACGGACCGCGAACCCCCGGGTCATCCACGAACCGTCCACCATCCGCAACGGCGCCGCGGGGCGCTCCTGGGCGTCGCCGGGCGGGAAAGGGACGGGAATCCGGGAGATGTCCACCCTGTCCACCGCTCCTACTACCTCTCCTACTTTATCTATAAAGACTTGAAGAGGAAGAGCGCGGTTCCTATCATGGGCATCCCTCGCGCAGCGGCGCCGCCCGCGGGCACCCACCCAGATCCGGAGGACGACTCTTGAAGTTCACGATCCAGCAGGACGACCTGCAGAAAGCCCTGGCGATCGTCGCCAACGTGGTGGCCAACAAGCCGGTCATGCCCGTGCTGAACTGCGTGCTGCTGGAGGTGGACAAGGGCAGGTTGACGATCTCGTCGTCGAACCTGGACATGTCCGTCACGACGTCCACCGACAAGATCGCGGTCAAGGACGGCGGGCGTCTCGCCGTGCCGGCGGCCAAGTTCATCTCCTTCGTGCGCAGCCTGCCCGCGGGCGAGGTCGTCGTGTCGGAGAAGGGCGGCCGCGTCAGCGTCGTGGCCGGCAAGTCGAGCCTCAGCGAGCAGGTCATGGACGTGGCTATGTTCCCGTCCCTGCCCGGGATGCCCGAGGGCGAGGGCCACGAGGTCGACGCCGGGGTCCTGGCCCGCATGGTGCGCGCGACGTCCTACGCCGTCTCCCGCGACGAGACCCGGCCGGCCCTGCTGGGCATCCTCTGGGAGCTGAAGCCCACGTCCCTGGCCATGGTCGCCACCGACGCCCACCGCCTGACCCGCATCGAGCGCAAGATGGACTGGACGGTCACCGAGGTGCGCAGCGTCATCGCCGACACTCCGGGCCTGCTGCAGTTCGTGCGCCTGGCCGAGGGCGTCGAGACCGCCCGCGTCAAGTTCGGCGACAACCAGATCAGCTTCCGGCTGGGGGAGACCGTCCTGCACATCCGCCTGCTCGAGGGGCCGTTCCCCGACTACACGGCGGTGATCCCACAGGCCAACAACCTGCAGATGATCGTCGACCGCGAGGCGCTGAACACCGCGGCGCGACGCGTCTCGATCACCGCCGACCGCGTGACCAGCCAGATCCGCCTGGGCGTCGAGGCCGGCCGCCTCGAGCTGAGCGCCTCAGGCACCGACGGCAGCCGCACCGAGGACGAGATGCCGGTGGAGTTCGACGGCGAGGCCATGGAGATCGGCTTCAACTACATGTTCCTGCTGGACGTGCTGAAGAACGTCGGCGCCGACACGCTCCGCTTCTCCCTGCGCGACTCGAAGAGCGCGGCCCTGGTGCGCCCGGAGGGCGAATCCCCGGACGGCGACCTGCTCTGCCTGCTGATGCCGCTGCGCCTGACCTCCGAGTGAGGCCGCCGTGCGGCTGATCGAAGCTACCCTGTCGGGCTTCCGCAACCTCGCGGAAGCCCGGCTCTCGTTCTCGCCCGGGGTCAACGTCTTCACCGGTGCCAATGGCCAAGGCAAGACCAACCTGCTCGAGGCGCTGAACTACCCCGCCCTGGGCCGCTCCTTCCGCGGTGCCCGCGACGAGGAGCTTATCGGCTTCGGCGCCGACGCCGCCCGCGTCGTGGTCGAGGCCGAGACCGAGGGCGGCACGGTCGAGAGCTACGAGTACGGCCTGGAGCGCGGTGGCGGGCGCCGCCTGCGCGTGGCCGGCGAGCCGGTGCCGCGCAAGGCGGACCTGGTGGGCCGGCTGGCCACCGTGGTCTACGACCCGCAGACCGTGACGCTGGTGCGCGGCGCGCCGGACGGCCGTCGCCGCTACCTCGACCAGGGGCTCTGCGGCCTGGACCACGCCTACTTCGTCGAGCTGCAGGCCTACAACCGCGCGCTGAAACAGAAGACGAGCCTGCTGCGGGACGCGGCGGCCGGCGGCCGCGGCCGCGCGGGATTGCGCGACGACCTGCGGGCCTGGAGCGACGAGATGGCGCTGCACGCGGCGCCCCTGATCCGCGATCGCGCGCGCTACGCGCGCGAACTCGGTCCGGTGGCGCAGGACGTGCTGGCGGGATTCACGGGGCGATCGGCGACGCTGGAGATCGTCTACGCGCCCGGCCTCGAGATCGCCGAAAAAGAGGCCCCGGCGGCGGATTTAACCCGGGAAATTTCGTCGCTTCTCGACTATATTGGGGAGGCGGAAATCCGGCGCGGGCGCTGCCTCGCCGGACCCCACGCCGACGACCTGGCCCTGTCGCTCGACGGCGTGGATCTCAGGACGTTCGGTTCCCAGGGGGAGACCCGCTCGGTGGCCATCGCGCTGAAGCTGGCCCAGGGAGAACTGGTGTTCCGCAGGAGGCGGATCCGCCCCATCCTCTTCTTCGACGACATCTTCAGCGAGCTCGATCAGGAACGCGCGCGGCGGCTGCAGGAGGCGACCGCGCAGATGCACCAGGTGTTCATCGCGACCGCGCGCGCGGACGACGTGGCCGGCTGGCGGCCGCGGGACGCCCGCCGCTGGGCGGTCGAGGCCGGAAGGATCACCGAAGCTCCATGAAGGGTGCGCGCGGCAAGGGCAAACCCCAGTCGGTGGGCGACATCCTGCCCTCGGCGCTGGCGGCGGCCGGCCTCGGACGGCGCTTCGCGGAGCGGTCCGTGCTGGAGGACTGGGCGCAGATCGCCGGCGAGCGGGTCGCCGCGCACAGCCGCGCGGTGGACCTGCGGGACGGCGTCCTCGTCCTGGACGCGGACCACGGCGCCTGGCGCCAGGAGCTGACGCTCCTGTTCCCGACCATCGCCCGCAAGTACAACGAGCGCCACGGCGAGGGCACCGTGCGCGAGATCCGGTGGCTGCACCGGGACCGCGCCGCCGGCTACCGCAGCGACGCGGGGAAACGACAGCCGTAGGGTTACACAGGCCGCAAGTTTACGCAGGCCGAACGGAATGGAAACCGGCGGCGACGCCTAGGAGAGGTGACGGGCGATGAGCGCAGCGTCCCAGGAATACACCGCCAACGGCATCCAGGTCCTGAAGGGCCTCGAGGCCGTGCGCAAGCGCCCCGCCATGTACATCGGCGACACGGGGCTGCGCGGGCTGCACCACCTGGTCTACGAGGTCGTCGACAACTCGATCGACGAGGCCCTGGCCGGCTACTGCCGCGAGATCACGGTCTCCATCCTGCCCGGCGACGCCGTGCGCGTGGTGGACGACGGCCGCGGCATCCCGGTCGACATGCACGCCACCGAGCACAAGCCGGCGCTCGAGGTCGTCATGACCAGCCTGCACGCCGGCGGCAAGTTCGACAAGGGCAGCTACAAGGTGTCCGGCGGCCTGCACGGCGTCGGCGTGAGCTGCGTCAACGCGCTCAGCTCGCACCTGAAGGTCGAGGTGCGGCGCGACGGCCAGGTCTACGAGCAGGAGTACGAGCGCGGCATCCCGGTCACCGAGGTGCGCCCCGTGCGCGCGTCGGGGAGCGAAGCCACCGGCACCACGGTCACCTTCCAGCCCGACTTCGAGATCTTCCCCGAGCGCGTCTACAACTACGAAACGCTGCGCTCGCGCCTGCGCGAGCTGGCCTTCCTGAACCGCGGCCTGACGATCCACATCGCCGACGAGCGCCAGAGCCCGCCGCGCGGCGAGCGCTTCAACTACGAGGGCGGCATCGTCGCCTTCGTCAAGTGGATCAACGAGAACAAGACGCCCATCTGCGACGAGCCGGTGCTGATCGAGGGCGAGAAGGACGGCGTCCAGATCGAGATCGCCATCGACTACAACGACGGCTACACCGAGAACGTGCTGACCTTCGCCAACAACATCCCCACCCACGAGGGCGGCAGCCACCTGTCCGGCTTCCGGGCCGGCCTCACGCGCACGATCAACGCCTACGGCCAGGCCGAGAACATGTTCAAGAAGGACCTGCCGGCCCTCAGCGGCGACGACGTGCGCGAAGGACTGACGGCGATCATCTCGGTCAAGATCCCCGAGCCGCAGTTCGAGGGGCAGACCAAGACCAAGCTGGGCAACACCGAGGTCAAGGGCCAGGTCGAGCAGCTCGTCAACCAGACGCTGGGCGCGTACCTGGCCGAGCACCCGACGGCGGCCAAGAAGATCGTCAACAAGTGCATCGGCGCCGCGCAGGCCCGCGAGGCGGCGCGCCGCGCCCGCGACCTGACGCGCCGCAAGTCGGCCCTGGATTCCGCGGCCCTGCCGGGCAAGCTGGCCGACTGCCAGAGCAACGACCCCGCCGAGTGCGAGCTGTACCTGGTGGAGGGCGACTCGGCCGGCGGCTCGGCCAAGCAGGGTCGCGAGCGTCGCTTCCAGGCCATCCTGCCCCTGAAGGGCAAGATCCTGAACGTGGAGAAGGCGCGCCTGGACAAGATCCTGGGCAACGACGAGGTGCGCACGGTCATCACGGCCCTGGGCACCGGCGTCGGCGCGGGCATCTTCGACCTCAGCAAGCTGCGCTACCACCGCATCATCATCATGACCGACGCCGACGTCGACGGCGCGCACATCAGCACGCTGATCCTGACGCTGTTCTTCCGCTACTTCCGCGAGGTCATCGAGAACGGCCACATGTACATCGCCCAGCCGCCGCTGTACCGCGTGAAGAAGGACAAGCTGGAGCGCTACTGCTACACCGAGGACCAGAAGGACCGCCTGGTGGAGGAGTTCGGCGGCGCCAAGGGCGTCTACGTGCAGCGCTACAAGGGCCTCGGCGAGATGAATCCCGAGCAGCTCTGGGAGACCACCATGGACCCCGAGAAGCGCACGCTGACGCGCGTGATGCTGGAGGACGCGGCGCAGGCCGACCGCGTCTTCACCGTGCTGATGGGCGACGACGTGGAATCGCGCCGGCGCTTCATCGAGGAGAACGCGGGCCGGGTCCGCTTCGACAACCTGGACATCTGAGCGGGGCGGGGGAGAGGACGCGATGACGGAGAAGAACATCGGCACGGTGGTCGAGGTCGACATCAACGAGAAGATGGAGCAGTCGTACCTCGAGTACTCCATGAGCGTCATCATCTCGCGCGCGATCCCCGACGTCCGCGACGGGCTGAAGCCCGTGCACCGGCGCGTGCTGACGGCGATGAACGACCTGAACCTGCTGCCGGGCAAGCCCTACCGCAAGTCCGCCAAGATCACCGGCGACACCACGGGCAACTACCATCCGCACGGCACGGTGTCGGCCTACGACACCCTGGTGCGCATGGCGCAGGACTTCAGCCTGCGCTACCCGCTGGTGGACGGGCAGGGCAACTTCGGGTCGGTGGACGGCGACAGCGCCGCGGCCGAGCGCTACACCGAGGCCCGCATGACCCGCGTGGCCGTCGAGGTGCTGCGGGACCTGGACAAGGACACTGTCGACTTCGTCCCCAACTACGACGGCTCGCGCACCATGCCCTCGGTGATGCCCGCGGCCATCCCCAACCTTCTGATCAACGGCGCCGACGGCATCGCCGTGGGCATGGCCACCAAGATCCCGCCCCACAACCTGGGCGAGATCTGCGACGGCCTGGTCGCGCTGCTGGACGACCCGGACCTGGCGCCCAACGACATGCTGCGCTTCGTGCAGGGCCCGGACTTCCCGACCGGCGGCGTCATCCGCGGCCGGCGCGGCATCGTCGACTACGTCAACACCGGCCGCGGCCGGCTGGTCGTGCGCGGGCGGGCCGAGATCCAGGAGGACGCCAAGGGGCGCGCCGTCATCGCCATCACCGAGATCCCCTACCAGGTCAACAAGGCCGCCCTGGTGGAGAAGATCGCGCACCTGGTGCGCGACGGCGTGCTGGAGGGCATCAGCGACCTGCGCGACGAGTCCGACCGCAAGGGCATGCACGTGGTGGTGGTCCTGAAGAAGGACGCCTACCCCCAGGTGGTGCTCAACAAGCTCTACGCTCACACGCAGCTGCAGCAGACCTTCGGCGTGATCAACCTGGCGCTGGTGGACAACCGGCCCCGGGTGATGACGATGAAGGAGACGATGCAGGAGTACCTGAAGTTCCGCGAGGAGGTCGTGGTCCGCCGCACCCGCTTCGACCTGAACAAGGCCGAGGAGCGCGCCCACATCCTCGAGGGTTACCGCATCGCCCTGGACCACATCGACGAGATCGTGGAGCTGATCAAGAAGAGCGACTCGCCGGAGATCGCGCGCGCCGGCCTGATGGCGGGCTTCGGCCTGTCGGAGAAGCAGGCGCAGGCGATCCTGGACCTGCGCCTGGCCCGGCTGACCGGGCTCGAGCGCCGCAAGATCGAGGAGGAGTACCGGGAGCTGCTGGCGCTGATCGGGCGGCTGCGGGCGATCCTCGCCGACCGCGCCCTGCAGCTGCAGATCATCCGCGAGGAGATCGCCGAGCTGCGCGGGAAGTACGGCGACGCCCGCCGCACGACCGTCGAGCCGGAGGAGGACGACCTCGACCTCGAGGATCTCATCGCCGACGAGGAGGTCGTGATCACGATCTCGCACCAGGGCTACGCCAAGCGCCTGCCCTCGGACACCTACCGCACCCAGGGCCGCGGCGGCAAGGGCATCACCGCCATGGGCACCAAGGACGAGGACTGGGTCGAGCACCTGTTCGTGGCCACCACGCACCAGCACCTGCTGGTGCTGACGGAGAAGGGCCAGCTCTACTGGCTGAAGGCCCACCAGGTGCCGCAGGCCGCGCGCACGGCCAAGGGACGACCCATCGTCAACATGATCAACATCGCGCAGGACGACAAGGTGCACGCGGTGCTGCCGGTGCGGGAGTTCGACCCCGACCGCTACCTGCTGCTGTGCACCGACCAGGGCATCGTCAAGAAGACGCCGCTGGACGACTTCTCGCGCCCGCGCAGCGCCGGCATCCGCGCCATCAGCCTGCTGGACGACGAGCGGCTGGTCGCGGCGCAGCTGACCGAGGGCGACCAGGACGTGGTGCTGGCCACCAGCGACGGCATGGCCATCCGCTTCCACGAGTCCGACATCCGGCCCATGGGCCGCACCGCCCGCGGCGTCAAGGGCATCGAGCTGAGCCCGGGTGAGCGCGTGGTGGGCACGGTGGTGGTGCGCGACGGCGCCACCCTGCTGACGGTCACCGAGAACGGCTACGGCAAGCGCACGCCGCTGGACGACTACCGCGTGCAGCGTCGCGGCGGCAAGGGCCTGATTACGATCAAGTGCAGCGAGCGCAACGGGCGCGTCGTGGACATCCGCGAGGTGACCGACAGCCAGGAGCTGATGGTCATCACCCGCAACGGGATCATCATCCGCATGGCCGTGCGGGACATCTCGACCCTGGGACGCAACACCCAGGGCGTGCGCATCATCAGCTTCAAGGGCGAGGACGACGCCGTGGTCGGGATCGCCGACATCGAAGCCGAAGAGTCGATCGATGGTGAAGGGTCGATCGATGGTGAAGGGTCGATCGACGGCGAGCCGGACGGCGAGCCCGGGCCCGCCATTTGACTATTGATGCGGCCATTATTCACGGCGCCGTGACTATTTTTGACGATTTTCAGGATTTCTACACGCCGGCTACGGGCCGCCTTCTGGAACTTTGAGGCGTAACCCCCTGAATGAGCGTGCGTTGCCTTTAACATTATTTTCTTGTAGGTTGTCAGGCGTTCCCTTATAATCGTCTTATCATAGTTCAAGTCGATAACGACTCACCTGTGGATTTGCCTACGATGGAGCGTCAGTCACGTGTGGGGGGGACAGTCGTGAAATCCAGACTGGAACCGATCGAAGGAGCATGGAACAGCTTCATTGTTGAGTTTCCGTCCTATCCCAGGCAGCGTCGGGGCGACCAGGAGGCCCTGCAGAAGATCCTCTTCCTGTGCGCCGCCCCCGAAAAGAACCCCGCCGAGCTGTGTTTCGCGTTCTTCGGGCCCCAGATCCTGCTGCACCCGGTCGTCAACGGCGACGGGGTCGACCAGACCGAGGGCTCCCGGCTGATCTTCGTCTACGCCGCCGAGATCCCGGCCGATTTCAAGGCCTCGCTCGAGCTGGTCCAGGACCGCTACAACGCGCCGGTGCTGGTGGCCCAGCGTTCCAACGTCCAGAAGTCGGCCCAGCACGTCCTGGAGTTCCTCCAGGGCGCCGCCACCCAGGCCCGCCCCACCCCCGCCCACCATGCGGCGGGCCACGA
>DYDD01000028.1:0-6471 GCA_020718045.1 Fibrobacter sp. | reverse complement strand
AGCCGGCCTGGCGCCCCTGCCCGCCGACGTGGCGCTGTGGGACGGCGCGCTGCCCCAGGTGGTCCTGGAGCACGGCGGCGAACACGGCGAGACCGTCGTCGCGACGGTCGAGATCCAGGACTACCGCGCCGAGTACGCCTGCCGCTACGTGCTGCAGAACTACAAGGAGAACATCAACCGCGACCGCATGGCCGAGATGGTCTCGCTGTCGCCGGGCTACTTCTCCAACCTGTTCCGCGTCGAGACCGGCATGAGCTTCAGCGACTACCTGATCCAGATCCGCATCGACAACGCCAAGCGCCTGCTGCGCCGCTTCGACCTGTCGGTGGAGGAAGTCAGCAAGGAGTGCGGCTTCAACAGCCTGGCCCACTTCTCGCGCACCTTCAAGGACCGCTGCGGGGTGCCGCCGCTGAAGTACCGCAAGACTCCGAACCACGAAGCGCCGAACCACGAGGCGCCGGCCGGCGACCCGGCCGACCTCAAGGTGATGGGTCAGGCGAACTGACCCCCGAGCCAAGCGACCGGGCCCCGGACCGAGCTCCAGGGCCCCACCTCCCCTGCGCGCCGGAGCCATGTCCCTCATCTCCCTGCAAAACGTCGACTTCGACTTCGGCCGCGAGCCGATCCTGCGCGGCGCCTCGCTGACCCTGCTCGAGGGCGAGCGCTACGCCCTGATCGGCCAGAACGGCGCCGGCAAGTCCACCCTGCTGAACCTCATCGCCGGCGAGCTCGAGGCCCACGGCGGCGAACGCCAGGCCGCGGGCGGGGTGCGGGTGCGCCTGCTGCGGCAGTCCTCCTCGCTCACCGCCGGCCCCGACGCGGCCCTGAACGTCTACGACACCGTCGCCGCCTCGGCCTTCTCCCGCGAACTTCACCTCGAAGCCGAACTGGCGCGCCTGGCCGACACGCTGGCCGCGGCGCCCCCCGAGCAGGCCGTCGCCATCGCCCACGAGCAGGGCCGACTGCAGGCCGACTACGAGCACCGCGACGGCTACACCTGGCGCGCACGCCTCGAACAGGCCCTGGCCGGCCTAGGCCTGCCGCAGGAGGCGTGGCGCCGCAACCCCGGCGTGCTGTCGGGCGGCGAGCGCCGCCGCGCCGCCCTGGCGGCCGCACTGCTGGACGACGCGCAGGTGCTGCTCTTGGATGAGCCCACCAACCACCTCGACCTCGACGCCTGCGAGTGGCTGGAGCAGCGCCTGCTGCGCCGCCCCGGCGCCGTGCTCGTCGTGTCGCACGACCGCTGGTTCCTGGACCGCATCGCCACGCGCACCGTGCACCTGCACCGCGCCAAGCTGACCGCCTGGGCCGGCAACTACACCGCCTGGCTGCGCAACTCGGCCGAGCAGCGGCAGCGCGACGAGTCCGCGTGGCGCAAGCATCAGGAGCGCGTGGAGAAGGACGAGGACTTCATCCGCCGCAACCTGGCGGGCCAGAAGACCAAGCAGGCCCAGTCGCGCCGCAAGCAGCTGGCGAAGGAAGAGCGGATCGAGCGGCCCGTCGCCGGGCCGACGTCGTTCAAGTTCGACCTGGTGCCGGAGCGCGAGAGCGGCGTGACGGCCTTCGAGGCCACCGGCCTGGCGAAGACCTACGGGGCGGCGCCGCTGTTCGAAGGACTGGATCTGCGCGTGGCGCGCGGCGAGCGGCTGGGCGTGGTGGGCCTGAACGGCTGCGGCAAGTCGACGCTGCTGAAGATCCTCGCGGGGTCGGTGATCCCGGAGCGGGGGCGGGTCGTCGTCGGGCACAACGTGGACCTCGGCCTGTACGACCAGCACCTCGGCAACGTCACGGACCGCAACACGGTGCTGGAGGAACTGGCGTCGGTGTGGCCGGCGGCGACACAGGGGGAACTGCGCTCCTTCGCCGGGGCGTTCGGGTTCGGGGCCGACATGATCGACCGGCCGGTTGGCAGGCTCAGCGGCGGCGAGCGTGGGCGGCTGTCGCTGATGCGGCTGATCAAGGAAGGGCACAACACGCTGCTGCTGGACGAGCCGACCAACCACCTGGACATCGGCGGCCGCGAGGCGCTGGAGGAGGCGCTGCAGGAGTTCACCGGAACGCTGGTGGTGGTGACGCACGACCGCTCGTTCCTGGACCGGATCGCGAGGCGTCTGCTGGTGTTCGGGCGTGACGCGGCGGGGCGGGCGACGACGGCGCAGTTCGCGGGCGGGTGGTCGGAGTACGTGGCGCGGCGGGAGGAGGCCGCGGCCGCGGCGGCGGCCAGGGCGGCGGAGGCGAAGGCGGCGGCGGGGAGGAACGCCTCGGTGCGCGCGACTGCGCCGGCGTCGGCGCCATCGGCCGAGGGGCCGCTGAGCAAGAACGAGATCCGGCGGCGACAGGAGTGGATCGAGCAGGCGGAGGCCGAGATCGCGGCGCTGGAGGAGGAGAAGGTGCGGCTGTTGGCGGAGTTGGCGGACGCCGGCACGAAGCCTGAGGCGCGGGTGGCGGCGTCGAAGCGGATCGTGGAGGCGGAAGGGGAGATCGAGGAGTGGATGGGGAAGTGGGAGGAGTGGAGTCGGGAGATCTCCTGAGATGAGGTGACGATGGCGAGCCCCGGTCCGGGCACGGGGTTTGCGGCAGGCGCGACGAGCGGTCGCGATGCAGGATCCTGCCAGCCCGGAGTCGATCCCCATGTCGGAACATCGAGAGCCCAAGCTGCTGGACCGCGTGCGCAGCGCGATCCGGGTGCGGCATTACAGCCGGCGGACCGAGAAGGCGTACGTCTGCTGGGTGCGGCGCTTCGTCCTGTTCCACGGCTGCCGCCACCCGATCGAGATGGGGCAGAAGGAGATCGCGGCCTACCTCAGCCACCTCGCCGAGCAGCGCAAGGTCAGCGCCTCGACGCAGAACCAGGCCCTGAGCGCGCTGCTCTTCCTGTACCGGGAGGTCCTGGAGACGGATCCGGGCTGGGTCCAGGACGTGGTGCGCGCCAAGCGGCCCGTGCGCGTGCCCGTGGTGCTGACGGCGCCGGAGGTCGCGACGCTGCTGGAGCATCTCCACGGCGCGCCGTGGCTGGTGGCGAGCCTGCTGTACGGTTCGGGGCTGCGGCTGCTGGAGGCGCTGCGGCTGCGGGTCAAGGACCTCAACTTCCAGACCGGCGAGATCACGGTCCGGGACGGCAAGGGCCAGAAGGACCGTCGCACGATGCTGCCGCGGAGCGTGGCCGGGCCGCTGCGGGCCCACCTGCGGCGGGTGAAGGTCCTGCACGATCGCGACCTGGCCCTCGGGCGCGGGAGCGTGGCGTTGCCGGCGGCGCTGGCGCGGAAGTACCCCGCGGCGCCCCGCGAGTGGGCCTGGCAGTGGGTGTTCCCGGCGACGCGGTTCTACCGCGACGCGGAGAGCGGGGAGCGGCGGCGGCACCACCTGCACGAATCGGCGATCCAGCGGGCGGTCAAGTCGGCGGTGCGGGAGGCCGGGCTGGCCAAGCCGGCGAGCTGCCACACGCTGCGGCACAGCTTCGCGACGCACCTGCTGGAGGACGGGTACGACATCCGGACGATCCAGGAGCTGCTCGGGCATCAGGATGTGAGCACGACGATGGTTTACACGCATGTGCTCAACCGCGGGGGGAGGGGGGTGCGGAGTCCGTTGGATCGGTAGGGTCATTGACGATATATCAGATTTGACATACAATCTCCATGAGGATCCAGGGGACAAGCCCCTCGCTTGGATCGCGGGGAGGTCGATCCCTCCTGCGGTGATCGAGAACTGCCGATGGCGGGCGCGCAACAACGATCAAGATGCTCGAGAAGAGGGCCGAGATGGATAGCCAGAAGAAGAAGGCACTCGCGGCCAAGGGCTGGAAGGTAGGTTCGACGGCGGAGTTCATCGGCCTGTCGTCCGAGGAATCCCGGTTCATCGAGCTCAAGTTGGCGCTCAGCGGGAGTCTCAGGACCGAGCGACTCCGGCAAGATGTCACGCAGGTGGAGCTGGCGAAACTGCTCGGCACGAGTCAATCGCGAGTCGCGAAGATGGAGGCCGCCGATCCGACGGTGACGGTCGATCTGCTGCTCAAGGCCCTGCTCGTGTTGGGAGTCACGAAGAAACAGTTGGCGAAGATCATCGCCTAGGTGCCCGTGTAACGAAATTGGCGGCGGTTGACACGGCGCTCCTGTGTGGTTATAATATTGTTATAACCAAGGAGATTCGCGATGATCAAGCAACTTTGTAAAGTAGGCAACAGCAACGCGTTGATTCTCGACAAGCCGATTCTGGAACTCCTGGGTCTGGAGGAAGAGGGCCAGGTGCAGCTCACCATCCAGGATGGAAGCCTGATCGTGACGCCCGCGCGGCCGCGACTCGTCAGTGCCGAAGAGGTGGGCGATCAGCTCGACCGTGTCATGAAGAAGCGCGCTGAGGTGATGCGGCGGCTGGCCAAGTGAAGTCACCGGTCGCCTTCCTGTCGGTCGAGGACGTTCTGATGATCCATCGCCGCCTCATCGAGGTATTCGGCGGGGAGCCAGGCCTGCGTGATCGCGGGCTGCTGGAATCGGCCGTCGCTATGCCGCAAGCGACGTTCGGCGGCGTGGACCTCCACGTCGGGCTGCCCGAGAAAGCGGCGGCGTATTTCTTCCACTTATGTGCGAATCATCCGTTCGTGGACGGCAACAAGCGCGTCGCCCTCGCGGCGGCTGAGGTGTTCCTGCTGATCAACGGGAGCGAGCTGTCGGCCGGCGATCTCGAGGTCGAGGAGCTTACCATGGGGGTGGCGGCGGGGCGGTTCGGTAAAGACCAGGTGATGGAGTTCTTTTCGAGGTCCGTCGGAGAGGCTTGAAAAAGCGGGGGAGCAGTCCGAATGGACCTTGGAGCAGATAAGTCCTGTTTTTAAGTGGTTGGCGTGAGCGGCACTGAGATGAACCCGTTCTCGGATCAGTATTGAAGGTATCTGCTGTGCATGTCTGTTTACACTGCGCATGGGGAAGTGTATCCTCATGGCGACAGCGGTACGATGGAATCTGATATCGTTATTTCGCAGATGAGTTACGCAGCTTGCTCCCGACACCATAAGGCATAATCTGCGACGGTATCTGAATTCATAGAACTGCATACTTCATGTTAGGTGGAGAGGCGGCACATCATGAAGCGTTCTTTGGTTCTTTCATTTGGAATTCCCGTTATCGCGATCATGGTTGCACTTGCAGTTGTTGTGTTTCTTGCCTCACGCCCTCGCGAAATCACGGTTACAGTGGAAGCGGCTGCCGGCACAAAGATCTCTGGTAACTATGTAGTCGATGGTGTGGTGTCGAGATTCGATACGGAGGCACCCGTGAGCTTCATAGTCACAGGCCGCAAGATCGAGATCGCCGTCAAGAAAGACGACCAACCCGGCGTGATGGCGGTTACTCTGGCTGGGGATGATTCTGGCCAAGCGCGGACATCGGTTGGCCCAGGTGAAACGGCAAAATGCAGTTACGAGCAGTGTGGATTGTTACGAAGCTCGTCGAAGATATGGGCTGGGGCGGCTGCGGTTGCCGATGACTAAGGCGCTGTTAGTGGTTGGTACACCCACCTAACAGCAGCTTTCAGCAGATGGTCACGGTCGTCACAGGCCGTGCAGAGCACGGCCCGCGCCAACCGCGCCCACTGCTGAAGCTTATGTTAGGCAGAAGACATGAACGCACCAACGGAGGAACAGATGAGTGCGATTCTCCTGCCGATCTTCGGCTACGCCATTTACGCCTTGGCTGCGGTGGGCGCAATGCTGGTCTTGCAGGCGATCTGGATAGGGTCTGACGTTTCAAAAATCACATTGATTAGCGACCCCGCTCGTCTGGCAGACGCAACCGCAGTATCAAATCTCGATCAATTGAGAGCCGGCCTTGGCACCGCCAACTGGGCACTATCGGCGCTCATGTTTGTGGCCGTTGGCATTTGGATGATTCGCGCCTATGCAAACTTCAAGCGTGCCGGAAATCAGCGAGCACGGTTTCATCCGTTGTGGGCGGCCGCAGGCTTGATAATTCCCGTATACAACATCTTCCACGGTCTTGTAGTCGCGAACCAGATCGCGCCCATGCGGATTTCCTCAGAGCCTGAACGCATCGATGCTCGATCAATCCAATTTGCTCAGCGGACTCTGTTGATCGCGTGTTGGTCGGTATTTGCGTTCAAACTCATCGGCGCCGTGGTATATCGAGGCGCGTATCGACTTATCGCAGGCGCAGATAGAGTGTCCATACACGATGCTGTGAATTTGGCACGCGGGCAACTCGCGCTGCATCTAATCAATCTCTTATCATGCGTGCTCGCCGGTCTAGTGATTTGGCGCATTTCCGCGCATCAAGTAACTGAAATCAAATCTGCGGCGAACTCCACGAAAGCAGGGCTAAATGTCTAACCTCAGCTTGCAGCAGATGGTCACGGCTGTCACGGTCAGTGCAAAGCACTGCCCGCGCCAGCCGCGCCCACTGCTGAAGCTTATGTTGATTCCTCCGTACAAACCCCTCATTTCAGCCACGCCCAGCCCTGACG
>DYDD01000027.1:1385-19487 GCA_020718045.1 Fibrobacter sp. | reverse complement strand
ATCCTCGGCGGTGGTGATCTTGCGGTTGCCCGGCTCGCCGGGCACCAGCACCGGCGGCAGGCCGCGGGCCGCGAGCAGCCCGCCGTCGTCGGTGAACGCGGCGCCGGTGGCACGGGCCCAGCGGTGCGCCTCCAGGAAGGGGCGCCAGCGGAAGACCTGCGGCGTCTGCAGCGCGCGCAGGCCGGCGCGCGGCAGGTAGCGCAGGCCGCGGGCGCCGTCGTCGCCCGCGTCTTCCAGGGCTACGATGGTGTCGGTCACCTCGACGCCCGGCACCGCGCCGCCGTGCGCTACAGCCGCGGCGGCGAGCCGCGAGACGAGTTCCGTCGTCACCCAGGGGCGGGCGGCGTCGTGGACCGCGACGAGGTCGTCGTCATGCGGCGAACAGGCGCGCAGCAGCGCTTCGGCCGCGTTCCCGGTCGAGGCGGTGCGCGTCGCGCCGCCGTCGCACACTGCCGACGGCAGCGTTGTCGCCGAGGTCAGGGCCACGCGCGCCACGGCCTGCCAGGCGGGTGCCGTAGCCACGGTCACCGAAGCGGTGCAGGGCAGCGCCAGGAAGGCCTCCAACCCCCGCAACAGCAGCAGGCGACCGCCGACGACCTGGAACTGCTTGGGCGCCTCGTCCGCGCCGGTGCGGGCGCGTCGGCCATCGCCGCCGGCGACCACGATCACATGCAGGGGGATCGCCGGCGTTCGACGCGGTTCGCCCACGCTCACTCCTTCGCCGCGGCGGCGCGGCCGCGATCGGGCGGCTGCAGGGCCAGCGACACCGCTTCATCGACCGTGCCCGCCGCCAGCACGGCCATGCCCTGCTCGGTGCGCGGCGTGCGCAGGTTGCGCGCCGCGACCACGCGCTTGAAGCCGTGGTGGGCGGCCTCGCGCAGCCGGTTCTTGCGGTCGATGACGTCGCGCACCTCGCCGGTGAGGCCCACCTCCCCCAGCACCAGGGTGTCCAGCGGCACCGGGATCTCGCGCAGCGACGAGGCCAGGGCCGTGATCACGGCCAGGTCCGCGGCCGGGTCCTCCAGCCGGGCGCCGCCGGCGACCTTGACGAAGATGTCGCAGCCCGCCAGGTCCAGCCCGGCCCTTTTCTCCAGGATCGCCGCCAGCAGGGCCACGCGCTTGCTGTCCACGCCCTGCACCACGCGCTGGGGCGTGCCGTAGCGCGCCGGCGACACCAGGGCCTGCACCTCGGTCAGGAACATCCGCGAGCCGTTGCGCACCACGCCGACGCAGGTGCCGGGCTCGCCGCCGCGCCGGTCGCCCAGGAACAGCGCCCCGGCGTCGGTGACCGGCACGAGCCCGTCGCCGCGCATCTCCAGCAGGGCCAGCTCGCCGGTCGCGCCGAAGCGGTTCTTCACCGCGCGCACCATGCGCAGCGCGCCGCCGCCGCTGCCCTCAAAGTAGAGCACGGTGTCGACCAGGTGCTCGAGCAGCTTGGGTCCGGCGAGGTCGCCCGTCTTGGTGACGTGGCCCACCAGGAAGACCGGGCAGAGGGTCGTGCGCGCGAAGTCGGCGAGCACGCCGCCGCAGTAGCGGATCTGGCCGACGCTGCCGGGGAAGGCGTCGATGTCGCCGGAGTGCAGCGTCTGGATCGAGTCGGCGATCACCACGCAGGGGCCCGGGTGGGTCTCGCGGTCGGCGTACATCGCGCCCAGCAGCCGTTCCAGGTCCACGTCGTCCAGGATGTGGAAGCCCTCGCCGGCGCGCGGGTCGAAACCCATCCGCTCGCCGCGCATGCGAATCTGCGACGGCGACTCCTCGCCGGCGATGTAGAGGACCCGCACTCCCGCGCGCACCCAGTTCAGCGCCAGCCCGGTCAGCAGCGTGGATTTGCCGACGCCCGGCTCGCCGCCCAGCAGCACCACCGACCCCGCCACCAGCCCGCCGCCGAGGATGCGCGCCACCTCCTGCGGCTCCACGGGAATGCGCTCGTTCGCGGCGGTGGCGACGCGTGACAGCGCGACCGGCGCCAGGTCCGGCCGCGACGCGGCGGTCTCGGGCCGCGCGCGGGTGAAACCGCTGCCCTTGCCCTTGCCGGCGGGAGCCGTCGTCGCGATCGCGGCGAAGGAATTCCACTCGCGGCACTGCGGGCACTGGCCCAGCCACCGCAGCTCCTCGTGGCCGCAGTTGCCGCAGACGTAGCGGGTGTTGGCTTTGGACCGCGCGTTGGCAGAGGACATCGGGACTCGCTCTCCGGGAGGGTGTGCGTCGGGAGGATAGCGGATCGAGCACGCCCGGTCAAAGGGGGCGCCCGGTCAAAGGCGCCCCCGAAACGGTTCGATGGGCCGTCACGCCGCCGCGCGGCGCGCCCGCTCAACGGGCCAGCAGCAACTTCCGCTCCAGGCGGACGTCCCCGGCGACCAACCGCGCCAGATAGAGCCCGCTCGGCGCCTCGCGCCCGGCGCCGTCGCGGCCGTCCCAGATCACGGCGTGCGGTCCCGCGGCCAGGTGGCCGCCCGCCAGCAGCTCCCGCACGAGCTGGCCGCGCACGTCGTAGACGGCCAGCCGTGGCGAGCCGTCGCGCGCGAGCTCGAAGCGGATCTCGGTGCGCGGGTTGAACGGGTTGGGACGGTTGGGCAGCAGCCGGACGGTCGCGGCCGGGGAAGGCAGCGCCGCGGTGAGGTCCGTCGGCAGGGTCAGGTTCAGGCCCCAGCCGTTCAGCGTGCCGACGTCGGAGCTGACCACGTCGGAGATCCGCAGCTTCCAGTCGCCAGCGGTCGCCTCGCCGACGAAGTCCGCCAGCGAACCCGGTCCCTCCACCGCCAGCGTGCCGGGGTAGTTGCCCACGATGTTGTCGGCGGAGCTGCCGCTGCGGTTGTGCAGGCGCACCACGGTGCCCGCGGGCGACACCAGCTCGACGATCAGGTCGCCCCGCCAGGTGTGCGTCACGTCGAGGTCGACGTCCACGCCCGCGACCGTGCCGGCCGTCCCGACGTGGATGATCGAGACGATGCCCGTGGTGTTGTTGTCCGGGATCGCCGCCGGCGTGACGTTGTCGTACGCCAGATGAGTGACCGGTACGAGCCGGAAGTAGGCCTCCGCGGCCTGCCCCTCCGCGACCGTCACCGTCGCGACGTCCGTGCTCAGGCCGGCGTACGTGGCCGTCACGACGTAGCCGCCGGCGTAGAGGCCGTCGATGACGAAGCGGCCGTCGCCGCCCGAGACCGCGGCGTGGCCCGCGCCGGCGTCGACCGCGGCCCCGGCCAACGGCACGTACGCCCCGCCCGCCACCGTCCACACCAGGCCGGTGATCGAACCGTTCGCCGCACCCTCGTCGGCCATCAGGTAGGCCGCCGCGTTCTCGACGAGGTGCCTGGCGGCCGTGGTGTCGGTCAGGGCGCCGACGTTCAGGGCCAGCACCACGATCTGGCCGGCTTGCGGGGCCGGGTTGTCGTCGTGGACCATCACGCCCGCCGACGCGGCGTAGGAGGCGGTGCCGTAGATCACGACCGCGTCGGCGGCGGGGTCCACGGCGTCCTCGTCCCCGTAGCTGCCGTAGGTCAAGCTCAGGGACGCAGGCAGCGCGTGCGGCGTCGTCGCCACCGGGTGCGCCGACATGCCCGGCGCCAGGTTCAGGGCGCCGGCGTTGTCGCTGCGCCAGGCGCCGGCGTGCAGCACCTGCGCGGCGAAGTCGGGATAGCCGGGCGAGGAGACGGCGTCGTAGGCCACCTCGCCGCCCTCGATCAGCAGCTTGCCGCCGGCGGCGGCCCAGTCCTGCAGCAGCGTGCGCAGGCCCGCGCCGGCGACGGGGCCGGAGTTGGCGCCGCAGGTCAGCACCACGAACTGCTTGCCCGTGAAATCACCCGCGACCACCGCGCCGGCGTCCACGACGGCGGTGACGTAGCCGGCCTCGCGCAGCCAGCGGTCCAGGTTCGCGGGCGCGGCCTTCGCCGGGTCCGGCGAGGCGACGGGCAGCTTGCGCTCATCGAACTTCACGTCGCCCGTCTTGGCCACGGTGTCGTCGATGACCAGGGCCACGCCCAGGGCGTCGATGACCGTGAACGCGTGCGGGCCGTCGCTCGCGGCGTTGGGCACGGCCGCCGCATCGTGGGCGACGACGGTGTAGGCGAAGACGTCCCCCGTCAGCACCGAACCGGCGTCGACCGGGAACGCCGCCTGGTAGAGGCCCGCGCCCTGGTCGGCGAGGGCGAAGCCCGTCTGCGGGACGCCGTTCCAGGTGTAGGTCACGCCGACGTCAGCCAGCCCGAGGTTGTCGGTCACCACGGCGCGCACCAGCGGCGGCCAGGTCAGCGCCGGCTGGTCGCCCAGCGGCGTGTGGACGATCTGCGGCGGCGCGACGTCCGCGCCGACGCGGAAGGAGAAGACCACAGCCGGCGCGGCGGCCGGCAGCGCCGTCGCGACGCCCAGGACGTCGCCGGCGGTCAGGTAGTAGTCCACGACGGCGCCGCCGGCCTGCGCCGGGATCGCCGCCGCGTAGGCGTCGCCGCCCGCGGGCGCGAGCTGGACCTGCTGCCAGGCGCCCGCATCGGCGCGCCAGTGCAGCTGCAGTTCGGCGGGCGTCAGGGCGACACGGTCGGTGATCGTGCAAGCCACGGCGTACGAACCCGTCGTCTGCTCGGTGTCCCCGAGCGGCGCGTGGACGATCGCAGCGCCGAAGTAGTGCGCCGCGGCGTGGGCGTCCAGGATGCCCCAGCCGAAGTCGTTGTTCGGGGCGGCGGCGCGGTCGGCCGTCATGCGCATGGCCTCGCGCACCTGCATGGGCGTCAGCGAGGGTACGCGCGACAGCACCAGGGCCGCCACGCCGGCGGTCAGCGGGCAGGAGAACGACGTGCCCGAGGCGGTCGTGTAGCCGCCCGACGGGTTGGCGACGTGGTTGCCCGAGCCCAGGGCGCAGACGTCGGGCTTGACGCGCCCGTCGGCCGTCGGCCCGGGCGAGGAGAAGTAGGCGATGGTGCCGCTGCTGGTGACCGCGCCGGCGGTGATCACGCTGTCGCCGTCGGCGGGCGTGACCAGGGCGTTCCAGCTCGTGCCGCGCTCGTTGCCGGCGGAGTTGCAGACCACGATGCCCTTGCCGACGGCCAGGTCGGCCGCGACGGTGCAGGCGGCGGTGTCGCCGTCCAGGTCCGCGACGACGTACCAGTCGATGTAGCCCAGCGAGCTGCTGACCACGTCGACGCCGAAGGTGTCGAGCCACTCGATGCCCGCGACCCAGTTGTCCTCCTCGGCGGGCACCTCCTGCGACACGTCCTCGGTCTTGGCCAGCACGAACGAGGCCGCGAAGGCCGGCCCGACGTGGCTGCCGGGATCGTAGCCGCCGACGGTCGACATCGTCTTGGTGCCGTGGTCGTCCTGGGTGCTCGGGTCGCCCGCCTCGTTCTCCACGACGCCGTCGCCGTTGACGAAGTCCCAGCGGTCGAGCACCGGCAGGCCGGAAAGCGACACGTGGCTGGTGCGGAAGCCCGAATCCATCATGCCGATCAGCACGCCCTGGCCCTGGACGCCCTCCTCGTGCAGGGCGGGCACGTTGATCTGTTCGAGGTTCGCGAGCGTGCCGCCGTAGTCGATCGACCAGGCCAGGTCCTTGTCCGCCGGAGCCGCCATGCCGATCCCGGGAGCCGCCGGCGCGGGGCGCGGCTGGGAGCGTCGCACGAGCGTCACCTCGCGCACGCAGGGCAGCGCCGCCAGGGCGCGCACCTGTGCGGGCCGCGCGTCGAAGCTGGCCGCGTTGAGCCAGCGGGATTCGCGACGCAGGCGCGCGCCGGTCGCCAGGGCCGTGTCGAGGTAGGGGCGGTGCAGCGGCAGGTCGGTGGCGTCGACCAGGCGGCCGTCCTTGTCGTTCGCCGTCTTCGCCCGTCGGGCGGCGGCGCGTTCGCCGAGGGAACGTTCGGCGGCATCCAGGGCGCGGGCGAGGGCGTCGCCCTGCAGCCCCTTGTCCGTGAACCACACCCAGACGGCGATGGTCCCGTCGGTGCTGCGGCCGGGGAAATCGGAATCCGCGAGAGCGCGGGCCACCGCAGCGGAAGGCGCAGGGGCGACGGTCGCGGAAGCGGCGGCCGCGGTCATCGCGACGAGGCAGAACGCGGCCAGCACGGCCGCGCGGATGACGGAACGGGATCTCATGGAGCCTCCAGCCGGGCTGCGATGTCTTGGGATGGGTCGCGGCCGCGCCCGGGAGCGCGCCGGAAGTCCCGTCATTATAGCACATCCGGAACCGGCGGGCAGCCGCTCGCCGGCGACCGGAGCCGAGTTGTCATTCCGGACCGGCCGCAGTACACTGGCGCGGATCGAACCCCACCCTCCCAGACGGGATACCGATGCGCGAGGCCTTGAAATCCCTGCTGGGCCACCCGGCCCTGACGCGCGGCTTGGTCCGCGTCGGCGGCCGCGGGGGACCCATGGTGGCGGTCCTCTGCTACCACGACCTGCGCGCGGACGACGACTTCGCGAACTGGCTGCGGCTGCCAGTGACCGAGTTCGATCGCCAACTGACCTGGCTGGGACGCACCGCCCGCTTCATCGCGCCCGAGGACCTGGACGCGCCCGAGCGTCTGGACCGCGGGCGGCTGAACGTCATGCTGACCTTCGACGACGGCTACCTGAACAACCTGGAACTGGCGCTGCCCCTGTTGGAAGCGCACCGGGCTCCGGCGCTTTTCTTCGTCTCGACGCGCCCGATGCTGGACCAGCAGCCGTTCTGGCCGGACCTCGTGCTGACCCCCGTGCAGGCCCTGCGCCTGACGCGGCTCGACCTGACGGCCTTCGGGTTCGCCGACTACCGCTTCCGCCCGGCCGACGACGGTCGGCGCTGGGAGGACCTCCAGCGTCTCCTGGTCGACCTCAAGCGGGTCGGCAACACGGACCATCCCCGGGTGGCCGCGGCGCTGGCCCACATCACCGGCACCCACGGCGACACCGCCGCCGAACACCTGCAGCGCTTCCGCCCCCTGACCGCCGACGAGGTCGGGACCATGTCCCGCAGCCCCTGGGTGCGGATCGGCTCCCATTCCCACGACCACGTCCTGCTGACCCACATCGACGATCCGGCGCTGACGATGAACCTGGCCGAATCGCGGCGCATCCTGGGCGGGATCACGGGATCCCCTCCCACCGACCTGGCCTACCCCAACGGTTCCTGGGACCGGCGCGTTGTCATGGCGGCCCGAAAGGCCGGCTACACGCGCGCCTGGGCTTCGCATCCCGGCCTGTTCACGCCGAGCGCGCCGAAAATGGCCTTGCCCCGCCTCGAGGTGGGTGGCTACGATCAGTTCGGGGTGTTCGGGTTCGTCCTGAACAGCCGCCTGGCGCTCGATCTGGCTCCCCGGCATCGGTAAGCGAAAGGTCCCGCACTTGGACGCAACGCCGATGATCGGTCTCTCAGCGAAGGCGCCGGCGTGATCCCCGGCCCGCCGGACCTGGCCGGACTGCTGGGCGTCGCGCTCACGCTCGCCGCCTACGCGCTGCTGCAGTCCGGCCGCCTGCGCCAGGAGGACCCGCGCTACTCGCTGGCCAACGCCGTGGGCTCCGGGCTGATCCTGGTCTCGCTGGTCTTCGACTTCAACCTGTCGAGCGCGGCGATCGAGTCGGCGTGGCTGGTGCTGAGCGTGTGGGGGCTGGTCCGCGTCCGGCGCCGCAAGGAGGGAACATGAAGCGCGACGTCGCCGCCTTACTGATGGTGTCCGCGCTGTGCGTCGCCACGTGCGTCGCGACGTGCGCCGCCGCGGACGCCGCGACGGGCATCGCCGGGATCTGCGCCTCGCTGCCCGACGGCGCCGCGGTCCGGGTGGTGCTGCGCGACGGCGCCGAGACCGAAGGCCGCGTCGCCGGCTGGGACGGCGCCGTCCTGCTCCTGATGACGGAGGATGGCGGCACGGCGGCCTGTGCCGAAGTCGACATGATCTCCCTGTGGAAGCGCGAGAGCCACGCCAAGGGCGGCGCCAAGGTCGGCGCCGTGACCGGCGGCATCGTGGGCTGCCTGGGCGCGGCCATGCTCGCCGTCCTCATCGACGCTATGGATAACTACGGGGACGGCGGTAGCCATGACGGCACCGATGACCAGCACGGCGATGATGTCATGCAGTTGGTGGTGACCGGCACGAGCGCCGGCGCGGTTCTCGGCGCGCTGCTGGGGGGGACGGCCGGCTCGGCGCTGCCCGACTGGAAGCTGCTCTGGACGCGGCCCGGCATCCCGGCGGCCCTCAGGAGCGCCGCCGTGCAACGCCGCCTGCGTTCCGGCGGCCTGGAAGTGCTGATCGGTTCGGCGAGCGCGCGGCGCTGGCCGCAGGACGACGGGCTGGCGTTCGCGGGGCGATGGCGAGCGAAACTGTCGCCCCGCGTCTGGACCGCGCTGGAAGTCGCCCGCCACGACGTCGACGCGTACGAGCCGGTTTCCATGGACCTCGGAGGCTCCACGCCGGGCGGCGACGTCGCCTGCTGGCAGGCCGGCGTGCTGCTCCAGGCCAACCTGGCTCTCGGCGAGGTGCGGCCCTACGTCGTCGGCGGTCTGGGCGAGTACTGGTGGCGCGAGAATTTTCTGGGCGGGAGTTGGGGAGGCGGCCTCGAGGCCGCCATCGACCCGCGCACCGTGGTCCGCCTCGAGTATCGGCGCCATGGCAACCTGCAGCGCCTGGCCGGGGCCGACCCCACCCTCGAGTCGATGATGGTCGGCGTGGCCATGACCTGGTGACCCGCCGGGTCGCCGGAAAGCACGAGGGCCGCCCCCCTGGGCGGCCCTCCGTCGTTCGCCTCGCCGGGGACGTCCGGCCTACATCGGCGAGAACCCCTGCTCGGCCCAGTACTCGTCCTGCATCATCTTCTCCAGCTCGACCAGGTGCGCGAGGTGGCCGACCTCCCACTCGCCCAGCCAGGTGAACAGCTGCTTGAGGCCGGGGTCGTCGGTCTTGGCGGCCTGGTCGCGGTAGTAGTTGATGGCCTTGTTCTCGAGGTCGCAGCCGATGCCGACGACGGCCATCTCGAAGGTGCCGCGCTTGATCGACTTGCGGAAGGAGTCGTCGATGACGTGGCCGGCGCCGTGATCCAGCTCGGCGGGGTGGACCTGCGACAGGTCGATGCGGCCGGCCTCGACCAGGCTCTTGTGCTGCGCCTGCAGCAGCGCCACGTGCTCGTCCTCGTCGCGGGCCAGCGCGGTGAACATCGTCTTCGCGGCAGGATCCTGCGTCGTGGCGGCGGCGTGGGAGTAGAGCTGCTGCCCCTTGATCTCGGTCATGATGGCGTTCTTGACGGCTTCGATCATCCGCTGCTGTCTGGGGTCCATGACTCCTCCTCGATCTCCGCCGGGGTCCGGCTGGGGCTAGAACAGGCTGACGTGGAAGTAGCGCTTGGGTCTCGCCTTGACGTCGGCGATCAGGTCCTGCACGGCAACGATGGTCGATTCCGCCTGCGCGTACAAGGAATCATCCTTCAGCATGCGGCCCGCCGTGCCCTCGCCGGCCTCCAGCCGCGCCACGAGCGCCGCCAGCGACGTGGTGGTCCGCGTCAGCAGGATGGTCAGCGAGTCCACGCGGGACAGCGTCGCGCCGGCGCCCCGCAAGGTCCCCGCGAGCAGGCTGTCGGGGCCGGCGACGGCCGTGCGCACCGCCGCGGTGGTGGCTCGCAGGTCCGCGACCAGGTGCTTCACCTCGGGCGTCAGCTCCTCGTTCGTGGAGCGCAGGGAGGCCATGGTGATCCGGGTGTCGTCCATGATCGCGCCGATGCGGTCGCCCTCGCGCACCTCCTGCATGAAGGCGGTCAGCTCGCGGGTCAGCGTGCGCGCCTCCTCCAGGGTGGCGGCCCCCTCGTTCATCATGGCGCCCATGTCCTTGAGCACCTCGCCCCGGAAGACGTGGCCCGCCGGCGCCGCGGGGCCGGTGCCCGGCGTGATCTCGATCAGCATCTCGCCGACGATGCCCATGCTGGTCAGCGTGATGCGGGAGTCCTGGGTGAGCCCGGCGTCGGGCTCCACATAGAAATCGACGCGCACCTTGTCGCCGATCATCGCGAAATCCTCGACCGCGCCCAGCCGGATGCCGCGCACCTGGACGCGGTCGTGTGACTGCAGGCCGCCCACCGCGGTGAAATCCACGGCGTAGTGTTCGACGCCGCCGGCGAACCGCACCTGCTTGAACCAGAGCATACCCCAGATCAGCACCACCAGCGAGACGATCACCGTCACGCCGACCTGGATCTCGCGTTTCCTCCCCGTCGTCCCCATGGGCACCTCCCGCGCCGCGGCGGCGCTGGACCAGGAATCTAGAACAGGCCCAGCGGCCCCTGCGCGCTGCCTTCGATGAACTGCCGGACCATCGGGTGGCCCGTGTCGCGGATCTCGTCGACCGAACCGGCGTAGATCATGCGGCCGCGGCTGAGCATGGCGACGCGGTCGGCGATCTTGAACGCGCTGGCCATGTCGTGCGTCACCACGACCGACGTCACCTGCAGCTCCCGCTGGAGCTTCAGGATCAGGTCGTTGATGGCGTCGCCGGTGATCGGGTCCAGGCCGGTGGTCGGCTCGTCGTACAGGATGTAGTCGGGCTCCATGGCGATGGCGCGCGCCAGCCCGGCGCGCTTTTTCATGCCGCCGGACAGCTCCGACGGCAGCTTGTCCTCGACCTGCGCGAGGCCGACCATCGCCAGGCAGTGGCAGGCGCGCTCGCGGATCTCCTGCGGCGGCAGGCCCGAGTGCTCGGACAGGCCCAGTCCGACGTTCTCGCAGATGGTCATCGAGTCGAACAGGGCGGCGCCCTGGAACAGCATGCCGAAGCGCTTGCGCAGCTCGAACAGCCCGTCGCGCGGCAGGGCGGTGATCTCGGCGCCGTCGATCCAGATCGATCCGGCGTCGGGCTCCAGCAGCCGGACGATGTGCTTCAGCAGCACGGACTTGCCCTCGCCGCTGCGCCCGATGATCACCACCGTCTCGCCGCGCGCGATCGAGAAGTCCAGCCCGTCGAGCACCTTGCGGCCCTGGAAGGTCTTGGTCACGCCCTGCATCGTGATCCCCTGGCGCGCGGCGGGGTCCGCGACGCGGAAGTCGGGCGGGGCGGGCATGGCGACGGGTCCGGTCATCGCGTCACTTTCCGAAGACGATCTGGAACAGGAAGGTGGCCAGGAAGTAGTCCGCCACCAGCACGCTCAGGCAGCTGCCGACCACGGCCATCATCGTCGCGTTGCCCACGCCCTCGGCGCCGCCGCGGGTGTTCAGGCCGAAGTAGAGGCCGGACAGGGCGATGATCGCGCCGAAGAAGAAGGACTTCAGCAGCCCGCTGAACAGGTCGGCCAGGTCGAAGTACATCAGCAGGCCTTCCTTGAAGGTGCTGATGGTCACGTCCATGGTCGCGACCGAGACGAAGTAGCCGCTGACGATGGCGATGGCGTCGGCGAAGACGGTGATCACCGGCAGCATCAGGAACGTCGCCACGAAACGCGGCATCGCCAGGTAGCGCATCGGGTCGATGGCCAGCATCTCCAGCGCGTCGAGCTGCTCGGTCACCTTCATGGTGCCCAGCTCGGCGGCGTAGTTGGCGCACAACCGCCCGCCGACGACCAGGGCCACCAGCACCGGCCCCAGCTCGATGAAGACGGACTTGGAGATGACCGTCCCGAGGAACTTCATCGGGACGTAGGCCTGCATCTGGTAGACGGCCTGCACCGCCGTCACCGCGCCCACGAAGATCGACGTCGTCAGGACCAGGGGCAGCGAGCCGACGGCCACGATGTGCATCTGCTCGATCACCTGGCGACGCATCCGCGGGATCTGGGGGAACTGGCGCAGGATCTCCAGCAGCAGCAGGCTGCCGCGGCCCGCATTGGCCAGGGCGGCCAGGGTCCAATCACCGATTCCGAAGAGGATGGATGTCATAACGGCCCGAATATAAACGGACTTCGGCCGAGTGTCCACCTGCGTCCCGACCGGCGCGGACGGCTGCACGCGACTGCCGGCCGTGCTAGCGCAGACCGCCGATCAGGTCGTCGGCATCCTCGACCACCCAACCGGGGCCGCTTGAGATCGCAGTACATCCAGCCTGAATTCGTTCCATCGCTCCTGTCCTGCTCTGCTCGAGACTGCAGTTTGAATTGCGCCGCCCCGCTTGGGACCGGCTTGAACAAATCGTCAAGCCGATTCCGAATTGCCGGCGTCGGCATGAGGTGTCTTGGCCTTGGCGAGGTGCTTGCCGAATTCGTAGCCGGCCGATGCGATCACGATGACGGTGAAGACGGCCAGCATGCCGATCAGGATTTTCTTGGCCCTGGATGGGTTCACTCCTCTCGGGTACGGCGGTGAATTCTGCTCCACCATGGTTGATCGTGCCGACCATTCGTCATGAACGGCGTTCGAGCGGAATCAACTCGGGCAACTACGTCACGGGCGGCCGGATGTTGCAGCGATTCCGACCCAGCCGGAAAGCTGCGCCATCGACGACGACATGGTTTTCTTCTTTCAGGACAACGAGTTGCGAATCCCGGCACAATCGGCTCAAGTTACAGCCCGGGGTGCCGATGGCGTAGGCGGGAGGTAATGCCGTGAGCATCCAGGCCGTCGCCAACGCCATGTCCGCCATGATGGCCCAGCAGGACCGTCTGGCCGGCGTCGCCGAACGCGTGGCGCGGTGGCGGACCGCCGATTCCCCCCGGGGGCCCGCGCCGGCGGATCTGGTGCGCGACGTCATCGAAGCCCAGCAGGCCCTGCGATCCTTCGCGACCAACGCCGCGGTTCTGCGGACCGCGGACCGCCTGACCGGCCTGCTGCTCGACGAGTGGGCCTGACCGCCGCCGGCCGCTCACGGCCCGGGCGACCGTCGCCTCCAGGATGCGGCGATGCTCGCGGGAGTGGACCGTCTTCAGATCGATTCGAAATCGGCGCGCAGGCCGTCGATGACTGGCCGGCCGAGACCGGCTTCGCGGCCGAACTCCGACCATTGTTCGAGCGCGGCGCGCACGTCGGCCAGGGCGTCCAGCGGGCGACGGACGCCGAAACGGTCGGCTTCGGTCAGAAGATCGGCGCGGGTAATGCCGCTGAACTTGCCGTTGACGCTCATCTGGTGCTGGTGGGTCCACTCCCCCTGCGGGTTGTGGGCATGGGTCACGTCGTAGGCCGGGGCCAGTTCCCAGGCGCCGTCCTGCTCGAGGCGGAAGGCGACGTTCTTGGTGTGATCGTCGTAGTTCTTGGCCATGACGTTAAAGGCCATGCGGCGGAACGCCTGGCCGACGGCCTCGTCTCCCAGCTTGAGCCGCCCGATGGCCATGAAGAGCTGGGCGTAGGCGTGGGTTGCGCGCTGCCTGTAGTCGAGGTGGCTCATGGCGCAGAGTGTCTGGACGTGGTGCTTGACGGTGCCGCCATCAGCGATGTCGCGATCGAAGCGTCGGGTCATGAAATGGGCGCGCCCGTTCTCTTCGAGCAGACGGCAGCGGGACATGTGGATGCCGGCGGCTGCGGCCATCAGATGGTAGGCGTATTCGACCCGGCCGTAGTGAGCCCCCCCACCCAATTCCGCGTCCTTGCCGACGCCATCGAACTTGAGCAGCCATGGCTCGAAGCCGGGCGCGACATCGAACTGGCCGCTGCGGATCTGGTCGGTTTGCGGATTCCAGGCGACCACCGCCTTGGCGCGCGCGCCGCCGGCGGAGGTGCCGACCCGGATGATGTTGGCCAACGCGGCCTGTGCCTGCACGTCGCCGGACAAGTCGCCGCGGATGACCATGCGCGCGGCTTCCACCAGTTTTTTCATTTCGAGGGGTTCGGCACTCTCCCGGTGGGCGCCCCGCGCGGGCTTGAATTCGAGCGCCCCCATCCCGCGTTTGCCCATGTAGGACAGGCGGTCGAGGGTGGTGACGGCGCTCTTCTCGACGCCCTTGGCGCTCATCCAGGCATCGACGAGGGCGTGGCCGAAGTCATCCGGCAGCGCATCGGCGAGGAGCCCCGGCAGGCGCTTGAAGCTGGGTCCGGCAAGTTCAGGGAAGGCGAAGCTCGAGCGCGCGTCGTCCAGCGGCATGGTCAAGGGCGCCAGCTCGATGCCGGTGCGCCGCCAGGCGGGCTCGTAGGCGAACACATGACAGCCAAGGCGCGGATCGGGTGCCACGGCGCCGACGCGGTGGCCCCAGATGCGCACTTCGATGACCGGGGTGTTCATGGATCAGCCTTCCCGGGCCTGTTTGGCGACTCTCCTCGCGCGTTGTGGCGCCTTGGGGCGTCGCAGCAGGTCGAGAGGGTTGACGCTGATTTCCGGCGCCAGCATCTCGAGGCCTTGCAGGTGGTCGAGCGCTTTCAAGACGCGCAGGAGGGTCTCGACCGTCGAACCGCGCCCGGTTTCAAGGTTGCGCAAAGCTCTTTCCGAAATCCCGGCTTTCTCGGCCGTGGTGCGCTGGTCCAAGTTGCGATCGAGACGCAGCCGCTTCAGCCGCTCCCCCAGGAGGTGCTGGAGTTCGTTCGGGGTGCTGTATAATGCCTTCATCATACGGTTATTATATGCCGTTTAAATCATAAATCAAGTATTGATAGGCAATATTTGACCGAATCATTTGAGATGTATTCATAGTCATATGATCGGCATATACATGCCTTTTATCTGATGTTAATATATTAATAGGTAAATATATGCTGTTTATGTGATGTAGGAAACCTCCGGGTTGTGGCATGCCGGCCGCTAAGCGGATGCCGGTCTGCGGTTCATCGGCCGTCGGCAGATCCATCCACGGTTGCCAGGTAACCCAGCATCCCCTCGAGCGTGTTGCGCAGGAACTCGGCCTCGCGCGCCTGCAGATCGTCGTCGAGGTCCTCAAAGGTCGCGAACCACGGGTCGGCGTCGGCCAGCCGGCGCCGCGCCTCCGCCTGAAGCTGCGGCGACCACGCCGGGCCATGCGTCGCGCACAGCTCGCCGAGCGTCGTGGTCCACAGCAGCAGCTGGCCGCGCGCGGCCGCAAGGAACCGGCCGGGCTCCCCGCACGTCCCGTGGTGCCCCCAGGCCAAGCGGGCCGGCGCCGGATCGAGCGCGAGCAGCAGATCGAGCGACCGCAGCGCCGTCGGCAGGTGGAAGCGCGGCGGCGTGGCCGGCCGCAGGTACGGCGCGCCGCCGCGCGTCGGGCAGGTCATGCCCGCCGCCTCGCCCACGAAGAGCGTGCCGTCGTCGAGGTAGCACTGGTGGTGGGCGGCGTGGCCCGGGGTGTGGAAGGTGCGGATCCCCATCGGCGCCAGCGACGACGGCGGGTCGATGCGGTCGGCCGGCAGCGGCAGCGGCCGCCCGAACAGCGACGCCAGGTCGCGCAGCACCTGCAGCGAACCCTCCCACAGCCGCTGCGGGTCGACCAGGTGGCGGGCCGCCTCCTCCCAGACCACGACACGCGCTTCCGGATAGGCCGCCGCGAGGTGGCCGGCGCCGCCGCCGTGGTCGAGGTGGATGTGCGTCAGCAGGATGCGGTCCAGGCGCGTCACGCCGAGGCGGCGCAGCTCGGACGTCAGGTGCGGGATCGTGCTCGCGGGGCCCGGGTCCACCACGTACGTCTCGTCGCCGCGGCGGCGCAGCCAGCAGCCGATGAACTTGCGGTAGCCGCGGCGCGGCTGGTCGAGGTCGATGAGGGTCAGGTCGTCCACGGGGCTCCCGTCGGCGCTCAGGCTTCGGCCGCGTCGGCGAGTCCGTCGAGCCAGGTCAGGGCCGCCTCGGCACGTCGCGTCACGTGGCGTTCGGCCATGGCCCACGCCTTGCGCTCCCGCGACAGCGGCAGGTGCTGGAAGAGGAGATCGGCGAGCAGTCCGGCGTCCAGGCCGGCGGAGAGCTCCACGCCGGGCAGCATGCGCGAGGCCACGGCGTCGCGCAGCCGCGGGGCCAGGGCCGCTTCGAGCGCCGGGGCTCCGGGCACGTCGTCCAGGACGTCGGCGTGGACGCGGCGGTAGAGGCGGTCGCTCGGCGCCTCTGCGATGCGCAGGCGGTCGAGGCCCAGCAGCCAGATCAGGTAGCGGCCGTCGTCGAGCCGGCGGTGGCTGACGATCTCGCCCAGGCCGGCGACCGGCAGCACGGCGGGTCCGCGCGACGTCGGCGCTCCCGCCGGGTCCAGGCAGCCGAGCGCCAGGCGCCCGGCGGTGTCCAGCAGGTCGGCGACCATCCGCAGGTAGCGCGGCTCGAAGACGTGCAGGGGCACCAGGGCGCCCGGGAACAGGAAGGCGTCCGGCAGCGGGAACAGGGGCAGGTCCGTGATCCGGCGCAGTCCGGGTGGGATCATCGCGTCGGCACCCTCGTCGGCCCGCCGCCCGCGCTCAGTGCTGCAGGTCGGCGAAGCGCGTGAACGACTTGTGGAAGTGCAGGTCGAACTGGCCGATGGGCCCGTTGCGCTGCTTGCCGACGATCACCGTCGCCTTGTTGCGCACGGTCTCGTCGTCCGGCTTGTAGTACTCCTCACGATAGATGAACATGACCACGTCGGCATCCTGCTCGATGGACCCCGATTCGCGCAGGTCCGAGAGCATGGGCTTGTGGTCGCCGCGCGACTCGACGGCGCGCGAGAGCTGGCTGAGCGCCATGACGGGCACGTCCAGGTCCTTGGCCATGCCCTTGAGGTTGCGGCTGATCTGCGAGATCTCCTGCTGGCGGTTTTCGGCGCGCGAGGTGGACGTCATCAGCTGCATGTAGTCCACGATGATCAGGCCGAGGTCGTGCTGCTGCTTGAGCCGGCGCGCCTTGGACTTCATCTCGAGCACGCCGATGCCGCTGGAGTCGTCGATGAAGATGGGCGCCTCTGACAGGCGGCTGCAGGCCTCGGTCAGCTTCGGCCACTGCTCCGGCTTGATCTGCCCCTTGCGCAGCTCGTGGTTGTTGAAGCCGCCGCTGGCGCAGATCATGCGCATCACGAGCTGCTCCTTGGCCATCTCCAGGCTGAAGATCGCGACCGGCACCTTGTCCTTCACCGCGGCGCTGTAGGCGACGTTCAGCGCCAGCGCCGTCTTGCCCATCGACGGCCGCGCCGCCAGCACGACCAGGTCGCCGCGCTGCAGGCCGGCGGTCATGCGGTCGAACTCCACGAAGCCGGTGGACAGGCCCGTGATGTCGCTCTTGGAGCGCGAGGCCTCGTCGATGCGCCGGAAGGCCTCCGGCACGACGTCGCGGACCGACGCGAAGGCCTGCGTCTCGCGGCTCTCCGCGATGGCGTAGATGCGCGTCTGGGCGCGGTCGAGGATGGCGTCGGTCTCCTCGCGGGCGGCGAAGGCATCGGTGGTGATCTCGCCCGAGGCGTGGATCAGTCCCCGCAGCACCGACTTGTCGCGGACGATGCGCCCGTGGTAGGCGACGTTCGCGGCCGTGGCGGTCGCGGCGATGATGTCGGCGAGGTAGTCGTTGCCGCCGCACTTGTCCAGCTCGCCGCGGCGCTCCAGCTCCTCGGCGACCGTGATGCCGTCGATGGCCTGGTCGTTCTCGTAGAGGTCGCACATCACCCCGAAGATGACGCGGTGCTCGCGGCGGTAGAAGTCGTCGCGGCGGATCGTCTCGAGGGCGACGCCCAGCGCGTCGCGGTCCAGCATGACCGCGCCGAGGATGGCGCGCTCGGCGTCGAGGTTCTGCGGCGGCTGCCGGGTCTCGGCGGCGCGGCGCGGTTCGCGGGGCGGGGGACCGAGGGAGAGAGGGCTGAGTTCGGGTTCCACGGGACCGCACCTCGGGGCTCTGAGTGACGGGGCGAGGCGAAGACGGACATGGTAAGCGATGCGTGCGACCCGAAACAGACGGACTTCGCCGCCCCCCGGAATTCCTGGGGACCGGGCGTGGACAAACCCGTGGACAGCCGGTGGACGGGGTGTGGACGCCGGACCGTCGATCGCCCCTCCCACCCGCTGGGCCGACCGCTCCCCGGGACAGTCGTGGGGCAACTCCTGGACATACTTCTGGACATACTTCTGGACATACGGTGGACAAGTCGCGGCCGGGGTGGATAAGCTGGGCGGCATCGGACGCGCGGAAATCCCAAACGGTTCCCGTCCAACACGATGACGACTCAGCCCTGCAGGGAGGCCGCTCCCATGACCGACGGTGGACAACTCCGCGAGACCTGGGCCCGGATCGCCGCCGAACCACGCCCCGCGCGGCCCTGGCGGGACGGGTCCGCCTTCCCCTGGGCCGACCCCGCCTTCAGCGAGCGCATGCTGCGCCTGCACCTGGACCAGTCGACGCA
>DYDD01000027.1:0-1365 GCA_020718045.1 Fibrobacter sp. | reverse complement strand
CGGTCGTCGCCGCCCACGTCGACTGGCTGGAGGCGCGCCTGGACGAGGCCTTCGGCGCCGGCGCGCCGCGCCGCGTGCTGGACGTCGCCTGCGGGCCCGGCCTGTACTGCCACGAGCTGGCGCGGCGCGGCCACCGCGCCTGGGGCTGCGACATAGCGCCGGCGGCCCTGCGCCACGCGCGCGCGGTCGCCGCGGACGAGGGTCTCGACTGCGGCTTCCACCTCGTCGACCTGGAAGACCCGCGGCTGCCGCTGCCCGCGGACGTCGCCGACCTCGACGCGGTGACGCTCTGGTACGGCGAGGTCCACGCCCACCCGCCGGGAGCGATGCTCGCCGCCCTGACCGCCCTCGCCGGACGCCTGCGTCCCGGCGGCCTGATGATCCTGGAGTACCAGCCCTGGGATCTCCACCCGCGCGGGGACCTGCTGGAGTGGCGGGCCTGCGACGGCTCGCCGTTCGCCGACGGCCCGCACCTCTGGCTGCAGTCGTACCACTGGGACGACGCGTCGCAGTCCGAGATCAACGTCCACTGGATCGTGGACCCCGCGACGGGCGCGGCGGCGCGCTACGCGCAGAGCGGTCGCGCCTGGCGCGACGAGGACCTCGCAGCCCTGTACGCGGCCGCCGGACTCGTCGGCGGCGTCTTCCTGCCGCCGATCACCGGCGTGGACGCCCGCCACGAGTTCGCGATGCTGATCTGCCGGCGGTGAAGGGTCAGGAGGCGTCGGCGAGCAGCGCGTCGTGCAGGGCGCGCAGCTTGCGCACGTCCTCCCAGGTGTCGCGCTTCCAGTGCGGGTTGCGCAGCAGCGCGGCGGGGTGGAAGGTCGCCAGCACGGGGATGCCCTGGTAGAAGTGCACGCTCTCGCGCAGCGAGCGCAGGCTGGCGCGGGTGTCCAGCAGCGTCATCGCGGCGTGGCGGCCGAGGCAGCAGATCAGGTGCGGCCGGATGATCGCGAGCTGCCGGCGCAGGAAGGGCTCGCAGGCGTCGGCCTCGTCGCGCTCGGGGTCGCGGTTCTCGGGCGGGCGGCACTTCAGGATGTTGCAGATGTAGACCTCGTCGCGCTCGAAGCGGATGGCGCGCAGGATGTCGGTCAGCAGCTGCCCGCCGCGGCCCACGAAGGGCAGCCCCTGCTCGTCCTCGTTGCGGCCGGGAGCCTCGCCGATGAACAGCACGCGCGCGTCGGGGTTGCCGCTGCCGAAGACCGTGCGGGTGCGCGTGGGGTGCAGCTTGCAGGCCGTGCAGGCGGCCACCTCGGCGGCCAGGCTCTCCAGCGCCAGGCGCTTGGACGGCGGGACCGGCGCGGCCGCAACCGAAGCCGCCGCGGCGGCCGTCGGCGCGGCGAACAGGTCCGGTGCGGCGGGCGT
>DYDD01000274.1 GCA_020718045.1 Fibrobacter sp. | reverse complement strand
CCGCGAAGGTGGTGGAGCTCGAGGGCGGGCGGTCGCGCCTGGAGGCGGAGCTGGCGGCCCTGGAGCGCCGGCGCGAGTCCGGGGAGAAGCGGCTGGCCGACCTGGAGAAGGCCTGGGCGCAGAGCGAGCTGGAGTTCCGCGAGATCTCCGGGAACGTGCGCCTGGCGGCGCGCGACCTCGAAACGATGCTCGTGAACTCGCCCCTCACCGCGCTGTCGCCCGAGAGGCCGGCCAAGGTCGCCCCCCTCCTCGACAGCGGCTATTTCCCGGGCGTGGACGACGTGGCGGCGATGACCGCCCTCTACTTCGACGAGATCGGCCGCGCGGGGCAGGTGATCCTCCGCGACGCGCCCTTCGTGGACCGCTCCGGCAAGGAGGTCGTCGGCCAGGTGATGACCATCGGCAAGTTCACCGCGCTCTACCGGCACGCCGGCGAGACCGGCTTCCTGCGCTACGCGCCGAACTCCGCCCGCTTCACCGCGCTGACCACGCTGCCGAGCCGGGGCATGCGCTCGCTCCTGGACAAGTACCTGACGGGGCGCGGCGAGTCGGTCGTCGTCGATCTCTCCGGCGGCGCCGCCCTGAGCGGCATCACGCACCGCCGCACCTTCCGCGAGGAGATGCGGGCGGGCGGGCCGCTGATGTACCCGCTGGGCCTCATCGCGCTGGCTTCGCTGGGCCTCGTCTTCTACAAGGTGACGTTCCTGAACAAGGTCGGCCGCAACACCGACAAGTACATGACCCGGGTCAACCGCCTGGCGGCCGAGGGCAACTGGAGCGAGTGCGAGGACATCGTGCGCCGCCACAAGGGCGAGCACTCCCCGGTCAACCACGTCATCGAAGCCGGCCTGCTGTCGCGGCACGAGGACCGCGAGACCCTCGAGAGCGTCCTGCAGGAGTCCATCCTGCGCGAGCTGCCGCGCCTGGAGCGCGGACTTTCGACCCTCGCCATCTTCGGCGCGGTGGCGCCGCTGCTGGGCCTGCTGGGCACGGTGACCGGCATGATCGAGACCTTCCAGGTGATCACCATGTTCGGCACTGGCGATCCCAAGCTCATGTCGGGCGGCATCAGCGAGGCGCTCATCACCACCGAGGTCGGGCTGTTCATCGCGATCCCCGTCATGCTCCTGCACACCTTCCTGTCCCGCCGCGTCGAGGAGATCATCGGCGAGATGGAGGAGAAGGCCGTCTCCCTGACGAACATCATCCACAAGGAGCAGCGGCGCCATGCCGGCACAGTTGCAGCACGCGCTTGATTACATGCGGCTCGGCGGCTGGATCATGATCCCGATCGGGATCTGCTCGGTGGCGATGTGGATGTTCATCGCGGAACGGCTGCGGATGTTCCGGGATCTCGGCCGCGGCGATGTCTCGGTCGCCGAGGCGATCGCCGTCGTCTCCGACGGCGCCGAGCTGCGCCCCGTCGAAGGGCTGCGCGCCCGCCTGGTGCGCGGCTACCTGGAGCAGCGGTCCGGCTACCCGGAGATCGACTGCCAGGTGATGCAGCACAGCGCCATGAAGCTGCGCGGCCTGCTGCGCGCACGGCTGGCGGCCATCGCGGTGCTGGCCGCCGTGGCGCCCCTGCTGGGACTGTTGGGGACGGTGCTCGGCATGATCGAGACCTTCGACGTGATCGCGTTCTTCGGCACGAGCAACGCCAAGGCGATGGCCGGCGGCATCTCCGTGGCCCTGATCACGACGCAGGGCGGCCTGGTCGTGGCGATCCCGGGCCTGTACATCAGCGGCAACCTGTCGCGCAAGTCGCGGCACCTCGAGACCATGCTCGACGAGATCACCACGGTGCTCGTCCGCCACATCCGCAGCCACGGGGCGCCGGCCCGGGAGGGTGACACGCCATGATCAACGTCCGCCGCACCATGCGCGGGAGCGAGAAGGTCAACATCGACATGGGGCCGCTCATCGACATGGTGTTCCTGCTGCTGATCTTCTTCGTGGTGACCACGAGCTTCGTCAAGGAGTCCGGCGTCGACGTGCAGCGCTCGACCGCGGCCACCGCCGAGGTCAAGGAGCACGGCAACATCATGGTGGGCCTGAACACCGCGGGCGAGGTCTGGTTCGACGGCGAGCGGGTGGACGTGCGCAGCGTGCGCGCCCACGTGGAGCGGGCCCTGGCCGAGGACCCCGAAAGCGGGGTGGTCATCGTCGCCGACAAGAAGAGCGAGACGGGACTGGTCGTGCAGATCATGGACCAGTGCCGCCTGGCCGGCGCCAAGGACGTCAGCCTGGCCGCCAACCGCGGGGACGGCGAATGAACGGCGCACCGGCTCTGGTCGGCGGCCGCCGCTGGATCGTGCCGTCCCTGCTGATCGCCCTCGTGGTGAACGTGGTCCTGTTCGCCCTGATGATGCAGCTCACGAAGCAGCGCAGCGCGCCCCAGGACATCAGCGAGCCGGTGGCGATCAACCTCGTCACGCTCGCGCCGCCCGAACCGCCCCGCCAGGAGGAGGCCGCGCCGCCGGTCAGGCCCGAGCTGACGCCGCAGCTGGACTTCACGCCGGACTTGACGCCGCCCTCGCTGGACATGGGCGGGATCGATCTCGGCCCGGCCGTGAGCATCAATCTGGGCGGGATCGCCGCGGCGCCCGTCGCCGAAGAGGTGGTCTTCGAGTCCTTCGAGCTGGACCAGCCTCCCCAGGTCGAGATGAGGGTGCCTCCGGTCTACCCGTTCAAGGCGCGCGAGCAGGGGATCGCCGGCGCGGTGCAGGTGAAGCTCAAGATCAACGTGGACGGCAGCGTCGGCCGGGTCGTCATCCTGGACGCGCGGCCCAAGGGGCTGTTCGAGGACGCCGTCCGCCAGTGCGTGCCGCGCTGGCGCTTCCGTCCGGGCATGGTCGCCGGCGAAGCCGTGGCCTCGTGGGCCGTCACCACGCTGAACTTCGATCTGGAATGAGCGGAGGAGATGCCGTGAGGTCGAGCCGCTGGTCCCTCGCCGTCGTCGCGCTGCTGCTGGCGGCGGGCGCCGTCGCCTCGGCGCAGACCGCGGTTCAGCCCGCGCCGGTGGCCACGCTGACCGACGTGCCGAGCCGGGCCCGCCTGGGCATCGTCAAGGCCCTGCAGGCCCGCGGCGCCGGCCGCGCCGAGGACGCGGTGCAGCTGCTGCAGGCGGAGCTGCGCGAGCGCCCGCAGGAGGACCACTGGCTCCTGCGCCACCACCTCGGGATGTCGCTGATGCAGGCCAAGCGGCCCGCCGAGGCCGTCGTGCAGTTCGACGCCGCCGTCGCGGTCGAGCCGCGTCACGCCGAGAGCTGGCTAGGTCTCGGACAGTGCGCCTACGAGACCGGGGATTTCGAGAAGGCCGGCCGCGCCCTCGACGAGGGTTTCCGCCGCAATCCACGCAAGGATCCCACGCTGCTCTACTTCGCCGGCGTCGCCTATCTGCAGGGAGGCAGGCCCGAGCAGGCCGCCGGGCTGCTGGAGCAGCTCGCCGGCGGCTTCTACGGACTGCCTCGGCTCGACGCGTTCCGGGCCCTGATCGCGGCCTGCCTGGATCTCAAGGACCCCGAGCGTGGACACCGCGCCGTCGACGCCATGCTGGCGGCGTACCCCGAGGACGCGGACGCCTGGCGGCTGGCCTTCCAGCACGCGGCGGCCGTCGGCGACCACCGTCGCGCCGCGGTCGACCTGACCGTGGTCGACTACCTGCAGCCGCTGCAGGGACGCGAACGCATCCAGCTGGGCGACCTGTACCGCGCCGTCGGCGCCCCCGCCGAGGCG
>DYDD01000026.1 GCA_020718045.1 Fibrobacter sp. | reverse complement strand
GTACGCCGCGGCGGGCGCGGCCGCACCGACGGCGACCAGCCCGACGAGGGCGGCGAGGCCGCGTCCGCGCGCGCGGCGCGGTCTGTTCCCGTGGTGTCGGTGGTGCGTGCGACGCGGCATGGTTAGTCCCGGTCAAGTTAGTCCCGGTCAAGTTAGTCCCGGTCAAGTGGTCCGGCGTGCGCGGCGGGGACGGCCATCCAGGATAGGCGAACCGGGTCGCGATGGCATCCCCAAACCGGCCCGGGCAGCCCGCAACGGTGTTTATTTCTGCAGCGCGTAGGCCGCGATGACGCTGGCGGTGTAGTCGGGCTCCTCAAGCATCACGAAATGGCCGACCCCGGGCATCGTCTTGAACGCGATGGTGCGCGCCCCGGCGAAGCCGTAACCGTCGAGGAACTGCTGCGCGAGAGCGGGGTCGGGCAGCAGCGAGCCGCTGCCGATCACCAGGATCGGGATGTCGTGGCCGTTCAGCTCGTCGCTCAGGTCGAAATCGAAGCTGTTCAGCAGGAGTTGGGTGAAGGTGATCTGCTCGGTGCGCAGGGCTTGGTCGACGACGCGGTCGGCGATCACCTTCTCCTGGCTGAGCAGCCCGAAGTAGTTGGCCAGGTACGCGTCGTAGTTGTTGGCGAGCTGGTCGGCGACCTGCACCTTCACCTCGCGCGGGGCCGACTGGCGCGGCACGGCGTCGATCAGCACCAGGCGGCGGACCTGCTCCGGGTGGTCGAAGGCGAAGGTCATGGCAACCATGCCGCCGAAGCCGTGCCCCACCAGCACCGGCGTGTGGATGCCCTGCTCGGCCAGGAACCGGCCGAGATGGTCGGCCACCGTGGCGATGGTCGCGTCCTGGATCGGCGGGGTGCTGCCGTGGCCGGGCATCTCGTAGGCCCAGACCCGGAACCCCAGCAGCAGGCGGGGCGTCACCGCCTCCCAGATCGAGGCGTCGGAGCCGAGGCCGTGGATCAGGACGATGTCGCTGCCGATCGGGTCGAACGGCGCGGCCGCGTCGTCGGCTGCGGCGATCGTCGCGCCGAGGATCAGGACGGACAGCAGCAACGTGAGGGCGTTCGGCAGCACGCGCTTCATGGGTGGGCCTTTCGCGGCTCGGGGAGGGGAGGCGGTCCGCCGAACACCTCGAACAGGTCGCCGTCGGACGCCACAACAACATCGGCCGATGCGTGTTCCCGCACCAGGGCGGGCAGGTCCAGTGCGGCGGCGGCGGGGTAGAGGTGCGTCAGCACGACGCGGCGCGGCCGGGCTGCCGCGATCAGGGCGCCGACGCGCGACGGCGACAGGTGTCCGTCGACGGCCAGCTCGTCTGGCGTCGAGCACTCCACCACCAGCAGATCGGCCCCGCGGGCGGCGGCCTCCAGCGTCCGGCAGGGCCCGGTGTCGCCCGAGAGGACCAGCATGCGCCCGTCGCGGTCGCGCGCGAGCCAGCCGAGGTTCTCGGCGCTGAAGCGGTCCTCGCCGTGTTCGACCCGGAAGGCCTCCAGCACGGTCGGGCCGCGGGCCCTCCCGACCGCCCAGCGCCCGTCGTCGTCGGGTTCCAGCGCGTCGCCGCCGGCGACCTCCAGCACTTCGAGCGGTCGCAGGCGCGGCGTCAGCCAATCCCCGTAGAGGTCGCGCAGGCGGTCGAGGTACGCGGCCAGGCCGCGCGGCCCGATGATCTGCAGGAGGTGTCGCGACTGCGGGACGACCGAGTGCAGCGCGAACAGCAGCGGGGCCAGGTCGGCGCAGTGGTCGAGGTGCAGGTGGGTCAAGAGGACGGCGTCGATCCCGTCCAGCGTGGCCGGACCATGGGGCGAGCGCACCAGCCGGACCAGGGCGCCCGGTCCCGGGTCCACCAGCAGGGAACGGCCGTCGATCGTCAGCCAGGCGGCCGACGGGCTGCGGTCGATGGTCGGCACGGCGCCGCCGGTGCCCAGGATCAGCAGAGCGATCATGGTGTACAAGCAAACGCCGCGTCGGGCCGGGGTCAAGTTGCCAGCCGTCCGCTAGACACCCGCGGGTCCGCCGACTATCATGATCCATCCGCGGCCGACCGGGCCGCGTCCCAGGGAACGCCGGGAGGAAGCCGAGAGCATGAAGCCTAGACCGATCGTCATCGCCCTGCTGGCCGCCGTCGCGTTCACGGCCCCGGTCCGCGCCCAGATCGCCACCGCGGACACCTCCGAGGTGATCCTGCGCGACGACATGAGCGACGACGAGAAGATCGCCGCCCTCAATCGCCTGCTGGTGCTCAACCCGCGCAACTCCGAGCTGTACAACGACCTTGGCGTGATCTACGCCGGCCGCGAGGACTGGCTGTCCGCCCGTGACGCCTTCATCGCCGCCATCCAGTCCGACCCCCGCGCCCCGGCCAGCCACCGCAACCTGGGCCTGGTCATGACCAAGCTCGAAATGTACGACATGGCCCTCTCCGAGTTGGACACCTACCGCAGGCTGGCGCCGGATGGGGGCGGGGACGCCTGGAAGCTGATCGCCGACGCCCGCCGCCGCTCCGGCGACCCGGAAGGCGCCGCCGCGGCCTACGAGAGCGGTCTGGAGGCCTTCGGGCAGGTGTTCGGCGCCGAGACCTGCGACCTGATCATGGGACGGATCGTGCTGGCGGAGGCCGCGTCCGATCAGCAGACCGTCGACGCGGTGCTGGAGCGTTACGCCCCCGGAGCCCGCGATCACCTGGCCGCGACCGGGTTCGTGCCGGCCGACCGCACCGGCCTGGCGGCGAAGGCCGTGCTGGAGCGGGCGCTGCGCCGCCGGATCGACGCCGCCCAGGCCGAGACCAAGGAGGGCCGGCACGCCGCGGCGGCGGCCCAGTACGAGGCAGCGATGGTCCTGGGCCCGTCCCGCCAGGATCTGCTGCCCCTGGCCGCGGTGGCCTGGTTCGATTCCGGCGACGCGATGAAGGCGAAGGTCATGGCGCGGCGCGCGACGCAGGACCATCCCGAGCGGCCGGACGGCTGGCGGGCCCTGGGCCGCATCGCCGAGGCCGAGGACCGCTCCCAGGACGCCATCGCCGCCTACACCAGCGCCTGGAACCTCGACGATTCCCAGGACGACGTGGCTGCGAAGATCGGCACCCTCTACCTGCGCGCCGGCGACAACGAGGGCGCGCGCAAGTTCATGGGCGCGGTCGTCTCCTCGCCGGACACGCCGCCGGAGATCCTCTTCAACTACGGGCTCAGCCTGCAGCGGACCGACGACCACAAGCTCGCGGTGCCGCCCTTCTACAAGGCGGTGGAGAAGGACCCCGGCCTGATCGCGGCCTGGAAGGCCCTGGCCGCGTCCCTGCGCCAGCTCGAGCGCTGGCACGAGGCGGCCGCCGCCTACGAGCGCGCCCTCGCCTCCGAGCGCGACCCGAAGCTCGCCTTCCAGCTGGGCACCTGCCTGGTGAAGGACGGCCGCCCCGGGGATGCCATCGCCGCCTACCGGCTCGCCCTGGACCTCGACCCCGTCTACACGAAGGCCTGGTCGAACCTCGGCGTGGTCCAGATGCAGGTCGAGGACTACGTCGGCGCGCTCGATTCCTTCCGCACGCTGGCAGCCCTCGAGGACGACGTCTACCGGGCCCGCCTGAACGAGGGCGTCTGCCTCTACCAGCTCGGCCGCTACGAGGAGGCCATCACGGCCTACGATCAGGCCCTGGCCCTGCAGGAGACCTCGGCGGTCTGGGAAAACATGGGCCACGTGTTCGACAAGCTGGGGGACAAGCAGGGGGCCGCCTCCTGCTTCAAGGAAGGCCGGCGCCTGAAGGCCGAGGGCAAGTGACTCGCCGGCGCACCGCGCGACCGCCGCTCGTCGCCATGATGTTGGCGCTGTCGGTCCTGACCGGCTGCGCGGCCGGCCGGCCTCCTGCGGATCCCGGCTTCCCTCGCTTCTCGCCGGAGCAGCTGCGCGCCGACGGCTATCCCGACCCGCACCACGCCCACGCCCTGCCGGGCTGGTCGCCTCGCCGCGACGCCGCGGGGCGCGAGTTCGGCTACCGCACCGTCTGCAACGGCCCGCGCTGGCTCGACCGCCCCGACGTCGCGCGGGCCGCGGGCCGGCTGTCCCTGGGACCGTTCACCGTGGAGTTCGACACGGCGTACGATCCCTGCCAGATCGCCCCGCTGCTGGAGCACTGCGAAGCCGCCCTGGTCGACGTGGGCGCCCTGCTGGGGCTCGCGCCCGCCGGCGGCCTGCCGATCCTCGACCCCGACAACCTCGACGAGTACGAGCAGCTCACCGGCCAGGGGCCTTGGCGCATGATGAGCTACCGCGACGGCGCCTGCACCGTCCAGCCGGTGCCGGTGCTGATCGCGCGCACGCTGCTGCCCCACGCCGCCTACGAACTGGTGGCGCGTTGGCTGCTGGATGTCGGCGGCTGCGGCGCACTGCCGCTCTGGCTGCGCGAGGGCCTCGCGGTCTACGCCGCCGACCTCGGCGTCCACCTGAACAACTACATGGGCCAGTACCGGCCGGACGGGCTGGTCCTGTTCTCGCCGGGAGAGGCCGAGGCGCTGCTGGCGGCCGCGCCCCTGCCCGACCCCGAGCTCGACCGCCAGATGCACCGCCGAGCCCAGTACACCGCGTTGGTCATGGTCTGGCGGCTGGTCGAGGACCACGGCGGTCCGACCCGCCTGCGGGCCCTCCTCGCCGGCGTCCGCGACGGCGACGCGCCCGACGACGCCTGCCGCGCCGCCTACGGCCTGGACCTCGCGACCCTGGCCGCGCAGCTCGATGCGACGCAGGGCCCGGAGCCCATCGGCGACGCAGTGCAGTCGCGCAGCCCCCACTTGCCCGACGCGGCCCGCGACGCCGCCGCGCCCGAGAAACGGACCAGCGATGAGTGACACGTCCGCCGTCCGCCTGCGCTTCGCGCCCAGCCCCACGGGCTACCTGCACGTGGGCGGGGCGCGCACGGCCTTGTTCAACTGGCTCCACGCCCGCAAGACGGGCGGCGCCTTCATCCTGCGCATCGAGGACACCGACCGGGAGCGCAGCACCGCCGCCGCCTACCAGGCCATCCTGCGCAGCATGGAGTGGCTGGGCCTCACCTGGGACGAGGGCCCCGGCGTCGGCGGCCCCTGCGGCCCCTACCTGCAGTCCGAGCGGCTCGAGGTCTACCAGCAGCAGGCCGCGGCCCTGCGCGCGAGCGGCCGCCTCTACCGGTGCTTCTGCACCGGCGAAGAGATCGCGACCCGCAACGCGGCGCGCGGCGAGCAGGAGAGCGCGGGATACGACGGGCACTGCCGCGAACTCGCCACGTCGCAGGTCGCGGCCTTCGAAGCCGACGGCCGCGCGCCGAGCTGGCGTCTGCGCACGCCGGACGAGGGGGAGACGTTCTGGTACGACCTCGTCTACGACAAGCGCGAGTTCCGCAACGACCTGATCACCGACCGCGTCGTGATGAAGCAGGACGGGTTCCCGACCTACAACTTCGCCGTCGTGGTCGACGACCACCTCATGCGCATCAGCCACGTGCTGCGCGGCGACGACCACGTCAGCAACACGCCCTTCCAACTGCAGATCTACGACGCGCTGGGCTGGGAGCGCCCCAAGTTCGGGCACATGCCGATGATCCTGGGGCCGGACCGCAAACGCCTCAGCAAGCGCCACGGCGCCACCAGCGTCGAGGAGTTCCGCGACCAGGGCATCCTGCCCGATGCGATGATCAACTACCTGGCGCTGCTGGGCTGGTCGCCCGGCGCCTCCGGCGACGAGGTATTCACCCGCGACGCGCTGGTCAAGGCCTTCAGCCTCAAGCGCGTCAACAGTTCCCCGGCCGCCTTCGACTACGACAAGCTGACCCACATCAACGCCCAACACCTCAAGCGGCTCGGGCCGTCCGATCGCCTCGCCCTCGCCGAGCCGATGCTCGACGCGCGCGGCTGGACCCTGGATCCCGCCTGGCGCGCGCCCGCGGACGACACCCGCGCCTACCTGTCGTTGGTGCTCGCCATGCTAGGCGGCCGCTTCAGCGACCTGCGGCGCGTCCCGGAACAGGTCGGCTTCTTCTTCACCGACGACTTCCCCGTCGACCCCGAGGCCGCCGCCCACCTGGCGGACGCCGAGATCCCGGCCCGCCTGCTGGCGCTGGCCGACCGGCTGGAGGCCGCGCTGCCGGCGCAGGGCCCGGCCCCCCAGGACGCCTACGAGGAGGCCGTCCGCGGCCTCGCCGCCGACCTGGGCCTGGAGGCCGGCGACCTGATCCACCCCTGCCGTGTCGCGCTGACCGGCCTGACGCGCAGCGCGGGGATGTTCGAGGTCATGTGGCTGATCGGCGGGCCGCGCACCGTGGCGCGGTTGCGCGCCGCCGCCGGCGCCCGCTGAACCGGCCGCTCCCGCTCGCCGCGGAGGGAGGCGTCCGCTGTACCTGCGCATCCTGATCCGCTACCTGCTCGTCTGGGGCGTCTCGGCGGCTTCGCTGGCGCTCGTGGCGCTGCTGCTGCCGGGGATCTGGATCGACACGGGCGTGCCGCGGTGGTGGCTGACCGCGGCGCTGCTGCCGGTGGAGTTCGGTCTGCTGCTGCTGCTGCTGCGCCCCCTGCTCGTGCTGGCGACCCTGCCCCTGAACGCGGCCACCCTCGGCCTGCCGACGCTCCTGTTCAACGGTTTCATCCTCTACCTGACGGCCGCGACCTCGCGCGTCGTGAACATCGACAACCTGGGCTATGCCTTCCTGGGCCTGGTGGTGATGACCGCGGTCAACGGCGCGGTCACCGGCTGGCTGGGGATCGACGACGTCTACCCCCTGTTCCAGACGATCCTGCGCCGCGTCGGCCGCCGTTTCGGACCGCGCGCTCAGCCGGGCCAGGTGCGCGGGCTGCTGATCCTGCAGGTGGACGGGCTGTCGTGGCGCAGCTGCGAGCGCGCCCTGCGCCGCGGCCGCATGCCGACGATGGCCGGCCTGCGCGCGCTCGGCACCCATCGGCTGCACCGCTGGCACTGCGGCGTGCCTTCCAACACGCCGGCCGTGCAGTGCGGCCTGTTCTACGGGGCGCGGACCCGGTTGCCCGGCTACCGCTGGTACGACCGCCGCCGCCGCCGCGTGCTGGTCGCCAGCCGCGCCGAGGACCTGCGCGACGTCGAGGCCGAGGTCGCCGGCGGCACCGGCCTGCTCGCCGGCGGCTCCTGCATCAACAGCCTGCTGTCCGGCGGCGCCGCCAAGCGCCTGATGACCCTCAGCGCGCTGCGCGAGCCGAACGACCGCCGCCGGCCTGACGAGCGGGCCGACTTCTCGCTCTTCTGGCTCAGCCCCTTCGCCTACGCCAGCGCCGTGTCGTCCGCGCTCTGGGACTTCCTGACCGCCCTGTCCTGGAACGCCCAGGCCCGCTTCCACCCGCGCAAGCGCGTCATCCGCCGCAGCCTGCGCCAGGCCGCGATGCGGGCCGTCGGCAACGCGTTCCTGCGCGAGACGTCCCACTTCTGGCTGGCGCAGGACGTGGTGCGGGGCGTGCCGGTGATCTACTCCAACTTCGTGGGCTACGACGAAGTCGCGCACCATGCCGGCCCCGACACCGACGAGGCCCTGGCGACGCTGACGGGCTTCGACCGCAAGCTGCAGAAGCTGCGCCGGCTCGTGCGCGACGCCGCGCCGATCGACTACGACCTGGTCGTGCTGGCCGACCACGGGCAGAGCGCGTCGCTGCCCCTGCGTGCGCTCGGCGGCGAGACCCTGGAAGAGCTGGTCGCGCGCCTCGCCGGCCGCGTCCGCCCCGTGCTGCCGCCCCGCGACAGCGAGGCCGCCTACGTGGGCGCCCTGCTGGCCGAACTGCGCGACGAGGGGCCGGATCGCCGCTCGTGGCTGGCCTTCCAGAGCCGGCTGACCCTCGAGCGCCTGCGCGACGACGAGCCCGACCACGACGCGGGCGCGGGCGAGGGGACCTCGCTGATCGTCTGCGTCTCGGGTGGGCTCGCCCACATCTACCGCGAGGGCGCGCCGCGCCCGCTCAGGCTGGCCGAGGTGTCCTCGCTCTACCCCGGCCTGGTGGAGGGGCTCGCCTGCCATGCCGGGGTCGGCTTCGTGCTCGCCCGCGACGACGACGGCTCGGCCCTGATGATCGGACGCGACGGCGTGCGCAACCTCGACTCCGGGGAGTTGCGGGGCGAGACCGACCCCCTGGCCCCCCACTGGGACGAGCGGCGCTGGACCGGCGAACTGTCGGCCCTGCTGTCCCACCCGCACGCCGGGGACCTGATCGTCAACGGGGCCCTGCTGCCGGACCGCCGGGTCGTGGTCTTCGAGGAGCAGCTGGGCAGCCACGGGGGTCTCGGCGGCCCGCAGACCGAACCGTTCATCCTGCTGCCTGCCGCCTGGCACACCCGACGCGACGACCTGAGCTCCCCCGAGGCCCTGCACGCCCATCTCATGGCGCAAATGGACGGCGGATCCGTCCCTGCGGCGACCTGAGGGCGGGGGTGGGGGGGGCGACTTTTCCCGGGGGTGGTACGGCCGGGAGGAAGGGATTGCTCGAATCTTGCGTTCCGGGTGGCCGTATTCTATATTCCTGCCCGTTGCTGCCCGGTCGTTCAACGGTAGGACTGCTGACTCTGGATCAGTATATGGGGGTTCGAATCCTCCCCGGGCAACCATGGAAGTTCGCGACGGCCCACGGGCTGTCGGCAGGATCGTGCCCCCTTCGTCTAGTGGCCTAGGACGCCGCCCTCTCACGGCGGTAACACGGGTTCGAGTCCCGTAGGGGGTACCACAGCGACGGCGAGCCGCCCGACGGGCGGCTCGCCGCTTTTTGCGTTCCCCCGCGCGCCCTTGCGGGTCCTCCCGAATGCCGCTAGCTTCTGTCCGCGATTTGAGAGAACGCGACCGTCGACCGCGGCCCCGCCGCGCATCCCCGAGCCGGAACGGCTCACCCAGGAGGGTCCATGTCCCAGTTCATCGGCCAGCCGGCCCCCGATTTCGCCGCCACCGCCGTCATGCCCGACAACAGCGTCAAGGACGGCTTCAAGCTCAGCGACCACCGCGGCAAGTACGTGGTGCTGTTCTTCTACCCGCTGGACTTCACCTTCGTGTGCCCGACCGAGATCATCGAGTTCAACCGCAAGCTCAAGGAGTTCGCGGCGCGCGACGTTCAGGTCATCGGCGTGTCGATCGACAGCCAGTTCAGCCACCTCGCCTGGAAGAACACGCCCATCGACCAGGGCGGCATCGGCCAGGTCCAGTACCCGCTGGTCGCCGACCTCACCAAGCAGATCAGCCGCGACTACGGCGTCCTGCTCAACGACAGCATCGCCCTGCGCGGCACCTTCCTGATCGACAAGGCCGGCGTGATCCAGCACCTGGTGGTCAACAACCTGGGCCTCGGCCGCAACATCGACGAGACGCTGCGCATGGTCGACGCCCTGCAGCACCTCGAGAAGCACGGCGAGGTCTGCCCGGCGGGCTGGCACAAGGGCGAGGAGGCCATGAGCCCCAACGCCAAGGGCGTCGCCTCCTACCTGGCGAAGCACGGCAAGTAAGGCCTTGCCGCCGGCGAGCGACACGACGGACGGGGTCGGGGGCCGCGCTCCCGACCCCGTCGTGCGTCCTCGGCGGGCCCTGCTGATCTTCGTCGACGGTCTCGGCTGGAGCGGCGGCGATCCCGCGACCGACCCCTGCCGTGACTACGGCGGCACGCTCTTCGACGTCGCCCGCACCGACGCCCCGTGCCGCCCTCTCGACGCCTGCCTGGGCGTCGAGGGCCTGCCCCAGAGCGCCACCGGCCAGACCACCCTGCTGTGCGGCGTCAACGCCCAGGCGGCCGTCGGCCGGCACGTGCCGGGTTTCCCGACCGCCCCGCTACGCGAGATCCTGCGCAAGAAGTCGATCTTCGTGCAGCTGCGCGACGCCGGCCGCGACGGCATCTTCCTGAACGCCTTCCGCCCGCTCTTCTTCCGCCTGCCGCGCGCGATGCAGGGGCGGCTCTCGGCCACCACGGTCGCCCACCTGGCCGCCGACCGCTCCTTCTTCGGCCTCGGCGACCTCGCCGCCGGCCGTGCCGTCTACCAGGAGTTCACCAACCGCGAGCTGATCGCCAAGGGCTTCGACGTGCCGCCGTTCACGCCGGAGCACGCCGGCCGCATCCTGGGCCGCGAGGCGCTGCAACGCGACTTCACCCTCTACGAGTACTTCCAGACCGACCGTGCCGGCCACGCCCAGGACCGCCCCCGCGCCCACGCCGTCCTGCAAGACCTGGAGACCTTCGTCCGCGCCGCCCTCTCCGAGATCGAGCACCGCGGCGCCACCCCCGATACCCTCGTCCTGCTCACCAGCGACCACGGCAACCTCGAAGACCTCTCCACCCGCTCCCACACCCGCAACCCCGTCCCCCTGCTCGCCTGGGGCCCCGGCGCCGACGCCTTACTCGCCCGCTGCACCCGCCTCGACGAAGTGACCCCCGCCCTCCTCTCCCTCCTGTTTGTTTGAGGCATTCTATCTGGTGCGGCGGCTTGCCCCATAGTTCCACCTCGGAGTGACACATAGAGGCCCCGCGCTGCGATTTCCTTCCAGGCATGAGCAGCGCGGGGCCTCTATGTGTCACTCCGAGGTGCGTACTAGGGCAACCGCCCCTCCAGATAGAATACCTCGAAAACCTTCTCGTGGAAGATGGGCCCATGCCCGAAGTACCCGTCCTCGCCGAACAGCTCCCCGTGGTCCGACATCACCATGAAGTAGGTGTTGCGCGGGCAGCGCTCCATGAACTCGCCCACGACCCGGTCGAGGTGCTCCACGCAGACGACCTGCTTGTCGTAGAAGGCGCGGAACTGCGCCGGTGTGAAGAACTCCTCCTCCTTCTTGTCCTGCATGAACTCCGAGGGGTTCTTCAGGAAGTCGTCGAGGTGCTTGAAGACGCCGTGGACGCCCGAGATGTGCGGCAGGTCACCGGGCTTCTCGCCGGGCAGCAGGTAGGGGTAGTGCGTCTCGCCGGTGTTGAGGAAGAAGAACGAGGGGCGGTCGTCCAGGAACTGCAGCTGCTGGAAGATCAGGCCCAGGTCGTTGTGGCTGGGCGCGAGCTCGTACTTGTCGAAGTGCAGGCTCATGCTGGTCATCGGATTGAGGACCGGCAGGCTCACCCAGCCCTCGTTCCAGTAGCCCGCCGCCTTCAGGAAGTGCGGCAGCGAGAGCTGGGGCACGAACTTGCCGAACTCCACGTCGGCCAGGTTCAGCCGGCGGCTCCAGAGGGCGAATTCCTCGCGGTAGACGTTGCTGGCGAAGACGCCCTTGGGGCTCAGGTGGGGCACCATGCCCATCAGGAAGGTGTAGTGGCTCGGACTGGTCCAGCTGGCGTAGCTGTAGCGCTTCTCGGCCACCGCGATGCGGTCGAGGTTGGGCGTGCGGGCCGCCTGGTAGGCGTCCCAGCGGCAACTGTCGAACACGATGAACACCAGGTTGTTGAGCTTGCCGCCGCCGGCGATGAGGCTCTTGACCCTGTCGATGAGGCCGGCCATGCGCGCTTCCTCCCGGTTGGGACGGGGTACCCGTCGCGCACATGATCGGAGTTGCCGCTCCCCGGGTCAAGGCTGCGGCCCGCGACAGGACCGCGACGCCGCCGGCAGGGGGACGGCGGCGTCGCGGGACCCCTGCTACATCGCCGCGTCGAGGGCCCGGGCGAGATCGGCCTTGGGCCGCATCCCCACCAGCGTGGCCACGGGCTGCCCGCCCTTGAAGACCAACACCGTCGGGATGCCGCGGATGCCGTACTTCGCCGCTAGGTCCTGGTTGTCATCCACGTTGACCTTCACGATCTTCGCCTTGCCGGCGTAGTCTCGGGCCAGCTCCTCGATGGTCGGGGTCAGCAGCTTGCAGGGACCGCACCACGGGGCCCAGAAGTCCACCATCACGGGCAGGGCGCTGTCGAGCACCTCGCCCTGGAACGACCCGCTCTCGACCTTGATCGCTTCGCTCACGTCGTCACCTCGTTGTCGGGATTGTTCTCGTCCAGGAAACTCGTGGGGCTCAAGGCATGTCGCGTGCCGGGGCTCGTCCAGACTTCAATGAATTTAATATGTTGTTATACATTGAGTTATGATCGTCATGGCGCTGACGGACGGATCGTGCTACGTTGCATGCAACGACATTGATGCAACAATATCGCTGCATGCAACGTCTGACGTGAGCATGCTCGTGACTGTGGGAGGGACCATGAACCGCCTCGACGCCCTCTGCCGTTTCCGGCCGTTGAGCGTGGCCGACATCCTCGACGCCCTCGCCGAAGGCGTCGTCGCCGTCGACGAGCACCTGCGCGTGCTGGGCATGAACGCCCGCGCCCAGGCCCTGTTCGAGACGCCGGCCGGCGGGCTGGGCGGAGCCTCGGTCTGCGCGCTCTTCGGCGAGGAGACCTGCCCGCTGGCGTGCCTACAGGAGACGTTGACCACCGGCCGACCCATCCGCGACTACCAGACGAAGGTGAGGCTGGCGGGCGGCCGGCTCGGCGAGGTGCAGCTCAGCACGGTCCCGCTGGCGAGCGAGTCGGGCGCGGTGCACGGCGCCGCGATCATCATCAGCGACGTGACCGAGGTGACGACCCTGCGCAAGGAGGTCGACGCCCGGCACCGACACGGCGCCATCATCGGCCGCGACCGGCGCATGCTCGACCTGTACCGCCTGATCGAGGACGTGGGGCCGAGCCGGGCCGCGGTCCTGATCCGCGGCGAGAGCGGCACCGGCAAGGAGCTGGTGGCCCAGGCCGTCCACCACGCCTCCCACCGCGCGGACGGGCCGTTCGTGATGGTCAACTGCTCGGCCCTGTCCGAGGGCCTGCTCGAGAGCGAGCTGTTCGGCCATGTGCGCGGCGCCTTCACGGGCGCCGTCGCGACGCGGCGCGGCCGCTTCGAGGAGGCGCGCGGCGGCACGCTGTTCCTGGACGAGATCGGCGACGTCAGCCCGGTGGTGCAGGTCAAGCTGCTGCGCGTGCTCCAGGACCACGTCATCGAACGCGTCGGCGACAACACGCCCGTGCCGGTGGACGTGCGCGTCGTCTCGGCCACGAACCGCGACCTGGAGGACCTGGTCGCACGCGGGCGGCTGCGCGAGGACTTCTACTACCGCATCAAGGTTGTGGTCCTGGACGTCCCGCCCCTGCGCGACCGCCGCGAGGACATCCCGCTGCTGGTCGATCACGTCCTGGCACGCAACCCGCAGGCCGCGCACGGCGTCTCTACCGAGGCGTTGCGCGTGCTGATGGCCCACGGCTGGCCCGGAAACGTGCGCGAGCTGGAGAACGCGCTCGAGCACGCCTTCGTGCTGTGCCGCGGCGGAATCATCGAGCCGTCGCACCTGCCACCGGAAGTGGCGGCGGGGGCGGCGGGCGGGCGCGTCCCAGCCGGCCTGCGCGGCCTGGCGCGCCACGGCGATGTCGAGCGCGACGCGGTGCTGGCGGCGCTGGTGCGATATGGCTGGCACCGCGCCCGCACCGCCCGCAGCCTGGGTATTGACAGGACCACGCTGTGGCGCAAGATCCGTGAGTACGGTCTGACGCCGCCGGAAGCCGGCGCCGGCGGAAACTGATCCGAGGGGGGAACATGGCGGGCAAGAACAACTGGCTGCTGGGCTGCGGGATCGGCTGCCTCGCGGTGATCGTGATCGCGGTCCTGGGCGGGGTGCTGCTGTTCAACACCGGCAAGAAGGTCGTGGCGCGCTTCGAGGAGCTGGGCGACACCCAGCGCGCGCTCGCCGAACGCTACGGCGAGGTCGCGGAATACGTCCCGCCCGCCGCCGGCGTGGTGCCGGCCGAGCGGGTCGAGATCTTCCTGCGCGTCCAGGAATCGCTCCACGAGACGGGTGGGCGGATCGTCGGCCACGGCCAGGCCCTCCACGACATCGAGCACCAGAAGGGCAAGGGGATCGGACCGGGCGGCATCCTGCGCGGGATCCGCGGCGTGGTCGGCCTCGGCCGCGACGCGGCGGAGTACCTGCAGGAGCGCAACGAAGCCCTGCTGGCCGCTGAAATGGGCCTGGGCGAGTACACCTACCTCTACGTCCTGGGCTACCACAGCTGGCTGGGCCGCGACTTCGACCCCACGTTCGGCGAGTCGTCGACGCAGGACGCCGCTGACGGCGGGCTGCAGATCAAGACGGGCGATGCGGACGATCATCATCGCACCGTGAAGTTGCAGGCGCTGTTCCGGGGCTGGGCGACGGGCCAACATCAGGCTGCGGTCGCGGCCGGGCTCGCCGACGTCTGGTGCGAGCGCCTGGCGGCCGAGGCCATCGCCGCCGCGTCGGCCGACAGCCTCCGGCTGCCCTGGGCCGACGGCCTGCCGGAGTCCCTCGCGACCGGTCTGGAACCGTACCGGGCGCGCTACGAGGCGACGTACCAGCGCCTGGACCCGCTGGTGGGCGTGGGGGTCGAGCGGGGGCACGACGGGAAAGGCTTCGATTTCAACATCGAGTGAGTGCCCAACAGGTGCCGTCGATGCGAGGCGCCCTTTTCCCGCCGGGAGGAGGGCACCTCGCGTTCAGGACTCCCGACCGTCGCCGGGCGGCGGGGCGCGTCCGGTCCGCTTGCGCACGGCTTCGCGCAGCAGGTACTCGATCTGGCCGTTCACGCTGCGGAACTCCTGGTCGGCCCAGCGCCGCAACTCTTCGTAGAGTTCGGGACTCAGGCGCAGCGGGAAGGACTTGCGGTCGGCCACGAGGTCACGCTCCGCTTCGCTGCGGGAGGTGTGCGCGCGCCTTCTCGACGGCCTTCAGCAGCTCGTCGGGAGCCGGCGCGCTGATGATGACCGGCAGTCCGGAATCCAGCGTCACCACGACGCCCCGGCGGCCGCTCATCCGGAATTCACCCCTCTGGGGGTGCACCCCGGCCTCCAGATTCGCAAACCACCGGCCCTGGAACGTCGCGCAGCTGCGGATCCGCGAGATCGGGATCCGCCGTCCGGGGAAGCCGAACAGACAGCGGATCTTCAATTCCTCGTAGGTCACGGTGACGGTCATCACGCCGAAGATCACCGGCGTGGCGAGTATGACCGCGTAGACCCACCAGGGGGCGCCTTCCTCGGGATCGCCGAGGCTGAGGACCCCGATGAAGACGAGCATGGCGGTGCAGAGGCCCAGCATGACCCAGCTGATCTGCCGCGACTGGTAGAGGGGTGTCACCGCCGCCTCCTACTGGTAGAGGGTCCCGGTATTGATCACGGGCTGGGTCGCGTGATTGCTGCACAGCACGACCAGGAGGTTCGAGACCATGGCCGCTTTGCGCTCGTCGTCCAGCTCGATGATGGACTTCGAGCTGAGTTCCTGCAGGGCGCGCTCGACCATGCCGACGGCGCCCTCGACGATCAGCTGGCGCGCCGCGACCACGGCGCTGGCCTGCTGGCGCTGCAGCATGGCCCCGGCGATCTCCGAGGCGTACGCGAGGTGGCTCAGCCGCGCCTCGATGACCTCGACGCCGGCTCGGGCCAGGCGCTCGTGCAGCTCCTTCTCGAGGCGGTGGTTGATCTCCTCGGTGGTGCCGCGCAGGGTCAGTTCGTTCTCGCCGCCGTCGTAGGGGAAGGCGCTCGCGAGGTGGCGCAGCGCGGCTTCGCTCTGCGTGTGGATGTAGTCCTCGTAGTGGTCGACCTCGAACAGGGCGCCGGTGGTGTCGACCACGCGCCAGACGACCACCGCCGCGATCTCGATCGGGTTGCCCGTGAGGTCGTTGACCTTGATCCGCTCGCCGTTGAGGTTGCGCGCCCGCAGCGAGATCTTGATCTTCGTGTAGAAGGGGTTGGCCCAGCAGAAGCCGTTCTGCTTCACCGTCCCGCGGTAGTCGCCGAACAGCAGGACCACGGCGGCCTCGTTCGGGTTCACCACGAACAGCCCCGCCAACAGGAAGATGCTCACGACCATGCCCGTGATCGACGTGACCAGCATCCAGATCGTCTCGTGGATGATCGCGTTGACGAACAGCCAGATCGACCCGCCCAGCAGCAGCAGCAGGAAGGGCAGGAAGAACAGGCCCGAAGCGACCCTCATCGGCTTCTCGGTGTGCATCGGTGGCATCCTCCGCGTTGGGGCTCCGGAACGGGCCCTGGTTGAGTGATGTTGAAATGATATCACATCGAGATCATACGCGCAACCAGTATTCCAGGTTTCATCCCTCGGAGCCTTGATCGCGGAATTGTCCTCTTACGCCCTGATTACCTGCGCCCTGGATGGGGATACCCGCCTGATCGGGGGACGCGCTCCGGGCACCTCCTGTGCCCGAAACTCTTGATCTCCGGCTCCCTGCGCCCTCCTGGCGCAGGAAGCCTCCAGACACCCCCGATCAGGCGGGTATCCCCATCCAGGGCGAGATGATCAGGCGCAGGGAGCAATTTCGCGATAAGGCCCGATGGGTGGACCCCAGGAACTGTGTGGGTGCGTGCTTTGATTTCGAGTGTCCGGGCAAGTGACGGCCCCAACTGGCGCCGGATATGTCGTTCCGGACATGTACTCCCCTCCGTAACGGGGGCGTCTGGAGGGCTCCTGCGCCAGGAGGGCGCAGGGGCCCGGAAGTCGAGCGCGCCGGGCACAGGAAGTGCCCGGCGCGCGTCCCCCGTTACGGAGGGGAGTACATGTCCGGAACGCCGCATACCGGCGTCAGGCAGGGAGCGTTACTTACCCGGCGCCGATTCCTTTTCGGCCCAGACAGAGATCGTCTGCAGGATCGTCCGCGTCGCCAGTTCCATGTCCTTGACGCAGACCCACTCCGTGAAGCTGTGGAAGCTCTGCTCGCCCGTGAACAGGTTCGGGGTGGGCAGGCCGCGTGCCGACAGGTTCGAGCCGTCGGTGCCGCCGCGGATCGAGCCCAGCTTCGCCGTCATGCCGCAGCGGCCGATCGCTTCCATCGCGTAGTCCACCGCGCGGGGCTCCTTGGCCAGGTCGTACTTCATGTTGCGGTAGTATTCCTTGATCTGCACGTCCGCGCGGCTGCCGGGCCACTTGGCGCAGGCCACCTCGGCGTGCTTGCGGATCAGGTCGGCCTTGGGCTTCAGACCGGCCTGGTCGAAGTCGCGGATCAGCAGGTTGACGACGACCTTGCTGGTGTTGCCCTCCATGCTGATGGGGTGGACGTAGCCCTGCTTGCCCTCGGTGGTCTCGGGCGCCAGGTCCCGGGGCAGCGAGTCCAGGAACGCGCCGGCCACCTTGAGCGCAGGCACCATGCGGTCCTTGGCGTAGCCGGGGTGGATGTCGCGGCCGGTGAAGGTGACCACGGCGGCGTCGGCGCAGAACGTCTCGTTCTCGATCTCGCCACGCTTGCCGCCGTCCATCGTGTAGGCCACGGCGGCGCCGAACTTCGCAACGTCGAAGTGCAGGACGCCCTTGCCGATCTCCTCGTCGGGCGTGAAGGCGACCTTCACGGCGCCGTGCTGGAAACCGGGGTTCTCCACGATGCGCGTCAGGGCTTCCATGATCTCGGCGATGCCGGCCTTGTCGTCGGCGCCGAGCAGTGTCGTGCCGTCGCCGGTGATGATCGTTTCGCCGACGCACTCCGCGAGGTAGGGGTTCTCCCGGGTCGGGATCACGATGCCGTTCTTCGGCAGGGCGATGTCGCCGCCGGCGTAGTTCTCGTGGAAGACGGGCTGGACGTCCTTGCCCGAGACCTCGGGGTAGGTGTCCATGTGGCTGATGAAGGCGATCGCCGGCACCTTGGCGGCCGCGGCGTCGCTCGCCGGCAGCGAGGCGGTGACGTAGCCGTGCTCGTCCTGGGCGGCGTCCTGCAGTCCCAGCGCCTTCAATTCCTCGACCAGGCGCGCGGCGAGCACCAGCTGGCCCGGCGAGGAGGGGTAGGTCTCCGAGCCTTCCTTGGCCTGCGTGTCCATCCTGGCGTAAGCGACGAAACGCTCGACGAGCGTGGGAAACTTCGAACCTGGCTTGCGTTCCAACATGCAGGGGTCTCCTTGATGGGCGTCGTCCGGGTGGCGGGGGGGTCGGGAACTAGCCAGCGGATAAGGTAGGCCACCCGCGGGGAGCGGGCAAGGACCTTCAGAGAGCCACGATTCCGTGGATATCCGCCTGATCGCCTCCGAAGGCGACGCCGATCTCCCGCAGCAGCGGGAACGGCGGATCCCCGCCGGCGAAGACGAAGACGAAATCGTTGGGCAGGATGGCGGGACCGGTCGGCGTGGCCAGGGAGACGGTGTCGGGCTGGATCGCGGTCACCTGCGTGTCGCCCGCGAAGCGCACGGCGCCGGAGGCGATCAGGGCGTCGATCTTGTCCGCGTTGCGCTTCTTGATGCGCAGCAGGCGGGGCTTGCGGTAGGAGAGCGTCACCTCGATGTCGCGCTGGCTGGCCATGGCGACGGCCGCCTCGACCGCGCTGTCCCCGCCGCCGACGACCAGGACCCGGTTCCCCTTGTACAGCGAGGCGTCGATGAGGCGGTAGGCCACCTTGGCGGTGTCCTCGCCGGGGACGCCCAGCTTGCGGGGCGTCCCGCGCCGGCCCAGGGCGAGCACCACGTGCCGGGCGCGATGTTCGCCGGCCGTCGTGTGGACGACGAGATCGCCGAGGGTGCCCGTGACGTTCAGCAGGCGCTCGTCGGTGTGGATCTTCAGGTCGTGCTCGGCGTGCAGGCGCAGCCAGATGCCCAGCAGGTCCTCCTTGCTGTACTCCTTCTGGTTCAACATGCCGAACAGGGGGATCTCGACCGGTTGGACCAAGACCAGCTTGCGGCGGGGGTACTGCAGGATGGTGCCGCCCGGGGCCTGCTGGTCCAGCACCAGGCAGCGCAGGCCCAGCTTGCGCGCGGTCAGCGCCGCGCTCAGGCCGCCGGGCCCCGCCCCGATGACGATGGCGTCCCAGCGCGGGTCTCCGGCGGGGAAGGGGCCGCGGGCGGCGATCGACTCCATCGCGCGGCGTCCCTGGTCCACGGCGTTGCTGACCAGCGCGAAGCCGCCCAGCTCTCCGGCGACGAAGATCCCCGGTCGGCTGGTCTCGAGTTCGGGACTCAGCACCGGGATGTCGTCGCGGGTCGTGATGTCGCCCAGGCCCACCTTGAGGGCGCCGACGGGGCAGGCCTCGGCGCAGCGGCCGTGGCCGATGCACCGGGCGCCGTTGGTGATCACCGCCTTGCCGCCGACGATGCCCAGCACGTCGCCTTCCGGGCAGGCCGCGATGCAGGAGCCGCAGCCGATGCAGGCGTTGGCGTCGATCAGCGGGTACTGGCCGACGGGACGGTTCATGCCGAGCGCCACGGTCTCTTCCCGGCGGGCGGCGTCCTGGCGCCTGGTGGCGCGGAAACGCAGGAAGTAGGGCACGAACAGCCCGGCGCCCAGCAACAGGGCGCAGACCCAGATCAGCAGTGATTCCATGGTCCCCCCGCGAATCCTCAGAACCGCAGCGTGAGATCGGCCCGCAGGCGGTCGCCCCGGATGTCGTCGCCGCCGTCGCGCTCGTACTCCAGCCCCGCCAGCCACGATCGGCCCAGGATCCGTCGCGCGCCGACCCGTGTCCAGTGGGATCGACGCGCGCCGACCTCGACGATGTCGTAGCTGTAGAGTCCGGCCGCGACCTGCAGGTCCAGGCCGTCGCGCAGGGGCTGGTCCAGCCGCAGCGACGGCGTCAGACCGGAGACGCGAGGGCCGTCGAAGCCGCGCAGGTCCAGCGAGAGGTGGCTGCCGGGCCC
>DYDD01000273.1 GCA_020718045.1 Fibrobacter sp. | reverse complement strand
CCCGACCACGGCGATCGACGGGCTCGACAGCGCCGCCGGGTCGCCGGCACCGCGCACGCGCACCGGCGGCGTGTCGATGGTGCGCCAGGGTTCGGGCCAGCGGGGGTCGCGGGGCGACAGCGTCCAGACGGCGCCGGGACCGGCGCGCGCAGAACCGCGTTCCACCTGCATGGAACGTCCTTCCCGGGAGGGAACGGCGGGAGGCGGCGAGTCGTCAGTCGGTGGCGGCCAGCGCGGCCTGGTAGAGGTCCCGCAGCACGTGACGCAGGGCGTCGATCCCCTGGCCGGTCACCGCCGAGATGCAGTGCGGGCCGCCGGCGCCGTTGTCGGCGGTCCAGCCGGCGACCTCGTCGCGCAGCTCCTCGATGGCCTCGGGATCGATGAGGTCCAGCTTGTTCAGCACCACGGTGCACGGCAGCTCGCTCAGCCGCTGCCCGTAGGCCAGCAGCTCCTGGCGCAGCACCGCCAGGGTCGCCACCGGCGCCGGGTCGCTGACGTCGATCAGGTAGACCAGCGCCCGCGTGCGCTCGACGTGGCGCAGGAACTCGTGGCCGAGCCCCTTGCCCTCGCTGGCGCCCTCGATCAGGCCGGGGATGTCGGCCAGCGTGCAGCTCACGAAGTCGCCCAGGTCGATGATGCCGAGGTTGGGCACCAGGGTGGTGAACGGGTAGTCGGCGATCTTGGGGCGGGCCGCCGTGAGCCGGCTCAGCAGCGTGGACTTGCCCGCGTTGGGCAGGCCGATCAGGCCGATGTCAGCCAGCAGCTTCAGCTCCAGGCGCAGGTGGCGGGTCTCCCCCGGCCGGCCGGGCGAGGACACGAACGGCGTCTGGCGGTGGGGCGAACGGAACTCGTAGTTGCCGCGGCCGCCCTTGCCGCCGGCGGCCACGCAGAAGCGCTGGCCCGGCGTCGTCAGGTCGCAGATCACGTCGTCGGTCTCCGCGTCGTAGACGAGCGTCCCGCAGGGCACGGGGACTTCCTGGCTCACGCCGTCGCTGCCGGTCTTGTTCCAGCCCCCGCCCATCTGGCCGGGCGCCGCCTGGTAGCTGCGCCGGTAGCGGAAGTCCTGCAGGGTGGAGCTCAGCGACGAGGCGACCAGCCAGATCGAACCGCCGCGCCCCCCGTTGCCGCCGTTGGGGCCGCCGCGGGGCACCCCCGCCTCGCGGCGGAAGGCGACGGCGCCGTCCCCTCCCTTGCCCGAGATGACGGTGATCTCCGCGACGTCGATGAAGTGCACGGTCAGCCTCCGAACGTGGCCGTCGCGCGGCGGAAGCGCGCCGCGGCCTCGCGCAGCGTCGTCTCCCCCGCGGCGTAGCTCAGGCGCAGGTGGTTGGGGACGCCGAAGGGTTCTCCCGGCACGACGGCCAGCTTCTCGGTCTGCAGCAGGTGTTCGGCCAGCCGCCAGCAGCCGCCGACCGGCCGCTCGGGGTCGACCAGCCCGCTGACGTCCGCCAGCAAGTAGAAGGCCCCGTCCGGCACCAGGAAGCGCAGGCCGGGGATCGACGCCAGGTCGGCGACCAGCGCGTCGCGGCGGGCGCGGAAGGCGGCGGCCATCGCCTCGACCTCGTCGCGGCAGTCGAAGGCCGCCAGCGAAGCCTTCTGCGCGATCGTGTTGACGTTGCTCGTGGAGTGGCTCTGCAGGCGCGTCATCGCGCCGATGGCCTTCTCGTCCGCGATGCCGAAGCCGATGCGCCAGCCCGTCATCGCGTAGCTCTTGGACAGCCCGGTCACCGTCACGATGCGGTGGCGCAGGTCCGGGGCCACGGTCATCAGCGGGATGTGGCCCTCGCCGGTGTAGACCAGGTCCTCGTAGATCTCGTCGGTGAGGATGAAGAAGCTGGTCTTGCGGCAGTACTCAGCCAGGGCCTCCAGCTCGGCGCGCGTGTAGACGGCGCCGGAGGGGTTCGACGGGGTGTTGAGGATCAGGGCCTTGGCGCGGCCGGCGCCGGCCCGGTCGAGGTCCTCGGGCGTGATCTTCCAGCCCGGATGCGAGGGCACGACCGGGATCATGCGGGCCCGCAGGGCCGCGATCTGCGCCGGGTAGGTCACCCAGTAGGGCACCGGCACGGCGACCTCGTCGCCCTGGTTCAGCAGGATCGACAGCGCGTTGTAGAGGATCTGCTTGGCGCCGTTGGAGACGATGACCTCGCCCGGCGAGATCGAGACGCCGAGGCGCGCCGCGTAGTAGTCGGCCACCTTGCGGCGCAGGGCCGGCAGGCCGGCGCTCGCGGTGTACCCGTTGCCGCCCTCGTCCAGGGCGCGGTGCGCGGCCTCGCGGATCCGCAGCGGCGTGTCGAAGTCCGGTTCGCCCACCGTCAGGTTGATCACCGGCTCGCCGCGGGCGAGTAGCTGCTTGGCCTGCCCGTCCAGCTTCAGGGTCGGGGAATCGTCGATCACGTCCGCCAGCCAGCCCAGCCGCATCTCCATGACCATCACCTCGTGTCGGGGCCGCCGCCGCACCCGCTTGCGCGGCGTCGCTCAAATGTGGCTCCCCGCGGGGTCGGGGCAAGGACGAACCGTCCCCGGACGCTGGCGCCGCCGCGTGCCGACCGTTCAGCCCCCGGGGAAGCGCCGGCGCAGGGCCTCGGCGACGCCCGGGGTGACCAAGGCCTCCAAGGCGCCGCCGCAGCGGGCGACGTCGCGCACCAGCGTGCTCGAGATCATGGCCAGCTCGGGCCGCGGGAACAGCGCCACGACCTCGAAGCCGGGGCACAGGACGCGGTTGAGGGCCGCCATGGCCTGCTCGTGCTCGAGGTCCGCCTGGGAACGGACGCCGCGCAGCACCGCGGTCGCGCCGAGATCGCGGACGACATCGACGAGCAGGCCTTCGAACCCGATCACGCGGCAGCGATCGACGCCGGCGATGCCGGTGAGCGCGCCGCGCGCCAGTTCCACGCGCTCGTCCCGTTCCAGGAGCGTCGCCTTGCCGCCGGCGGCCACCGCCACGGTCACCCGGTCGCAGAGGGCGAGGCCCCGCTCCAGGATGTCGAGGTGCCCGCGCGTGAACGGGTCGAAGGTGCCGGGGTAGAGGAAGTGGCGCTCGCTCATGGCGTCGGCTCCAGCAGGCTGAGGGTGGCGGCGCCGTAGCGCCGGTCGTCGCGTCGCCAACCTACCGGGGCGGCGCGCAGCGCGCAGACCGACCCGTGCTCGAGCACGGCGAGGGCCAGGCGCCCCTGCGCGGACAGCGCCAGGAACTGTTCCCAGAGCGCTGCGCCCGTCCGGTCGGCGTAGGGCGGGTCGGCCAGCAGGATGGTCCCGGCGGCGAGCCGCGGCGCCGCCGTCTCCAGCCAGGCGACGGCGTCGGCCCGGTGCAGGCGCGCCGTCGCGGGGTCGGCGCGGCAGCCAGCCAGGTTGCCCCGCACGGCGGACAGCGCCCGCGGCGAGCTGTCGACGAAGTCGCAGGCCGCGGCGCCCCGGCTCAACGCCTCGATGCCCAGCCCGCCCGCGCCGCAGCACAGGTCGACCACCGGCGCGCCCTCGACGCGACGGCCCAGGATGGAGAACAGGGCCTCCTTGACCCGGTCCGTCGTCGGCCGCGTGGCCGGGCCCTCCGGCGCGACGAGGCGCCTCCCGCGCCAGCGGCCGGCGACGACCCTCACGTCCCCACCGCCGCGCGTTGCCGCTGCCAGGCGACATGCCGCGTGAGGACCCGGCGGGCCGTGACCTCGGGCGCGGTCTGGTCCGTGCGCACCCGGAAATCGGCGGCGCGGGCGTAGAGCGGCCGCCGCGCGCCGTCGAGCGCCCGGGCCG
>DYDD01000272.1 GCA_020718045.1 Fibrobacter sp. | reverse complement strand
CGCGCGCCGCGCGCGCCTTGGGCCGCGGCAGGTGGACGTCGCCCCAGCCCTCGCCGTCGGCCGGCTCCCACTTGGGCGCCGGCTTGATCGCCAGCACGATCTTGCCGCGCACGTCCAGGCCGGCATAGTCGTCGTGGCCCCGCTCGGGCAGCGACAGGCCGTAGCCGACGAAGACCACGGGCGCATTCGCGATGCCGTTGCCGGTGAACCCGCGGCAGGCGAAGTCGCTGCCCAGGGCGAGCGGCTCGGCGACGCCGTCGGCGCCGACCAGCGTCAGCTCGCAGCTGCGGATCTGGTTCAGTTCCATCGTCAGGCGCTGCGACCAGCCGTCGTCGCCGCCCGGCGTCAGGCCCAGGGAGGCGAAGCGCTCGCGGCAGAAGCGCATCGCCGCGTCGTACCCGGGCGTGCCCGGCAGGCGACCGCCCAGCTCCGGCGCAGTCAGCACACGCACGTCGGCCATCAGGTTCTCCGGCGTGATCGACGCGGCGCCGGGATCGGCCTCGTGGGCGGCGGCGGCGCCGGCGGCGAGCAGGATCAGCAGCGGGGCGAGAGCTCTCATGATGCGTCCCTTCAGATGGCGAAATACTCGGCGCCGGGGTGGTGGAACACCAGCGCGCTGGTGCTCTGCTCCGGTTCGAGCTGGCATTCCTCGCTCAGGCGGATGCCGATGCGCTCCCAGTCCAGCATCTCCCGCAGCAGGCGCTGGTGCTCCAGGTCGGGGCAGGCCGGGTAGCCGAAGCTGAAGCGCCGGCCGCGGTAGCGGCCCCTGACCAGGTCGGCGGGGTCGGCGGCGTCGTCCCCGTCGACGCCCAGCTCGCGGCGCAGGGCGCGGTGCTGGAACTCGGCCAGGGCCTCGGCGGTCTCGACGGCGAAGCCGTGGGCGAGCAGGTACCCGCGGTAGTCGTCGGCCTGCAGCAGGTCGCGGCAGCGCGCGGTGGCCGCCTCGCCCACGGTCACGACCATCGCGCCCAGCACGTCGCGCTCCGGGCCGAGCGGCCGCACGTAGTCGGTCAGGCAGCGCCCCGGCGTTTCGGCCTGGCGCGGGAAGGGGAAGCGCCAGCGCGGCCGCGCGTCGTCGGGCGCAGCCCAGACCAGCAGGTCATCCCCGTCGGACGCGCAGGGGAACCAGCCGTGGATCGCGGCCGGCTGCAGCCAGCCGTTCCGCAGCGCGTCCAGGCGCAAACGCGCGAGGGCCGGTTCGATCTCCTCGCGCTGCAGGGCGGTGTAGCCCGCCGCGTCCAGCCCGGCTCGCGTGTAGCCCCAGCGGCCCTTGACCAGGGCGGCGCGGTTCAGCAGCGCCCAGATCTCCTCGAGGTCGAAGCCGGTCGTGACGCGCGTGCCCCAGAAGGGCGGCTGCGGGAGGCGCGCGACCGGGGCGAGCGGCGAGCGGGAGCCGGCGCCGGGCGGTGCGGTCGCGACGGCGGCCGCGTCATCGTCGTCGACCGGCGCGGCGTCCCCGCGCACCGGCGCCGGCGGCGCCTCGCCGCGGCTGATGGCGCCGACCAGGCGCAGGCCGTCGAAGGCGTCGCGGGCGTAGTAGACGGGTCCCTTGTAGAGCCGGCGCAGGTCACGCTCCACGTAGAGCCGCGTCAGGGCCGCGCCGCCCAGCACCACCGGCAGGTCCAGGCCGGCTTCGTTGAAGGCGTCGAGGTTGTCGCGCATGACCAGGGTCGACTTCACCAGCAGGCCGCTCATCCCCACCGCGGCGGGCCGGTCGCGCCGCACCGCCTCGATCAGCTGCTCGACGGGGACCTTGATGCCCAGGTTGTCGACCGTGTAGCCGTTGTTGGTCAGGATGATGTCGACGAGGTTCTTGCCGATGTCGTGGACGTCGCCCTTGACCGTCGCGATCACGAAGCGGCCGCGGCTTGCGTCGGCACTGCGCGACATGTGCGGTTCGAGGTGGCGCACGGCCGCCTTCATCGTCTCGGCGCTGCGCAGCACGAAGGGCAGCTGCAGACGTCCCGAGCCGAACAGGTCGCCCACCTCCTGCATGGCCGGCAGCAGCAGGTCGTTGATGATCGCCAGGGGCTCGTGGACCGCCAGGGCCTCGTCGAGGTCCGCCTCCAAGCCCTGCGGCCGGCCCGACACGATGCGGCGGTGCAGGCGCTGCTCCACCGGCAGGTCCTCGGACGGCGCGGCGTCCGGCGCGACGCCGTCGCTGGCCAGCAGGACCTCGAGCGGGTCGCCGACGGCGCGGTCGTCGTCGATAAGGCGGCCGCAGGCGTCCCAGAGGTCGGCCGGTACGTCGTCGGCGCCCAGGACCTTGCCGGCGTGCAGGATGGCGGCGTCGAGGCCGGCGTCCAGGGCCCGGCGCAGGAAGGCCGAGGTCAGCACGCGCCGCACGCGCGGCTGCAGGCCGAAGCTGACGTTGCTCACGCCCAGCAGCGTGCGGGCGCCCGGGATGCCGTCCTTGATCAGCCGCAGACCCTCGAGCGTGTCCAAGGCGCTGCGGCGGGAGTCCTCGTCGCCGCTGCCGAGGGTGAAGGTGAGCGGGTCGATGAGCAGGTCCTGCGGGCCGAGACCGTACTCCGCGGCCAGCGCCGTCAGGCGGCGGGCGACGGCCAGCTTGCGCGCCGGTTCGCGGGCCATGCCCTGCTCGTCGATGCACAGGGCGACGACCGCGGCGCCGAAGCGACGGCACAGCTCAAGCACGTCGCGCGCACGACCCTCCCCGTCCTCGATGTTGATGGAGTTGACGATGCAGCGCCCGCCGAGACGCTTCAAGGCGGCCTCGATCGCCGGCGGCTCGGTCGAGTCGATCATCACCGGGATCTGCGCCTCGACGTTCAGGCGCGGCATCAGGGCCGCGACGTCGGCGGTCTCGTCGCGCCCCACGAAGGCGAGGCAGACATCCAGGACGTGGGCCCCCTCGTCCTGCTGCGCGCGCGCCATCGCGACGAGGCCCTCGACGTCGCCGGCGGCCTGCCGCTCGCGGAAGGCCTTCGAGCCGTTCGCGTTGGTGCGCTCGCCGATCAGCAGGGGGCGCGGCGACTGCGCCAGCGGCACGGCCTGGTAGAGGCTCGACAGGGACTCCAGCGGTTCGACGTCGCGGCGCGGCGCGGCCCGTCCTCCCAGGCGTGCGACCAGGGCGGCCAGGTGCCGCGGCTCGGTGCCGCAGCAGCCGCCGACGATGCCGACGCCGAACTCCTCGACGAAGCGGACCAGCGTGTCGGCGAAGTGATCGGGCGTCAGGTCGTAGACCATGCGGCCTCCGTCGTGGCGCGGCAGGCCGGCGTTGGGCAGCACGCTCACCGGCACCGGGCTGTGACGGCAGAGCGCGCGCACGTGGTCGCGCATGGCGTCGGGGCCGGTGGCGCAGTTCAGGCCGATGGTGTCGGGACGCAAGGGCAGCAGGGCGGCCAGCGCGGCCAGGGTGTCGGTGCCCAGCAGCATGGTGCCGGTGGTCTCGACGGTGATCTGCACGCCGACCGGCAGCCGCACGCGCCGGCGCTCGCCGACCCGGCGGACCGCGTCCAGGGCGGCCCGCAGCTGCAGCAGGTCCTGGCAGGTCTCCACCAGCAGCAGGTCGCAGCCGCCCTCGATCAGGCCGTCGACCAGGGGCTCGTAAGCGGCGGCCAGGTCGTCGAAGCCGATGTGCCCGAGGCTGGGCAGCTTGGTGCCGGGACCGATCGAGCCGGCGACGAAGC
>DYDD01000271.1 GCA_020718045.1 Fibrobacter sp. | reverse complement strand
TACGCGCTGGGGCTCACGCTGCTGATGTTCGTGGCCGCGGTCGTCAACGGCGGCGTGGGCCTGGCCGCCGTCCCGGCGATCCGGAGCCGGCCCGCCTCGGCGCGGTCCCTGATGCGGACCCAGGCGCTGTGGACGGGCGCTGCGACGCTCGCCGTCGCCGCGCTGGGAGCGCTGGCCTGGCGGACGCAGGCGGGCGCGTCATTCGCCGCCCGTCTCGGCTGGAGCGGGGCGACCGCCGCGGCGATGGTCGGCGCGCTGGCCGCCCTGGTGCTGTGCGACATCCTCGCCTACGACCTGCTGGCCCTGGGACGACTGCGGGCGGGCACCGCCGTGAACCTCGGCAGGGGCCTGCTGCAACTGGCCCTGCTGGGGGCGGCGCTCGCCACCGGCGCCTTCGGCCTCACGGCCGCCCTGGTCGTCTTCTGCGTCAGCCAGGTGGTCGGCGTCGCGGCGTTCGCGGTCCTGGCCGTGCGCCACGCGGACCGCGCGACCGAGGCGGCGCCGGTCCGTCATGCCGGCGGTTGGGCGGGGCTCGTGAGGGCCGGCTGGCAGGGCCAACTGTCAGCGGTCGTCTCGCTGCTGCACATGCGCCTGGCCCTGGCCCTGGTCGCGGCCTGGCATGGCGCGACGGCGGTGGGGATCTACTCGGTGGCGGTGATGGTCGGCGAGGTGCTCTGGCTGCTGCCGAGCGCGCTGCAGCCCCTGCTGGTCTGGTCCGCCGCGGCGCCGGACCGGGAGGCGGGCGACGCCGTGTCGGCGCGCGCCGTGCGGGTCGCGCTCGCGGCCACGACGGCCGCTGCCTGCCTGACGGCGGCCGCCGCGCCGCTGCTGCTCGTCCCGCTCTTCGGAGCGCAGTACCGCCCGGCGGTGCCGGCCCTGTGGGCGCTGCTGCCCGGCATCGTGGCCTGCGCGCCGGGCGCCGTGCTGGCGGGCGATTTCATCGGCCGCGGCCGTCCCGCCTGGAACACCCAGGCCAGCCTCGTCACCCTGGCGGTCAATGCGGGGGCGGGCCTGGCGCTGATCCCGGACCACGGTCCGCAAGGCGCCGCGCTGGCCACCTCCCTGGCCTACGCCGTCGGCAGCGCGGTCATGCTGGCCCGCTTCCGGCGAGCTGCCTCCCTGTCCTGGCGGCGGCTGCTCCTGCCCCGACGGGACGATTTTTCGCTCCGCGCCTGATCTCGGCCCACCCCCGGCGCCGCACATCGCTCAATCCCTTATAAATCAACGAGATGACGATTTTTCGAGAAAATCGTTCTTACCCCCTTGACACCACGATTGGTGAAGGATTAAGGTGCCGTGGCGTTCATTGGTGATGAATGGTTTCCAGTGGTGACCAAAGGAACGCCCCCCCAGCGACGGGATCCCGAGAGGCCATGAGCGACCAGACCCACGACGGCAGCAGGAAGAGACCCCCGTTCACGGGCTCGCAGGAGCGCGTCGTGGACGGCAAGGGCCGTTTCAACCTGCCGGCGCGCTTCAGGTCCGGAGGCGCCACGGTCGAGGACGAGCGCTACGTGGTGACGATCGCCTCGGACAAGTGCCTCGCCCTGTACCCGCGCGAGGAGTGGGATGCGTCGTTCACGGCGACCCTGCTGCAGGGAGGCGACGAGGCGTGGCGCGATCAGATCCGACGGCTCAGCGCCCAGAGCCTGGATGTCGTGCCGGACCAGCAGGGCCGTGTCACGGTCCCCGTCGAGATCCTCCGGAAGGTCGGCATCTCGGAGCGCATCGTCCTGGTCGGCATGGGGCAGTACCTCGAGCTGTGGGACAAGCAGTCCTACGGCGAGACCAATCCGGCGCAGGAGGCGCCGTCGCCGGAATTCATGGACACGTTCCTGCGCTTCCGGCGCTGAGCCGCGGGAGCAGGGCCGCCGACGGATCGGCGGCCCCGAGGTCGGAGGGAGCCTGGGCTCGCCACGGAGGGCGGGCCGACGAAGGGAAGGGAAGCCCATGCCGGGAGAGTCGACCCGACGGCCGCCGCGCCTGCACGTTCTTGAGGGCGGCCTTGGCTTCGAGATCCGCGAACGCGATGGTGACGTTCGGGTCACTCTCTCCGGCGTCCTGGACCGCCCCATGCTCCAGCGGCTCACCGCCGCGGTCAGGCCGCGCCTGCGCAGCCGGGACCGCCGCATCGTCCTGGACGGGCGCGGGCTGGACCACCTCGACTTCCGGGCGGTGCGCGGCCTCGTGGCCTGGCACCGCAGCCTGCGCGACTACGGCCACACCCTGCTGCTCGCGGGCTGGCGCCCCTACCACCGGGCGATCCTGATCCTCGGCGACCAGTACGGCGAAGCGGCGGCGCTGCGCGTCGCCCCGACGACCGCGGCCGGCAGGACCGGTGCCTCGTGAACGCTCCCGCCCACATCCCCGTGCTGCGCGACGAATCGGTGCGGCTGCTGGCCGCCGGCCCGGGCCGGCGCATCGTCGACGGCACTTTCGGCCAGGGCGGCCACGCGCGGGCGCTGCTGGCGACGGGGGCCGAGGTGCTGGGCCTCGACCTGGATCCCGACGCCGGCCTCGTCGGGCACGCGCTGGCGGCCGTCGAGTCGCGCTTCCACTTCCAGCACCGCTCGTTCCGCGATCTGGCCGGCGCGCTGGCCGCCGCCGGCTGGGAGCGGGCGGACGGGCTGCTGCTCGACCTCGGCGTCAGCTCCCTGCAGATCGACGCGCCGGCCAAGGGGTTCACCTATCGCGTCGACGCCCCCCTGGACCTGCGCTTCGACCCGGCCGGCGGGCCGTCGGCGGCGGATCTGCTGGCCCGGCTGGACGAGGCCGCGCTGGCCACGCTGCTGTGGACCTACGGGGAGGAGCGCCGTTCCCGGCGCATCGCCGCCGCCGTGATCGCCGCGCGGCGCGAGGCGCCGCTGGCCACCACCGGCGCTCTGCGCGAGATCGTGGCTTCGGCCGTGGGCCGCGGCCCCGTGCTCACCCCGACGCTCAGCCGCGTGTTCCAGGCCCTGCGCATCGCGGTGAACGACGAGCTGGGCGCCCTGCAGGACGCCCTCGAGCAGGCGCCGGCGCGCCTGGCCGCGGGCGGCCGCCTGGTCGTGATCTCCTACCACTCGCTGGAAGACCGCGCCGTGAAGCAGTGGTTCGCGCGCGAGAGTCGCGACTGCCTGTGCCCGCCGCGCACGCCGGCCTGCTTCTGTGGGCACCGGCGCACGTTGACGCTCCTGACCCGCCGGCCGGAGTCCCCTTCGGTGGCCGAGGTCGGGACCAACCCGAGGGCGCGCAGCGCGAAGCTGCGGGCCGCGGAAAGGCTGTGACCATGCACATGACGATCCGGGTTCCCGGCCGCTGCTGCCGCCGCCAGCCCTCCCTGCGCCGCCAGGCGGGACCGATGGCCTGTCGCCGCGACCTGCGCGGCCGCACGCCGCTGGTCACCGCGATGATCTGCGTGGGGAGCCTGGCCGTGCTGTCCTCGCTGATCACGTTGTCCAACGGGATCGTGACCGGACGGCGGGCCATGCGGGCGCTGCTGGCCGACAAGGCCTACCTCGAGACGCAGCTCGGCCTGCTCGAGCAGCAGTGGAACGACGAGACCTCCCGCGCCAGCATCCTCGACCGCGCGCAGCGGGAGCTCGGGCTGCAGCGCTCCGACGCCCCGGGCCTGATCGTCGTCATGGCCGACCAGGCCGGCGCCGACGAGCGGCCCCTGTGGCAGCGCGTCGTGGCGGCGGTCGGCAGCGGCGACCGCGTCGCGGCGGCGGCCGCAGCCGATCGCCCGCGATGATG
>DYDD01000270.1 GCA_020718045.1 Fibrobacter sp. | reverse complement strand
CCGTCCACGGCAGCCGCCTGGACCGCGAGGAGATCGGGCGCCTCGCCGCGCGCTTCGCCGCGCTGACCCTGGCGGCGCGGCGCCGCCTGCCGGGCCTGATGCCCGCGCGCGCCGACGTGGCCCTGGCCGGCGCCGTGATCCTGGAGGAGGCCCTGGCCCGCTGCGGGGCCGACGAGCTGACCGTCTGCGCCCGTGGCCTGCGCCACGGCGTGTTCCACGACCGCTTCGCGCCGCCGCCGGCGTAGCGACCCGGCGGGCGCCGCCCGCCGCCGGAAAGGAACCGAGACCATGCCGATCCTGCTGTTCAATCGCACGCGGGCCCTGGTGGCCCAGATCGACGAGTTCCTGGACACGGTCGGCCAGGCCGCCCTGCTCTTCGAGAGCGGCGTGGCGGACTACGTGGCCGGCCGCCAGGAGCAGTTCGACACGCACTACCGGGCGATCGAGGACGCCGAGCACGGCGCGGACGAGCTGCGCCGCGACATCGAGAAGCAGCTCTACCGCCACTCGCTGATCCCGGAGGCGCGCGGCGACGTGCTGGGGCTGCTCGAGACCACCGACGACGTGGTGAACCAGGCCAAGCACACCCTGGGCATGTTCCTGGTGGAGCGGCCCCGGCTGCTGCCCGGCATGGACGAGGACTGGCGGGCGCTCGGCGCGACGGCCGCGCGCACGGCCGAGGCCGTGGTCCTGGCCACGCGGGCCTTCTTCCGCGACCCCTACACGGTCAACGACCACCTGCACAAGGTCTACTTCTACGAGAAGGAAGGCGACCGGCAGGCCATGGCCCTCAAGCGCAAGATCTTCGACGCGGACACCGACCTGGCGCTCAAGCTCCACCTGCGGCAGTTCGTGCTGAACGTCGACCGGGTCTCCGACGCCGCGGAAGAGGTCGCCGACCGCCTGGCGATCTACACCATCAAGCGCACGGTGTAGGAGGTCGCGTTGCTGGTCCTGTTCTTCCTGTCGAGCGGGCTGTTCCTGGGCTGGTCCCTGGGCGCCAACGACGCCGCCAACGTGTTCGGGACAGCCGTCGGCTCGCGCATGATCCGCTTCGCGACCGCGGCGCTGATCTGCAGCGTGTTCGTGGTCCTGGGCTCGGTCGCCGGCGGCGCCGGCGCCGCCGGGACCCTGGGCCAGCTCGGCGCGATCGACGCCATGGGCGGGGCCTTCATGGTGGCGTTCGCGGCCGCGGTGACCATCACCGTCATGACCAAGCTGGGGCTGCCGGTCTCGACGTCGCAGGCGGTCGTCGGGGCGATCATCGGCTGGAACTTCTTTAGCGGCGTGCTGACCGACACCGCCGCCCTGTCCAAGATCGTGGCGACCTGGATCGTCTGCCCGTTGCTGGCGGGTGCGTTCGCCGCCCTCTTCTACGTCCTGACGCAGCGCCTCGTGCGTCGCCTGCGCCCGCACCTGCTGTGGGACGACATGGCGACGCGCTGGGCCCTGATCGCTGTCGGCGCCTTCGGCTCCTACAGCCTCGGCGCCAACAACATCGGCAACGTGATGGGCGTCTTCGTGCCCGTGGCGCCGTTCTCGGGGCTGGACCTGCCGTTCGGCCTGGCGCTCAGCGGCGCGCAGCAGCTGTTCCTGCTGGGCGGCCTGGCCATCGCCCTGGGCGTGTACACCTACTCGCGCCACGTCATGGGCACCGTCGGCGGCAACCTCTTCAAGCTGACGCCGCAGATGGCGCTGGTCGTGGTGCTGGCGCAGTCGGTGGTGCTGTTCCTGTTCGCTTCGCAGAGGCTGGAACACGCGCTGCTGAGCGTGGGTCTGCCGGCGCTGCCGCTGGTGCCGGTCTCCAGCTCGCAGGCCGTGATCGGCGCGGTGGTGGGCCTAGGGCTGCTCAAGGGCGGTCACGGGATCCGCTACCGGGTGCTGGTGGACATCGCCGCGGGATGGGTGACCACGCCCATCATCGCCTGCTTCCTCGCGTTCGTCGGCCTGTTCGTCCTGCAGAACGTCTTCTCGGTGCAGGTCAACCGGCCGCACGCCTTCGAGCTGTCGCCGCAGGTGATCGAGCGGGTCGACCGCCTCGGGCTGCCCGTCGACGGGCTGGCCGAGCTGGCGGGCGGGCGCTACACGACCCAGCTGTCGCTGAACCGCACCTTGCGGGGCGGGACCGCCCTGGACGCGAAGCAGCGCGAGCGGGTGGTGCGCGCGGCGGAGGTCGACCGCTACCTGGTGGATTCCGCGAGGGTGGCGCAGGACATCAAGCCCGGCTGGTTCGAGCCCGAGCAGATCGCGGCGGTCTCGTCGCTGGCCGGCCGGGAATACCGCCACGGGTGGCAGCTTCTGGAGGAGCTGGAAGCACTGACCCCCGCCTGGCGCCTGCTGCCGGAGACGCCGCGCAACCGGCTGGACAACGACCGCCGCCAGAAGCAGCGCCGGCTGGTCCTGGTCGCGCTGCGCAGCGCGCCCGTGGAGAGCCCGGTCACGGAGTAGCCGGGATCAAGGCGGGGAACCGATCAGCGCGGCGGCGACGACAGCAGCTTGCGCACCATCCACGCCACCGTGGCGATCCCGCCCAGCAGGAGCGCGGCGAAGATCGCCAGGTTGAGCGTCTGGGTCCGCACCGGGATCTCCCGCAAATCCACCATCCCCGCCAGGTAGCCGGCGCGCACGGCGTCGCGCATCAGGATCATCACCGCCATCGTCAGCAACGTCGACCAGGCCAGCAGCTTCGGCGAGCGCGCCGGGGCGACGCGCATGCGCCAGGCCAGCAGCAGCAGGACCAGGGACAGGGCCGTCCCCAGGCCCAGCAGGCCGGTGGCGTGGCCGCTGCCGCCCATGAACAGGCGGCGCACGTCCTCCCGCAGGGCCAGCAGGTACCAGAATCCGAACATCATGTTGACGACGGTCGCGGCCAGGAAGACGTCCAGGCCCCGGCGCACCAGGGCGTCGCGCAGGCGGACGTCGGCGCGCTCGCGTCGGGCCAGCAGGGCCAACAGGAGCCCCGCCACGGCGACCGCGCCCAGCGCCAGGTGCAGGAAGCGCGGCCACAGCAGGGCCTCGCCCAGGTTCAGGTGCAGGCCGCCGGGAGAGGCGAAGTAGAGGCGGCTCCACTTCTCGGGCGTGAGCATCAGCGTCGTGTTGTTGCTGAAGGCGAAACCGACCAGCGTCACGCACCCGACCGCGACCGCGACGGCCCAGCGCCGAGCGCCGCCCAGCCGTCGGCCGCGGAAGGCGTTGAGGTAGGTCGCGTAGTAGCCGACGAGCAGCAGCGGCACCGTGGCGAACCACGGCCAGCCCATCAGGATGCTCGAGGTGTAGAAGAAGCCGCCGTAGAGCGTCTGCAGGAACAGCAGCGGCGCCACGCCGAAGGTCACCGTGCCGGCGAACAGCGTCGGCAGCAGCTTCGAGATCCGCTCGACGACCGCCTCGTGCAGCTCGCGGTCGCCGCCGCGGGTGAACAGGCTCCCCAGCAGGATCGCGCCGCCGCCCAGCAGCGCATTCATGAACAGCAGGTGCACCAGGAAGGTCAGGTGCAGCAGCGCCGCGAACAGGGGCGCAGGCGCGGGGATGGGCAGCACGTCGGGCGTAGGGACGTAGGGGTTCATTCCGCGCTCCGATCGGGGGCGGCGCCGGCGGCGCCGGTGAGGAAGTCCAGCAGGTGCGCGCGCTCGACGGGGTCGCCGCCGTAGGCGGGCATCTCCGCGGCGAGGTCGGGCAGCGCGTCGAGCATCGCCTCGAGGTCCTCGCGCGTGCTGCCCGCCAGAGCGGGCCGCAGCGCGCGGTAGGCGTCCAGGGTATGGCAGGTGCCGCA
>DYDD01000269.1 GCA_020718045.1 Fibrobacter sp. | reverse complement strand
CTCGGCGCCTTCGGCCAGCCGGCCAACGCCGAGGAGCTGGCGACCCGGCTGCGGCGGGCCGGGCACCGCATCGAGACCGAGACCGTCAAGACCGCCGGCGGCGCCTCGCTCACACGCGTCCGCGTGGCCTGGTTCCGCACCGAAGCCGAGGCCTCCGCCTGGGCCGCCGACCACGCGGCCGCTCTGGGCCGGGACCTCAAGATCACGAGAAGATGAAGGGTTCACGAGACGCTGAACCGGGAGGCCGGATGTGACCTGCGCCATGGTGATCGGAACGGGACACTGCGTCCCGGATCGCGTCGTGACCAACCACGACCTCATGCAGTGGATGGACACCAGCGACGAGTGGATCGTCGAGCGCACGGGGATCCGCGAGCGGCGCTGGATCTCCCCCGGCACGACGCTCGACGACCTCGCCGCCGGCGCCGCGCGCATGGCGCTGCAGGACGCGGGCCTCGCGGCCGACGAGCTCGACCTGATCATCTGCGCGACCCTCAACCCCGACTGCTTCTTCCCGGGCAACGGCGTCCTGCTGCAGCACGCGCTGGGCGCCCGCACGGTCGGCGCCATGGACATCCGCAACCAGTGCACCGGCTTCGTCTACGGCCTGGCCACGGCCGCGGCCCACATCAAGGCCGGGCTCGCGCGCACCGTGCTGGTCGTCGGCACGGAGATCCACTCCACCTCGCTGGACATCTCCGACCGCGGCCGCGACATCGCGGTGCTGTTCGGCGACGGGGCCGGCGCCGTCGTCCTGCGCGCCGGCGAGGGCGGGGGCGACGTGCTGGCCAGCGTCCTGCACAGCCAGGGGGAGCACGCCCGCGAGCTGTGGTGCGAGCTGCCGTCGGGCAGCCAGCCCGGCCGCATCACGGCCGCGCAGATCGCCGAGGGCCGCCACTACCCGCACATGAACGGCCGCGCCGTCTACACGCACGCCGTGCGGCGCTTCTGCGAGGCGATCCAGGAGGTGCTCGACGCGGGCGGGGTCGCGAAGCGGGACGTCAAGCTGGTCATCCCCCACCAGGCCAACCTGCGCATCACCGAGGCGGTGACCAAGCGCTTCGAGCTGGCGCCGGAGCAGGTCTTCAGCAACATCCACCGCTACGGCAACACGACGGCGGCGTCGATCCCCATCGCGCTGAGCGAGGCGGTGCGGGAGGGCAGGCTCGCCCGCGGCGACCTGCTGGTGCTGGTGGCGTTCGGCTCGGGATTCACCTGGGGCGCCAACCTGATCCGCTGGTGAGCGGCAGCGGCTAGTCCTGCGTGAGCTCGTCGTTCTGGCCGATGCGCTTGGTCTTGAAGCTCAGGCACATCAGACCCACCGCCAGGCGCTCGTTGCGCACGATGACCTGCGGCGGGGTGCGGATGTCGGTCGGGGTGAAGTTCCAGACGCCGACCACGCCGGCGGCGACCATCTGGTTGGCGACGTCCTGGGCGACGTTCACCGGCACGGTCAGCACGCCGATCTTGATGCCGTGCTCCCTCACGAACCCGGGCATCTCCGACAGCGGCCGGATCGGCACGCCCCGGATCTCCAGGCCCACCAGCTTCGGGTCCACGTCGAAGATCCCGCGTAGGGGGAAGCCCAGCCGCTCGAAATTGCGGTAGTTGGCCAGTCCCTGGCCGAGATGGCCCGCGCCCACGATGATCATGGGCACCGGGATGTCGACCCCGATGATCTCCTCGAGGGCCGGCACCAGCTTGTCCACCAGGTAGGGGCGTCCCGGTTTGCTGAAACCGCCGAAGTAATGAAAATCGTGCCGCAGCTGGCTGGCCTTGATGTCCAGCGAGGTCGCGAGTTGTCGCGACGAGACTTCCTTGACGCCCGCCTGCTGCAGCAGGATGAGCTTGTCCAGGTACAGGGGCAGGCGCAGGATGGTGGCGTCCGGGACGCGGAACTTCTTGCCCTTGTTGTTGACGACCCTCACCTGGATCTCCCTTCGCCGATCGCTCCGCAGCCCCGCCAGGGACACAACCGTCCTTGTTAGGTCTTTGACAGGACCAATCTACTCCCACCCCGGGATGCGCGTCAAGATGCTGGTTGACGAGATTTCACAACCGACCTGCCGAAGGGAAAACAACGTTGGCCCCCCGCCTGGCGCCCCCTATATTGGTCCCGCGCCGCACGTTCCGTCACTCCAGCCGCACAGGTCGCGCATGAACGACGTCTCCCGCTACGATCCCCTGCAGGGCGCCCCGCTGCCCGTCCTGGGAGCCTGGGGCGAGGACGAATACGCGTCGCTCGGGCTGATGTCCGGGCTCGAGGTGCACCAGCAGCTGCAGACCGCGAACAAGCTCTTCTGCCGCTGCCCCGCCGGCAGGTACGCCACCAGGCATCACGCGGAGATCCTGCGCCACATGCGCCCGACCCTCAGCGAGATGGGGGACTACGACGGCACCGCGCTGATGGAGTTCAAGACCCGCAAGAACATCACCTACCTGCTGAACGACGAAACGGTCTGCACCTACGAGATGGACGACGCCCCCCCCTTCGAGATGAACCCCGAGGCGCTGGACATCGCGGTGCGGGTCTCGCTCCTGCTCGGCCTGCAGGTGGTCGACGAGATCCACATCGCCCGCAAGCAGTACCTGGACGGCAGCATCCCCACGGGCTTCCAGCGCACGGCGATCATCGGCGTCCAGGGCGAGATCCCCCACCGCGGGCGGCGCATCGGGATCCGCCAGCTGTCCATCGAGGAGGATTCCTGCCGCGAGGTCAGCGACCGCGGCCATTCCCGCGTCTACCGCACCGACCGGCTCGGCATGCCCCTGATCGAGACGGTCACCGATCCCGACATGCACACCCCCTGGGACGTGGCCGCCGTCTGCGAAGAGCTGCGCCGCCTGGCACGGGCCAGCGGCCTGGTGCGCACGGGCGTCGGTGCGGCGCGGCAGGACGTGAACGTGAGCATCCGCGGCGGCTCCCGCGTCGAAATCAAGGGCGTCCCGAGCATCAAGCGCATCCCGCGGCTGGTCCACAACGAGGCCCTGCGCCAGCGCAGCCTGCTGGCCATCCGCGACGTCCTGAACGGGCGCGGCGTCACCGCGGCCTCGCTGACCGACGCCTCGCGCGACGTCACGTCCGTGGTCCACGGCGCCGAGGGCGGCTACCTACGCGACGCGGTCGCCGGCGGCGCCCGCGTCGTGGCCGTGCCGCTGCCGGGCTTCGAGGGACTCGTCTCCACGCCGACCCAGCCCCACACCCGCTTCCTGAAGGAATTCTCCGACCGCGTGCGCGTGGTCGCCTGCCTCGACGCGCTGCCGAACGTCATCTGCTCGACGAGCGAGGTCCCGACGCTCTCGTCGGCCGAGTGGGGCCGCATCGAGCGCACCTGCGGCGTCGGGCGCGACACGCCGATCATGGTGGTCTGGGGCGACGAGCGGGACGCGCGCACCGCGGCGGGCGAGATCCTGCTGCGGGCCCGCGAGGCCTGCGAGGGCGTGCCCGAGGAGACCCGCCAGGCCCTGGACGACGACACCACCGGTTTCGAGCGCGTCCTGCCCGGCCCCAGCCGCATGTACCCCGACACGGATCTGCCGCCGGTGGTGCTGGGCGCGGAAAGGCTGGCGCGCCTCGCGACCGACCTGCCGCCGCCGCCCTGGGAGCGCCGCGAACGGCTGCGGCGCGACGGGGTCGGCGAGGACCTGGCCGACCGGCTTGCCCGGCACCCGGCGTACGCGCTCTACGCGCACCTCCAGCCGCGGCTCGGCGACGGCCCGCTGAC
>DYDD01000025.1:3221-19873 GCA_020718045.1 Fibrobacter sp. | reverse complement strand
TGCGCGCCGCCGGCGGGCGCTGGCAGGACCTGGCCGGCGTCCACGTCTTCCTCGGCGGCGCCGGCGCCGGCAAGTCCGACCTGGTGCTGGGCAGCGCCGCGGCGTTGAAGGCGGCGGGCCGCAGGGTGCTCGTGCTGGCCCTGACCCCGCGCCACAAGGGCGATGTCCGTCGTCTCCAGGAGGAGGCCGCCGGCCGCGGCTACGACGCCGCCGTGCTGCGCGAGGCGGCCCAGTTCGAGCGCAGCCTCCCGCTGCTGCCGCGCTACGACGCCGTGCTGGTCGACACGCCGTGCTGGCACGGCCCGGCGCTTCGCGACGAGGCCCTGCGGCGTTTCGTGGCCGACAACGAGGATCTGCACCGGCACCTGGTGCTGCCCCTGGACCTGGACCTGGGCGATCGCGAACGCCTTTGGGAAACCGGTCGCGCCTGGAACTGCGACTGGCTGGCGCTGACGCGCGGCGACCTGAGCGCGCGACCCGGACGCCTGCTGGACGTGCTGCTGACCTCGCCGTTCCCGGTGTCCCTGCGCGCCACCGGCGCCTGGCCCGAGGAACTGCCGCGGATCGCGGACGCGGGCAGCCTGGTCGAGCTCTGTGCGGCGGGGAGCTCCGTCCAGCCAGGCGCCGCGGCCGAGGCCGGAGGCGCGTCGTGAACAAGTTCGTCAACGTGCTGGCCCTGGGCGCGGCCCTGACCTCGCTGATGTTCGACATCTGGCGCGACTACGGGGCGCTGGCCGCCGGCAAGCGCGCCGCGCTGGCCTACTTCGCCTTCTTCGCCGTCGGCTCGCTGCTGTCGCTGATGTTCAGGACCGGCATCCAGGACGAATGGGTCCGCGAGGACTGGCAGCGCCGGCGGGCCGAGAAGGCGCGGCAGGAGCAGGTGCGCGCCGCCGAGGAGATCCGGCGCCTGGAGGAGAAGAAGCGCCGCGAAGCGGAGAAGGCGGCGAAGAAGGGGAAACCGGCGGCCGCCGCCTAGGCGGCGATCCGGCCAGCAGCGGGGGCACGGATCCTGCAAACGCTTCACCGCGCGCATCGAGATAGCGACCACACTCGGGAACGAGGGCTTCCATGCAGCAGACCGGCACCATCGAACGGATCGAGCACCTGGATCTCTGGGAGCGCATGGGCGACAAGACCGACCAGCAGGCGCGGCACGCGCTGGTGGAGTTCTATGCGCGGGTGGTCAAATACGTGGCGGGGCGCATGGCCATCGGCCTGCCCCACTACGTGGACCAGAAGGACCTGGTGTCGGCCGGGCTGCTCGGCCTGATCCAGGCCGTCGACAACTACGACTTCCGCCGGGGCAACAAGTTCGAGACCTACGCGATCCCGCGCATCCGGGGCGCGATCCTCGACGAGCTGCGCAGCCAGGACTGGTTCCCCCGCTCCCTGCGGCGCAAGGCGCGCCAGCTGGAGACGGCGCTCCACGGCCTGGAGTCCCGCCTCAACCGCACGCCGACCGACGAGGAGCTCGCCAAGGAGCTCGGCGTCAGCCGCGACGAGCTGCAGCAGATGATGGACGAGGTGGCGGTCGCGACGATCGTGTCCCTCGACGCGGACAGCTCCGAGGACGACGACCAGTCCAACTGCCTCGGCGACTACATCGCCGACACGCGCACGCCCGACATCGAGACGGTCGTCTCGGAGGAGGAGATGCGCGGCCTTATCGCCGGCAGCCTCGAGGAGCTGACCGAGAAGGAACAGCTGGTCCTGGTCCTCTACTACTACGAGGAGCTCACGCTCAAGGAGATCGGCGAGATCCTCGACGTGACGGAGTCGCGGGTCTGCCAGATCCACACCAAGGCGATCCTGCGCCTGCGCGGCAGGATCCAGCGCGGCGAGGGGCGCAAGTCGATCGACCGCCTGGGCAGCGAACGACGGGCCCAGCGTCGCAAGGAGGCGTCGCGGGAGGAGTCCCCCCGCGACGCCCTGCTCGAGCGCGTCAACATCATGGCCGGTCTGGCCCTGCCGCCGATGCTCAAGCTGGCGGCCGTGCTGCTGGATCTGCAGGTGCCGCTGCGCACCTGAGGCCGGAGGGAGGTAGGAGCCATGGCGGGCGACGGATTCTCGGTCAAGAGCACGATCTCCCAGATGACCAACGTGGCCCGCGCGCTGCAGAAGAGCCAGCAGATCGCACAGACCGAGAGCGCCGCCGCCGGCCACCTGCTCAAGGGCGAGAAGCGGGTCGACCGCCTCCAGCCGACGGACGAGGCCCAGAAATCGAACGTGGATCCCGAACGCCGCCGCCGCGAGGGCGACCGGGATCAGCGGGACCGGGACGAAGCCGAAGCGGCGCCGGACGCCGCGCCCGCGGAGGGGACGCCGCAAGAGGCTCCCGTCTCCCGGATCGACACCACCGCCTGAGCGGGGAGGACGCGACGTGGAACGAGGGATCCTGGCCTTCCTGCAGGGCGCCGACCGGACGCTGGCCTGGGCGGCCGCCGTCGCGCTGGCCGCCGGCGGCACGGCCCTGTTCGTGGCCTTCTACCTGCAGTGGCAGCGCTGGCGCGCCGCCGCCGCGAGGCGTCGCGACGTCAGGCGGACGGCCGCCGCGGCGAAGGTGACGGCCCGGCGACCGGCGGCCAAGTCGGCCGGAAAACCGGTCCGGGGCACGCCGCATACCCCGGCTCCCGCCACCGGCGTGGCCGCCTACCGTCGTCAGGCCGGGGTGCCCTCGGACGCAGCTGCGGACATCGTCGCGGCGCTCCGGGACGACGCGCCGCCCGCCCTCCCGCCGGCAACCGGGCCGCGGCTCGATCCCCTGCTGGCCCGACTCCAGGAAGCCGGCGACCGCCTGGAGGAGATGATGCGCCGCCACGCGCACCGCTCCCACGAGCAGGACGACCTGGCGCGCCTGGCGGCCGCGATCGACGTCGAATTCGTCCACAAACAGGCCTGACTCCCCGCTATATGCAATAATACATGGCAGAATCGGCAAATCGGTGGCATCCTGGGCACGTGACTGTCAGGTGTGACAGATCCGCAGGAGGTGGGTCGTGCCCCACGATGTCGTGATCCTGAGCCGCCGCCCGGCCCTGTTCAAGACCGCAGCCGACTGGCGCCTCGCCGGCGTCGATCTCTATGTCCACGATTCCCCTTCCGAAGCCCTGGCCCGCTTCGCCGACGGCCGGGGCGCCCTGCTGGTCTTCGACACCAACGGCTTCGCCAGGACCCGCCACGTGGTCGAGAAGTTCCTGTCGTCCAAGGGCGACGCCGACCTGCTGGTCCTGGGCGGGGAGGACGTGCTCGAGGGCCTGCAGGACAAGCCGCGGCGGGGCGCCCTGCGGCGCCTGGACGCGGGCACCGGCGGCGACGCGCTGCGCCAGGAGGTCGAGCGCCTGCTGCGCCTGCGCAACGTCCGCCAGCGCAGCGGCATCGTCGGGCGCTCGCGCGCCGTCAACCAGATGATCGCGCTCATCGCGCAGGCGGCGCCGCTGGACGTGTCGATCCTGATCCTCGGGGAGAGCGGCGCGGGCAAGGAACTCGTGGCCCGCGCCATCCACGACCACTCGCGCCGCGCGGCCGGTCCCTTCGTGTCGCTCAACTGCGGTTCGCTGAGTGAGGGCGTCCTCGAGAGCGAGCTCTTCGGGCACGAGCGCGGCGCCTTCACCGGCGCGGTCAGCCGCCACGAAGGCGTCTTCCGCCGCGCGGACGGCGGCACGCTCTTCCTGGACGAAGTGGCCGAGATGCCGCTGCCGATGCAGACCCGCTTCCTGCGGGCGCTGGAGACCGGCGAGTTCACGCCCGTCGGCGGCTCGCGCCTGGAGCGCAGCGACATCCGCCTGGTGGCGGCGACCCACCGCGACCTGGCCCGCGACGTCGAGGAGGGCAGGTTCCGCCAGGACCTCTACTACCGGCTGCGGGTGGTGGTGATCCCGACCCCGCCCCTGCGGGAGCGGCGCGAGGACGTGCCGGTGCTGGTCCAGCACTTCCTCGACCAGGAGAACGAGCGCCACGGCACCAACGTGCGCGGCATCTCGCGCCCGGCCCTGGAGATGCTCCTGAACCACGCCTGGCCGGGCAACGTGCGCGAGCTGGGCAACCTCGTCAGCTCCGTGGTGGTCTTCAAGCGCGACGGCATGATCGAGGCGGCCGACCTGCCGCAGGACATCGTGACCGGCGGCCGCGCGCGCGCGTCGCGGCTGCCCGTACCCGTGGGGCGCCCGTTCGCGGGGCTGGACCTGGAACTGCTCTCGGCCATGCTGCTGGAGATGCGCCAGGACCTGCACGAGATCAAGGGCTTGCTGCGCGGCGCGGAGCGCATCCCGCACGTCGGGTCCGTGCCCCTGGACGGCACCTTCGCGGAAACCATTCCGGTCGATCACGGTTACACCACGGAAGCGGCCGGTCCCGTGGACCTCGCATCGGCGGAGCGGGCGCTCATCGACCAGGCCCTGCGCTCCACCGGCGGCCGCCGCCGGCGTGCCGCCGAACGGCTCGGCATCAGCGAGCGGACGCTCTACCGCAAGCTGCTCAAGTACGACCTGAGCTGAGCGGGCCGGGACACGGGCCTTGGCCGCCGGGAACAGACTGTGGTATTTTATGGAAGGTCGGCGCCCGCGGGCGCGCGGCCGTCACCCACCCCCTGGGATGCGAGGACACGATGCACAGATCCGGACTGTCCGGCACGAACGAGCGGGCGCGCATCGCAGCGGCGCTCGTCGCGGCCCTGCTGCTTGCGCCGGTCGGCGCCTCGGCCGCCAAGTACGCCGGGTCCTTCATGGAAGACGGCGGCGGCGCCCGCGCCCTGGGCATGGGCGGCGCCTTCACGGCCGTGGCCGACGACCCCTCGGCGGCCTTCTGGAATCCCGCCGGCCTCAGCGGCCTGGAGGGTTGCGGCCTGCTGATCATGCACGCGGAGCAGTTCGGCGACCTCGTCGACCGCGACTACGCGGCTTACGCCCGTCCCGTCGACTGGTCGCTGCTGGGCGGGACGGAAGCCGGCTTCGCGCTCTCGGCGATCCGCCTCGGCGTCGACGACATCCAGCTGACCGCGCACCTCCATGACCAGCTCGACACCGACCACGACGGCGTGGTCACCGACCCGGAGCTGGCCGGCCTGTTCAACCTGCGCGACCAGTTCCGCTACGTCAGCGATTCCGAGCTGGCGCTCTTCGCCTCCTACGCCGAGCGGCACGGCGACTGGCTCCTGGGCGGCACGGTGAAGTTCGTGCGCCAGAGCGTGGCCGGCTACTCCAGCCTGGGCCTGGGCGCCGATCTCGGCCTGCTGCGCCGCGGCGTCTGGCGGGGCCTCGACTTCGGACTGAAGCTCCAGGACATCACCACGACCTTCCTCGCCTGGTCGGGCCCCGGCGACTACGCGGGCACGACCGAGGTCATCACCCCGGCGATCGTGCCGGCGATTGCCTATCGCTTCCCGCTGGAACGCTGGCGGGCCGAACTGACGGTGGCCGCCAGCGCCGAGTCGCGTTTCGACGACCGCGGCGACGCCGACCAGTACGCAGCGGGCGCCTTCAGCGCGAACCTCCACACCGGCGCCGAATTGGCGCTCGACCGCCGGGTGTTCCTGCGTGGAGGGTTCAGCGGGGGCTGGGGCACCGAGGAATTGACCGCCGGCGCCGGGTTCAGGCTGGCGGATCTGACGGTCGACTATGCCTATGCGGGCGACACGCTCGGCAACGACGAAGAAACCCACCGGGTCAGCATCACCGCACACTTCTGACGGCGCACCGCGCCGATGCCGAAGCCGGCCGTCGCGTCCTAGTGACGCGGCGGCCGGTACGCGTGCAGGCGTTGCCCGGGGTGGATCACGCTCGAAGCCCTCAACCCGTTGACGCTGATGATGTGCTTCAGCGTGACGCCGAGCCGCCGCGCGATCTCGAACAGCGTGTCGCCGGATTTCACGCGGTAGCTCACGCGCTCGTAGCCGGCGGGAGGCGTGTAGGCGCCGGTCCGGTTTGGCGCTGTCGAGGCGTCCGTCGGCGCCGTCGAGACGTTCGTCGGCGCCGCCGAGGCGGTCGTCGGCGGCGCTTGCTCCACGGCGACTGCGACGACGGTGCGCGCGGGATCGCGGGGCGCGCGGGCGCCCGGCATCGGGATCAGGAGCTTGTCGCCGGGGTGGATGCGCGACACGTCGCGGATCTTGTTGAGGTCGGCGATGTCGCGGACCCGGGTGCCGTAGTTCGTGGCGATCTGGCTGAGGGTCTCGCCGCGGCCCACGGTGTGCCGGCGCCAGGTCAGGCGCTTCTCGGGCGGGACGGCGGCGAGCTCGCGCGCGCAGCGCTCGCCGGTGCCGGTCGGGACGCGCACGCGGAAGTCGCTGCGCTCCGGGGGCGTGGCGCCGCGCAGCAGGCCGGGATTGAGCGCGGCGACGGCGTCGCGCTCGACGCCGGCGCATTCGGCGATCAGCGCGACGTCGGTCGCATCCGCGACCGGGACGGTGTCGAAGGAGATGTCGGGCACCGTCGGCACCTCGAAGCCGTACGCGGCGGGATCGCGGCCCACCTGCAGGGCGGCCGCGAACTTCAGCACGTGATTGCGCGTCTGCTCGGGCATCCGCAGGCGGCGTACGTCGTCGTGGCCGGCGGCCTTGATGGCCCGCTCGATGCGATGCTCCCCGGTGTTGTAGGCGGCGATGACCAGGGTCCAGTCCCCGAACATGTGGTACAGCTGCGTGAGGTACTTGGCGGCGGCGGTGGTGGCGAGCTCGAGGTCGTGGCGCTCGTCGACCCACCAGTCGCACTGGAGCTTGAAGTGACGGGCCGTGCCGGCCATGAACTGCCAGTAGCCGACGGCGCCCGCGCTGGAGCGGATGCGGGGGTTGAAGCCGCTCTCGATGGCGGCCAGCCAGATCAGCTCGCGGGGCAGGCCGGCGGCGTCGAGGCGGCTGTAGATCAGCGAGTCGCAGGCGGTCTTGCGGGTCAGCCAGGCTTGCATGAAACCCCGACCGGGGCCGGTGAAATGGTCGACCCAGCGCTGGACCTCGGCGTGGTCGAGGATCTGCAGGTCCTGCTCGATGGCGGTGCGTTCGGGGACGGTGACCGGGATCAGCGAGTCGGGCAGCGATAGGCCGCGCATCTCGTCGTACACCAGGGCGACCAGGGAGTCGTCCGCCGCGACCGTCTGGCTCAGCAGCTGCTCCTCGGCCACGACGTTCGCCAGCAGGGAGACGCGCCGCTCGAGGCTCCGCAGGTAGGTGTCCGTGACGCTGTCGCGGTCGGCGGCGGTCATGGCCACGGTCTCGCGCATCAGGACGTCAAGGATATCGCGGGACGGCAGCGGCAGGTAGCGGGCCAGCAGGTCGAGGGAATGCCGGTACAGGTTCTCCAGCTGGGCGAGGTCGGGCCGTTCGCGCAGCATGACTTCCAGGGGAGCGCCGGTGGGCGGCATGTGGACCGGGATGTCCTGGTCGTCGTTCCAGCTGTCCTCATGGACCACGGCGACCATCGTGGAGACAGGCGGTCGGGTGACGTCGTCCTGCAGGGGGGGGACCGAGGCGCATCCAGTGGCCAACGCGGCGAGCGTGATGGCGAGGGCGATCGAATGTATCCAACGGGTCATCAGAGGCCGCCTCCGTGCGCTGTGGGCGATCCGAACCGTGGTCCCGTCATGGGCGCGATGCCGGAAAACCGCAGTTCGGTTCGAGTCAGGTGGTGCCGCAATTGCAAATTAAGCGACCATATGTCATACTTGTCGTCGGACGACTTGGTGGCAACGCCGGCGGGAGGATTCGAGTTCCCGTCGGCGAGCCTCCGTGATCCTGGAGAGGGCGAACAGCCGTGCGCACCGTCATGCGAAATCTCCTGAACTGGTGCCCGGTCGCCGAAGACCTGCGTTGCGAGGTCGAGGCGGCGCTGGCCGGGGAAGATCCCCTGGTCCTGCGACGAGCCGGTCACCGGCTGGTCGCCGCGCTGCTGCACGGCGGTGAACTCGTGCGCGTCCGCGTCAGTGGCCGCGAGGGCCCGCCCTTGTTCGCGCGACCCGGCCACGCGACCCTGTTCGATCTGGGCGCCTTCACGGAACCGATCGAATCCGACGACCGGGTCGGCCTCGTCGCGGTGCCCCTGCGGTCCCAGGACGAACCAGCCGGAGCGACTCCGGGAGGGGCCTGGGTGCCGGCTCCGGGCGGCCCCGACCTTAACGCGCCCGAACGGCTGATGCAAGCCATGGAACGAGCCCAGGCCCTGCAGGCCTCCAGCGAGGCCGGAGGCGGGATTCCCCGCGTCCTGCAGGAGATCCTGTTCATGCTGGAACCCGACCTGCCGGGTCTCGCGCTGTACCTGGAATTGCACCCGCCGCTGGAGCCCGATGCGGATCTCGAGCGGGTGTTCGCCGGCGACACGGGCGTCCGGCCGTTCTGGGCGGCGACGCGCGGGGTCGGCGAAGCCATCTGGATCGCGGACGAACGGGAACTGCCGCCGCCGCTGCGGGCTCGCCTGGAAGGACGGGTCGCCGGTTCCGTCTTGGCCGTCCCCTTCCTCACGCCGCCGTCCCTGGAGGAGGGAGAGCCGGGACCGGTGCGGGAGGCTGGGCTGCTCTACCTGCTGGTGCCCGCGGAACGCGACCACCGCCAGATGCTGCAGCTGGGCCGCCGCGTCGCGCGGTTCGTGACCCACGGTTGGCAGCAGCGGACGCTGATGAACCGGCTGATGCACACCGACCCGCTCACCGGCGTCCGCAACCGGGCCTTCTTCGATTCGCAGTTCGATTTCGAGCTCGACCGGGCGCGCCGGCGCGGTTCGACGGTCGCCCTGCTGCTGGCCGACATCGACCACTTCAAGGCCATCAACGACCAGTACGGCCATCCGGCCGGGGACCGCGTGCTGAAGGCCGTGGCCCGGGAACTGCTGGCGGGCTTGCGTCGCATCGATCTGGTGTGCCGGGTGGGGGGCGAGGAGTTCGCCCTCGTGCTGCCGGACACGCTGCCCGCGGCGGTGATCGAGATCGTGTCCCGCCTGCAGGTCCGCGTCGCGAATCTCCGCCTGGCGGATCCGGCGGCGGCCGAACCGATCCGCCTGACGGTCTCTTGCGGGGGCGCCGTGTTCCCCGGCGGCGGCGACACCCTCGACGAACTCTACCGCCGCGCCGACGAGATGCTCTACCTCTCGAAACAGAGGGGCCGCAACCGTTGCCACCTCTGGAATCCCGACGGCGACCCCATCCTGACGCTGCCCCGCTACCAGGCTCCCTGAGTCGGGCCTGGCTCGCCTTCGATCGCACCGCTCGCCGTTACGCGTTGATCGGCTGGGCGATCCTCGCGCTTTCCGGGTACGACCTCGGCAGGCGGCATCCCGCGCCGATCGCGGACTGGCGGGAGGCGGGAGCGGCGTCGGCCGCTTGGCAGCGGGCCGGCGCCGTCGGCCCGCTGCTGGTGGGACTGTGGAGCGCTCCGGTGGCGGTGCCCGTCGCGGCCGCCGTGTCGCTGGGAGCCTCGCTGCAGGCGGGGCGGGCCGCGTCGTCGTCGCTGCGTCGCCCCGATGCCGTCGTGTCCGCAGCGTGGGCGCCGTCGCATCGGCTGCAGGCCGGCGTCGGCGCCCTGCTGCGGGTCAGCGGATGGCCGAGCCGCACCGGCGGCGGCTGGGCGGCGCCGGGAGTGCTGCTGGCGGTGGGCGATTCACTGCGGGGCGACGCCGCCGCGCGACCCCGGCCCGGCGAAGGCGTGATGCTGAAGGGGCGCGGTTTGCCACCCCGCCTGTGGCAGGTCGTCGGCGGTCACCTCCAGACGACGGTGCCGCCGGGGCCGGCGCTGTCGGGCGGATTCTCGCCGTCGGCCTACGCGCGGGCCCGGGGACTCGTCTGGCACGGGCGCCTGGATTCGACGACCGTCGGTGGCATCGGCGGGGGCGTCCTGGACGCCGTCTCGGCGGGAGCGCTGTCGCCGGCGCGGGCGGCGATCCTGGAGCGCTTGGCCGTCCTGATGCCCCCTCGCGAGGCCGTGCTGCTCGGCTCGATCCTGCTGGGGGAGAAGGAGCCCAGCGGCCGCGACCTGCGGGACCCCTTCGCGCGGCTGGGTCTCTCGCACCTGTTCGCCGTTTCCGGGCTCCATGTCGGGCTCGTGGCGGCGCTCGCGCTGGTGCTGCTGCGACCGTTCGCCGTCGGACCTTGGGTCCGCAGCCTCTGGTTGGGACTGCTGCTGCCGGTCTACGCCGTGCTGACCGGGTTGGCGGGCTCGGCGCTGCGCGCCACGGGTCTGGGGTTGCTGGCCGTCGCCGGGGCCGCCTTCGGGCGCGCCCACGACGCCCTGCGTTCCCTGGGGCTGCTGATCTGGTTGGCCGTGATCTGGCAACCCGACTGCCTGGGCGATCCCGGCGTGCGTCTCAGCTACCTGGCCGCGGGAGGGATCATCGGCGCGCTGCGGCTGGCCGACGGGTTGTCGGGTTCGCCGCGTGCCGTGCGGATCGTGGCGGCGCCGCTGCTGGTCAGCGTCGGCGCGACCTGGGCCACGCTGCCGGAAACCGCCGCCGCCTTCGGCTGGATCCATCCCCTGGCGCCGCTGGTGAACCTCGTCGCGGTGCCGGCCTTCGCCGGCTCGGTGTGGGCCGTGTCCGCCGCCCTGCTGGCCCTGCCCCTGCCGTGGCTGGCGCAAGCGGCGGCAGCCTTGGGTTGGCTGATCATCCGGCTGCTGGCCGCGGGGTCGTCCGCCTTGGGGTCCTTTGGCGACGGTCGGGTCGGGCTGCCGGGATGGACGACCGCTTCGATGCTGCTGTTCGCGGTCGGCACCTTCCTGCTCGCCGTGGCCCTGCGCTCCCGCCCACCGCCCGGCCTGCGCGTCGTGTCGGGCGTGGCCGCCCTGCTCTGCGCCGCTGGACTGACCCTGACCGGCCGGACCGCGCCGGGCGGCGTCATGACGGTCCTGCAGGCCGACATCGGGCAGGGGGACGCCGCCGTCTTCGTGTTCCCCGACCGCAGCGCCGTGCTGGTGGACACCGGCCCGTCGTGGCCGGGAGGGTCCCAGTACGAGCGGGTGCTGGACCCCTGGCTGCGGCGCGAGGGAGTGCGCGAATTGTCGGCGGTGGTGCTGACCCACGGCCACGACGACCACGACGGCGGGGCGCCCGATGTCGCCGCGGGCCGGAAGATCTCCGCCTGGGTGGTGGGAGGCGAAGCTGCAGCCCCGACGGGACGAACCGAGGCCTTCTGCCCGGTCCCCGGCACGGTCGTCCATGCCGGCGGCGGCTGGGACCTGCTCTGCGTCGCCGCCTTGCCGGCCGCAGCGACGGCCGCTGACGAGAACGACCGCTCGGTCGTGCTCGCCCTGCGGCGCGCGGGGCGGACCGTGGGGTTGTGGATGGGCGATCTCGAGGTGGCGGGAGAAGCCGGACTGCTCGCGGGTGGCCCGCTGGCGCCGCCGGAGGGGATCGAGGTGCTCAAGGCCGGGCACCACGGCAGCCGCACCTCCAGCGGGACGGCGTTGCTGGAGGCCGTGGCGCCACGTCTGGTCCTGATCAGCTGCGGGGTCGAGAATTCGCACGGCCATCCCAGCCACGGCCCCTTCCTGTCCCGCGGCGACACACTGCCGCTCCTGCGCACGGACCTGGTCGGTTCCGTGCGGCTGCGCTGGCTGGGATCGGGCCCGCCTGAGATCGACACCACGCGCGAGTGGCCTGCGGCGGCGTCGCTTGACACCGGCAGGGGGCCTGCGTACCATGCGCGCGTCGCGCCGCCGGCGCGGCCAGAACTCCTGCCCGACACCGTCCAACCGAACCGGGAGCCCCATGTCCAGCCTGCGCAGCACGGTCGATCTCGGCCTGATGCCTGATCGCCGGGGGAAGGTGCGCGAGATCTTCGATCTCGGCCGGGAACTGTTCATCGTCGCGACCGACCGCATCTCTGCCTACGACGTGGTCATGGACCAGATCATTCCGGGACGCGGCGTCGTATTATCAGTAATGACAATGGCATGGATGGATTTCTTCAAGGAAATCCCCAATCATCTGGTGACGGCCGAGCCCGACCTCTTCCCAGCGCCGTTCCGGGCGCATCGCGACGTCCTGGCCGGCCGCTCCATGCTGGTGCGCAAGGCGACCCCCTACCCGGTGGAGTGCATCGCACGGGGTTACCTCTCGGGGTCCGGATGGCGCTCCTACCAGAAGGACGGCACGATCTGCGGGCACGCGTTGCCGATCGGCCTGCAGAAGTCGTCGCCCTTGCCGGCGCCGATCTTCACCCCCTCGACCAAGGCCGAGCAGGGCCACGACGAGAACATCGACTTCGCGGGCGCCTGCGCCCTGGTCGGCGAGGCGGACGCGACCCGCCTGCGCGATGTCACGCTCGACCTCTACCGCCGCGCCGCCGCCTACGCCAGGGCCGGCGGCGTGCTGATCGCCGACACGAAGTTCGAGTTCGGCCTGGTCGACGGCGAGCTGACCCTCATCGACGAGGTGCTCACCCCCGACTCCAGCCGTTTCTGGCCCGCGGCCGACCACCGTCCGGGCGAGGAGCCGCCGAGCTGGGACAAACAGATCCTGCGCAACCACCTGGACACCCTGGACTGGAACCAAGAGCCGCCGCCCCCCCGCCTGCCGGCGGAGATCCTCGAGCGGACGGCCCGTCGCTACCAGGACGTCCTGAACCTGCTCTTCGCCGAGGAGGCCCGCCGATGGCACCAGGCCCTGATCTGAACCGCCGCCGCCGCGCCCTGCTGAGCGTGACCGACAAGTCCCGCCTCGGCGAGCTGGCCCGCGCCCTGGACGGCCGCGGCTACGAGCTGGTCGCGAGCGGGGGCACCGCGGCCGCGCTGCGCGACGAGGGGCTCGCCGTGCGCGACGTGAGCGAGCTGACGGGCTTCCCGGAGATCTTCGGAGGGCGGCTCAAGACCCTGCACCCGCTGGTCTTCGGCGGCATCCTCGGGCCGGACGAGGCTGCGCTGGCCCAGGCCGCCGGGCTGGGCGTGCTGCCCTTCGACGTGGTCGTGGTCAACCTCTACGACTTCGCCGCGGCGGTCGACGCCGGCGCGGACGAGGCGGCCGCGATCGAGAAGATCGACATCGGCGGGCCGTCCCTGCTGCGCGCCGCCGCCAAGAACCACGCCCGCGTCTGCGTGCTGCCGGACCCGGCGTTCTACGACGACTTCCTGGAGGCCATCGCGGGCGACGCGGGTTTCCCGGACCTGGAGTTCCGCCGCAACCTGGCGGCGGCGACGTTCGCCGTCACGGCGGACTACGATGCTGCCATCGCGGACTGGTTCGTCGGCGGGCACGCCTGCTGCGACGACCCGGACCACGATCACGACCACGAGCACGAGCAGATCCTGGGCATCGAGCTGCGCTACGGCGAGAACCCCCACCAGAAGGCCGAGCTGATGCTCCCCGGCGAGGACACCGAGGACCCGCTGATCGGGATGGGGCTGCGCCAGCTGGGCGGCAAGGAGCTGTCCTTCAACAACCTGGTGGACGTCGTCGCCGCGGTGAAGCTCGTCGACGACCTCGAGGTCGGCGGGCGGGTCGCCTGCGCCGCGATCAAGCACACCAACCCCTGCGGCGTCGGCCTCGGGGCCACGCCGGCGGCGGCCCTCGCGCGAGCCCTGCTGGGGGATCCCGACGCCGCGTTCGGCGGCGTCTTCGCCTTCACCGGCGAGGTGGACGCCGCCGCCGCCGCGGAGCTGCACGCGCGCTTCTGCGAGGTCGTCGTGGCGCCCGCCTTCGCCGAGGACGCGCTGGATCTGCTGGGCCGCAAGAAGAACCTGCGCCTGCTGACGCTGGACCGCGAGGCGTTCCGCGCCGCCACCTGGGGGCAGGTGCGTATCTTCGGCGACGTGCAGCTGCACCAGGACGAGGACGAGGGCTTCCCCGAGCTGGAGTCCTGGCGCCACGTCGCCGGCCCCGCGCCCGACGCGGGCACCGCCGATGCGCTGCGGCTGCTGTGGCGGATCTGCAAGCACGTCAAGAGCAACGCCGTCGTGCTGGGCGACGCCGCCGGCACCCTCGGCGTCGGCGCCGGGCAGATGAGCCGCGTCGACAGCGCGCGCCTGGCGGTGCGCAAGGCGGCCGACCGGCAGCTCGCGCTGGCGGGCTGCGCCTGCGCGTCGGACGCGTTCTTCCCGTTCCCGGACGGCATCGAGGAGCTGCACGCCGCCGGCGTGCGCGCGGTGGTCGCGCCCGCGGGCTCGCTCCGCGACGCCGAGGTCATCGCGGCCGCCGAGCGGCTGGGCGTGACCCTGATGCACACCGATCGCCGGCACTTCCGCCACTGACCGGCGGCAGGCGAGCCGCAGGAGGATCATGACCCACGCGAGCGGCCGCCGCGACCAGCCCCAGGTGGCGGTCCTGGACTACGGCTCCCAGTACACGCAGCTCATCGCGCGCCGCCTGCGCGAGCTCGGCGTGTACAGCGAGATCACGCCGTTCTCGCGGGCCCGCGAGCTGCTCGGCCGCGACGACGTCCGCGGGATCGTGCTGTCGGGCGGGCCGTCGTCGGTCGACGACCCCGGCGCGCCGGACCTCGACGCCGGGCTGCTGGCTGAGGGTAAGCCGCTGCTCGGCATCTGCTACGGCATGCAGCTGATCTGCCGCCGCCTCGGCGGCGCCCTGGAGGCTTCGGACCGCCGCGAGTACGGCCCGGCGCAGGTCGAGCGGCTCGCGGACGACACCCTGTTCGACGGCACGCCGCTCTCGCAGCCGGTGTGGATGAGCCACGGCGACCGGGTCGCCCGCCTGCCCGAGGGCTTCATCGTCCTGGCGCGCTCCGCCTCGATCCCCTTCGCCGCGGCCGGCGATCCCGTGCGCCGCATCTACGCCGTGCAGTTCCACCCCGAGGTCGCGCACACCGAGCACGGCTTGGCCCTGCTGCGCAACTTCGCCCGCGGCGTCTGCGGCCTCGCGGGCGACTGGTCCGCCGCGCATTTCGTGGCCGGAGCGGTGGCGGAGATCCGCGAGCGGGTCGGCGACGGCCAGGTGCTCTGCGGCGTCTCGGGCGGCGTCGACTCCACCGTGACGGCCTCGCTGATCGACCATGCCGTGGGCGACCGCCTGCACGCCGTGTTCGTCGACAACGGGCTGCTGCGGCTGGGGGAGGCGGGCGAGGTCGAACGCGACCTGAACGCCTTCCTGCACCGGCCCGTGCGCCGCGTCGACGCGCGCAACCGCTTCCTGTCCGCCCTGCGCGGCGTCGAGGAGCCCGAGCGCAAACGCAAGATCATCGGCGGGACCTTCATCGAGGTCTTCAAGGACGCGACGCGAGACCTGGGGGAGGTGTCCTTCCTGGCGCAGGGAACGCTGTACCCGGACCGCATCGAATCGGTGTCGATCAACGGCCCGAGCCACGTCATCAAGTCGCACCACAACGTCGGCGGCCTGCCCGCCGAGCTGGGATTCGAGCTGATCGAGCCCCTGCGCGACCTGTTCAAGGACGAGGTGCGGGCCGTGGGGCGCAACCTGGGCATCCCCGACAGCCTGCTCATGCGCCACCCGTTCCCGGGCCCGGGCCTGGGCGTGCGCATCCTCGGCGAGGTGTCGCTGGAAAAGGTCCGCCTGCTGCAGCGCGCCGACCATATCTTCATCCAGGAACTGCGCGACGCCGGACAGTACGAGCGCATCTGGCAGGCGGGCGCGGTGCTGCTGCCGGTGCGCACCGTCGGCGTGATGGGTGACCAGCGCACCTACGAGGCGGTGGTCGCCTTGCGGGCGGTGACCAGCCTGGACGGGATGACCGCCGACTGGGCCCGCATCCCCGACGACGTGCTGGCCCGCATCGGCAACCGCATCATCAACGAGGTGCCCGGCATCAACCGCGTCGTCTACGACATCAGCAGCAAGCCGCCGAGCACCATCGAGTGGGAATGAGATCGGGCGAACCGGGATGAACACGCGCCTGCGCCTCGGCCTGCACCTGTTCGCGGCGGCCGCCCTCTGGGGGGCGGCCTCGTCCGTCGTGGCGCAGCCGGCCGCCTCCGCTTTCCCCGTCGACCCCCATCGCCCCGCCGACCCCGAACTGTTGCGGTGGCGCGGCGGGCGCCGGGCCGCCCTGAAGGCGCGCGCGCTGGACAAGGACGCCGCGGCGGAATTCGGGCTGCTGGTCATCCCGGTGGACTTCGACGGCGAGCGGTTGCCCGCCGCCTGGGAGGCGGCGCGCGATCTGGCGCCGCGCCTGCTGGAGGGGACCGGTTCGCTGAAGGGCTACGTCGACGCGGCCTCCCGCGGCCGGCTGGACCTGCGCCTGGTGCTGTCGCCGCTGGTGCACCTGCCCGGCTCGCCGGGCGACTACTCCGATCTCGGTCTGCAGGGTTTCACCCGGACGCGCCTGTTGGCGCAGCAGGCGCTGACCGAAGCGGCCGCCCTGGGGGTGCCGTTCGCGGCGGCCGATCGGGACGGCGCCGACGGCGTGCCGGGCAGCCCCGACGACGACGGCGAGGTCGACGGCTTGCTCATCCTGCACGCCGAGGCCGGCTGGGAGGGGGAACCCGCGGGCGTGGTCGTCCCCCTGCAGTACTTCCTCGAGGACCCTGTCGTGCAGTCGGGCACGGCCGCCGCCGTCTACGCCGTGGCCGGTCTGCGCAGCGGTCTGGGCGTCTGGGCCCACGAGACGGCCCACCTCTTCGGCCTGGACGACCGCTACGACATCTTCCTGCCGGGCACCGGAGAAGCGACGGCCCGCGGCGGGCTCGGCGCCTTCAGCCTGATGGCCGGCGGCGCCCGCGACGGCGCGGGCGACCACGCGCCGGCGCTGCCGGACGCCGAGAGCGCGCTGCAGCTCGG
>DYDD01000025.1:0-3202 GCA_020718045.1 Fibrobacter sp. | reverse complement strand
CTGATCGGGCAGAGCGACGGGCCGCAGATCCTGCCGGCCGGCGAAGTCTGGCGCCTGCCGGCGGGTCCGCTCAACCCGGGGCAGTGGTTCCTGCTGGAACGCCGCGGCGGCACGCCGCCCTGGGATCCGGTGCTGCCGGACCTCTCCCTGGTGATCTGCCACGTCGACGGCGACCTGCCCGACGACACGCAGTCGGCGCTAGGCACGCGCCACCTGCGGGTCCGGCTCGTGGAAGCGGACGGCAACCAGGACGTCGCAGCCGGTCTCGACGCCGGCGATGCGGGGGACGCCTTCTCGGCCGCCGACGGCCCCGTGGACTGGGACGTCGGCACCGCGCCGTCGAGCCACGGCTATCTGGGGCCGAGCGGCGTGGCCTGCACCCTGACGCGGGACGGCGACGAACTGTCGGTCGCCTGGGCCACGGCCGGGCACCGGCTCGCACTCGAACTGCGCCTGGTGCCGGCCCCCGGCGACACCGTGGTCGACCTGCTGGTCCGCGATCCCGATCTGGCGTCCGCCCCCCTCGCGATCACTCTCGGGCTTGACGGCGGCGCCACACCCTGGGGCGAATTCGCGCCGGGCGCGCCCGCCGTCACGCGCGAGCTGGTCGCGTCGGCGCCCGGGGAGTGGCGCCCATCGACGCCCATCCGCTGGTTGCCGGCCGGCAATCCCCCGGCCGGCGCCGCGACGACCTTCGTCGTGGAGTTGCGCCGCGACGGCGCGGTGCTGGGCAGCGAGACCCGGCGCTGGCTGTGGCGCGAGGCCGACGAACCCTTCGACACCGCGGGTTGGCCCGATGGCTGGGACGTGCAGTCCGACGGCGGGACGACCTGGCACCTCTGGGACATGGCACTGCCGTCGCCGGTCCTGGCCTGCACCGACGCCGCCGCCGTCACGCCGGTCGCCTGGCCCGAGGTGACGTACGGGAACGGCGACGAAGCCGTGCTGGTCAGCCCGCCCTGGCGCGGCGAGGGGCGAGCCCTGCGCCTCGTCCATGCGCTGGACGCCCTGCTCTGGAGTCCCGGCCTCGGCGCGGACGGCGCGGTGCTGGAGGCCCTGGCGGCCGACGGCTCGATCGTGCCCCTGGTCCCGGCCGGCGGCTATCCCGGCGTCATGGCGCGGGACATCGACAATCCCTTGTTCGGCCGGCCGGCGTTCATCGGCCCCGGCGAACTGCGCGGCGATGGCCACCCGCTCTGGCGGGCCGACGTGGTGCCCCTGCCCGCCTCCTTGGCCGACGGCGCCCGCCTGCGCCTGCGCTTCGCCAGCGACCCGCTCTGGCGCGGCCGCGGCTGGCTGGTCGCCGACCTCGCGCTGGTCCCGGCCGCGGATGCCGAACGGCCCTGCAGCGCCGTGTGGGACCCCGAAGCGGATGGATTGCTGGTGACCTGGCCGTGGGAGCCGCCGACCACGCTCGCGGTCGAGTTCAGCCTCGATCGAGGCGGGAACTGGGTGACGGCCTGGGAGGGGACCCCTCCTGACGGTCCCGTCGCCGGTCAGCATTTCGTGCCCGCCGGGCTGATGCTGGTGCCCGCCGGCGCCGCGGCCACGAGGGCCCTGGTCCGGGCCCGACTCGGCTTGCCGCTGGGGGAGGTGGCCACGCCCGCCACCGTCCACGCGCCGGCGACGCCCGCCGCCGCCGCGCTGGGATTGCCGACGCCGAATCCGGGCCGCGGCCCGATCCGCTTGCCGGTCTCGCTGGCGACCGGGACCGCGCGTCTGGCGATCCACGACCTGCGCGGTCGCCGGGTCCGCATCTGGGAGTTGGCGGCGGGGGATTTCGTCGTCGCCTGGGACGGCCGTGACGATCGGGGGCGGCGGTTGTCCTCCGGCGTCTATATCGTGCGCCTGGAACACGGAGGTTCGGTCATGACCAGAAAGGCGACCCTGGTACGATGAAGCGCCTGCTCACCACGCTCTTGTTGCTCGCCGCCGCCGTGGCGCCGGTCCGCGCCGCGCTGCTGGTCGACCCGTGCCTGGAGGATTTCCGGGTCGGCGACATCGCGCAAGGCCCCGCCGCCTACACGCCGCGGGGCTGGGCTGGAAACCTCTTCGATCGCCCGGCCTGGTCGCCCCTGTGGAGCGGCGCCTGGGACAACCTCTTCCGGATGACAGCAGCGGAGCGATCCGGGCTAGCCGCCTGGCCGCTCTTCGTGGCGGTCAACGGCGGCGACCCGGAACGCGCCACCGGCTGGTGGGACGATCTGGCGACCGCCTGGTCGGAAACGCGGCTCGGGCAGGCGCCCGCCTCCCGGGAGTCCTCGGCCCGGAACTGGTTGTCCTACGAGCGCAACAGCTTGGCTGTCTTCGGTGCCCTGGACCGGGGGGACACCTCGGCCGCGCTCGCGGCCACCGACGCGGTGCTGGCGCTGGACGGTCTGGCCGACGAGACGCGCCTGATCTGGAGCCTGCGCCGCCGCGCGCTGGCCACGCCGGCGGCGGATGCCGGTCCCTGGGAGGAACTGCTGACGCTGCACGCCTGCGACCGCGATGCGGGCTGGGAACTCTGGCGGGCCCGCGCCGCCGCGACCGGCAGCGATCCGTTGTCGTTGCCCACGCAGCCCGCCCGCTGGGCGCGCTGGCTGGTGGCGGCCGGCGACGACGCGCTCGCCGCGAACCAGCTCGAGAAACTGGCTGTGCCCGACGACGTCAAGGCGGGACTCGGCGCCCGGTTGCTGGCCGGAGCCGAACTGCGACGCCATTTCCAGGACCACCCCGATCCCCCCGCCGACGAGGAACTGCAGGACTGGTGGCTCCAGGGCCGCCTGCGGCTGGCCGGATCGTCGGCCGAAGAAGCGGAGGCGCTGTCGGCCCTGCCGGGACTGGCCGTGGCCAACCGCGCCTGGTTGCTGCGCCGCGCCGGCGACCGGCGCGCCGGCGAAGGCCTCTGGGGCGCCGCCCTCGCCGACTTCCGCACGGCGCTGCTGCTGGCGGAGCGCTCGGGGAGGTCCACGGTCCTGAACCGGGTGCGGGCCGAGATCGACCGCGCGCGCTCGCTGGCGGACCAGCAGGGCCGTCCCGACATCCGGGCCGAACTGGATGGGCTCTGGAGCCCGCCGGCGGTGCGCGAGAGCGAGGGACCGAGGGTCGCGGCCGCCCGCGCCATGGTGAAGCGGGGACGCGCGCCGGACCTCGTGGCGCGCGGGCTGCCGGACTTCCCCGCCCGCGCCCGCGGCGTCGAAACGGCGGTCTGGCGCGTCTG
>DYDD01000268.1 GCA_020718045.1 Fibrobacter sp. | reverse complement strand
TCGACGCTCAGCTCCATGCGGACCGGCCCCTGCTCCTCGAGCTTGAGGTCGGTGAGTTCGGGGTCGGCGACCGGCACCAGCTTGTGCTCCAGGACCGCGGCCCGGTAGGCCCGCGGCAGCACCTGCTCGACGGTCTCCATGCGCACCTCGCCGCCGAGGTCCTTCTCGACCATGGCCAGGGGCACCTTGCCCTTGCGGAAGCCGGGGCGGGCGTGGCCGCGGCGGGCGGCGCCCAGGTTGCGGGCGTACTCGCCGTCGAACCAGGCCCGGTCGATCTCCACGCCGATGACGCGTTTCCAGCTCTCGGGGGACTGGACCGAGAGGGTGAACGGGCTCGGGGCGGTGTCGGTGGTCATGTCGGTCGTCCTTACGGTCATGGTGCGGGGCCGCCGCGGTCGCGGCCGCACGCATCTGGTGCGAGAGGGGGGACTCGAACCCCCACGGTTTCCCACAGGAACCTAAATCCTGCGCGTCTGCCAGTTCCGCCACTCTCGCCAGAACCAGGTACGTCAAGCCGCAACCGGATCGCCGCTCGTCGAGCCGTCGAACCGGGAATTGGAAGCTATTGCAGGATCGGGGCCAATATAGCCCGGTCCCGGGAGGGGGTCAAGGCATCCCGGCGGCGCGGCCCCGCACCCTACTTGATCTTCCGGTAGATCGTGCGCGAGGCGATGCCCAGGATCCTGGCCGCCGTCTCCTTGTCGCCGCCGGTGGTGGCCAGGGTCGCCCGGATCAGTTCCATCTCCGCGTCGTGCAACGAGGTGCCGACCGGGAAGCTGACCGTCTCGGTGACCCGCTTGCCGGCGCGGACGGCCTGGGGCAGCACGTCCACGTCGATCAGGCCGTCCTTGGTCAGCACCACCGCCCGTTCGACGCAGTTCTCCAGTTCGCGGACGTTGCCCGGCCAGGCGTAGCGCTGCAGGGAATCCAGGGCCGCCCGGGTGAACCCGTCCACCTTCTTGCCGTTCTTCTCGCACGCGATCTTCAGGAAGAATCCCGCGAGCAGGACCACGTCGCCGGTCCGGGCGCGCAGCGGGGGCAGCTCGATGTTGATGACGTTCAGGCGGTAGTAGAGGTCCTCGCGGAACAGGCCGCGCGCGACCAGCCCCTCGAGGTCGGCGTTGGTCGCGGCGACCAGGCGCACGTCCACCTCGATCGGGTCATTGCTGCCGAGGCGCTCGAAGGTCGCATCCTGCAGCACGCGCAGCAGCTTGATCTGGACGGACATCGGCATCTCCCCGACCTCGTCCAGGAACAGGGTGCCGCCGTGCGCCGCCTCGAAGCGGCCCCGACGCCGGCCAGTGGCGCCGGTGAAGGCCCCCTTCTCGTAGCCGAAGAGCTCCGATTCGAGCAGGGTCTCGGGGATGGCCGCGCAGCTGACCTTGATCAGGGGACGCCCGGCGCGGTCGCCCCAGCGGTGCAGGGCGCAGGCGACGATCTCCTTGCCGGTGCCGCTCTCGCCGGTGAGCAGGACCGTGGCCTTGCTCGGCGCCACCTGGCGCACGGTCTCCAGGACCCGCCGCATGACCTCGCTCTGCCCCACGACGTCGCCGCGGCCGGTGCCCTCGGTGAGCATGCGCCGCAGCTCGCGGTTCTCCGCGATGAGCTGCTGCTTCTCGAGCGCTTTGCGGACGACGTTCAGGGTGAGCGAGGCCGAGAACGGCTTCTCGATGAAATCGTAGGCGCCCATCTTCATGGCCTCGACCGCGGTCTCGATGGTGCCGTGCCCGGTGACGATGACGACCTCGGTGGCCGGCGCGATGATCTTGACCGCCCTGAGCAGGTCCACCCCGTTGAGCCGGGGCATCATCAGGTCGGTCAGCACCAGCGGCACCGGCTCCTGGCGCAGGATCTCCAGCGCCTCCTCCCCGTTGCCGGCGGTCAGCGTGCGGTAGCCGTTGCGCCCCAGCAGGCGGCCGAGCGCCTGGCAGAGCTCGGGCTCGTCGTCCACGACCAGGATGGTGGCCAGCTCCGGCGAGCCGGGCGCGCGCGCTGCGGGGTCGATCACGGCATTCCTCCAGGCCGGGGGCGGTGCGGACGGCCGGACAGTTTGTCACCGAAGCGACATAATGTCAAGTATCAGGGACGATGTGTCGCCACCCATCGAACACCGTGGCAGGTGCTGGCTGCGACATCGTCCCCGCCCCTGCCCAAGCCGCTGTTCGACTCGGATCCACACATCCTTGTGGTGACAGGGGTGTCCTGCAGGCCCTGAAGCCAGGATGGCGAAAGGGCCGAAAGGCCAAGCGAGTCGGGCACAGGATGTGCCCGACGAGCGCCCCCTGTCACCACAGGATGTGTGGATCCGAGTCGCATCAAGGCATGGGCTGGGACGATGTCGCAGCCGGAACGAGCGTTACGCAGGGAAGATGCGGGAGAAGATGCCGCACTCGCGTGCGGACCGCTCCAGCCCTTCCCGGAACTCCGGCGCGGCGATGGCGATCAGGGCCCGCGCCCGCTCGGCCAGGTCGCGGCCGTGCAGGTGGGCGACCCCGTGCTCGGTCACCACGTGGTGGACGTCGGCCCGCGTGGTGACCACGCCCGCCCCCTCGCTCAGCACCGGGACGATGCGCGACACCGTGCCGCCGCGGGCGGTCGCCGGCAGGGCCGTGATGGGCTTGCCGCCGCGGCTCATGGCGGCGCCGCGCATGAAGTCGACCTGGCCGCCGAAGCCGGAGTAGATCTGCGTGCCGCGCGAGTCGGCGCAGACCTGGCCGGTGAGGTCGATCTGCAGGGCGGAGTTGATGGCGACCATGCGGTCGTTGCGCGCGATGTTGAAGGGGTTGTTGACGTAGTCGGTGGGGTGCAGCTCGATCTGCGCGTTGTCGTGGACGTGGTCGTAGAGGCGGCGGCTGCCGAGCACGAAGCCCGCGACGACCTTGCCGGGGTGGAAGGTCTTGCGCTCGCCGGTGACGATGCCGTCGTCGATGAGGTCGAGCAGCCCGTCGGAGAACATCTCGGAATGGACGCCCAGGTCCCGCTTGCCCCGCAGGCAGTGCAGGACCGCCGCCGACAGGCCGCCGATGCCCATCTGCAGGCAGTCGCCGTCCTCGACCAGCCCCGCCACGTGGCTGCCGATGCTCTCCTGCACGGCGTCCATCGGGATCGTCGCGAACACGTCGAGCGGCCGGTCCACCTCGACGCAGAGCTCGAGCTTCGAGACGTGGATGAAGCTGTCGCCGAGGGTGCGCGGCATCTGGCGGTTCACCTCGGCCACGATGCGGCCGGCGGCCAGGGCGGCGGGCTTGGTGATGCCCACCTCGATGCCGAAGCTGCAGAAGCCGTGCTCGTCGGGCGGCGAGACCTGCACCAGGGCGACGTCGGGCCGGTGGCTGCCCCGCAGCAGGTCGGGCACCTCGTGCAGGTGCACGGGGATGTAGCCGGCGCGGCCGCAGTTGACGGCCTCGCGCACGTTGGGCCCCACGAACATGGCCGTGCAGCGGAAGCTCTCCTGCATGCCGGGCTGCGCGTAGCTGGCCTCCCCCGCCGTCAGGATGTGCAGGATCTCGACGTCGCGCAGTTCGCCCGCCCGGGCCACCAGCGCCTCGACGAGCGCGTGCGGCACGGCGCAGCCGGCGCCCAGGTAGACGCGCTGCCCCGAGGCGATCGCGGCCACGGCGGCGGCGGCGTCGGTCCGCTTCTGCCGGTACTGCTCCAGCCAGCTCACGATGCCCCTCCGGTCCGGCGGCCC
>DYDD01000267.1 GCA_020718045.1 Fibrobacter sp. | reverse complement strand
GGCGCAGGCTCCTAGGCCGCGACACGCGAAACTCAGGAGGTGGAGGTTCCATGTTCAAGGAATTCAAGGAATTCGCGATCAAGGGCAACGTGATGGACATGGCCATCGGCATCATCATCGGCGCCGCGTTCGGGACGATCGTCACGTCCCTGGTCAAGGACATCATCATGCCGCCGATCGGCCTGCTGCTGGGCGGCGTGGACTTCAGCAACCTGTTCCTGGTGCTCAAGCAGGGCGCGACGCCGTCGCCCTACGGCAGCCTGGCCGCCGCCCAGGCCGCGGGCGCGGTGACCCTGAACGTGGGGCAGTTCATCAACACGGTGATCAGCTTCCTGATCGTCGCCTTCTCGGTGTTCCTGGTGATCCGCGCGATCAACAAGCTGAAGCGCGAGGAGCCCGCGCCGGCGTCCGCCCCGACCACCAAGGAGTGCCCGCACTGCCTGTCGATCATCCCGTTGAAGGCGACCAAGTGCGCCTATTGCGCCTCGAGCCTCTAGCCGGTCCACGTTTGACATCCGGGCCGCCCCCCGCGAGGGGCGGCCCGCGATTTCGCCTGGGCGCGCGGCGGCGCCGGGGCTATCTTCGAGGCCCATGAAGAAGCGCCGCCAAGGAACCCCCCAGAAGACGCACGGCAAGCCGTCGCGCCGCGGCGGCATCAAGCGCCGCCGCCAGGCCGCCCAGAAGGGGGTCGAGACGCTCGATCGCCTGAAGGACCGCGCCGCCGCCGTGCGGGGCCGGCACCGGGGAGAGGCGCGTCCCGGGGAGCCCGCTGCCGGCGAGCGGCACGGCCGCGAGCGCAACGGGCGCGGCGTGACCTACCTCACCATCCGCGGCAACGAGGAGCGGTTCGGCAAGCTCTGCCGCGACGACTTCTCCTACCTCATGGCGCAGCGCATCGCCGCGCCGGCCGGGGTGCGCGAGATCCTGCTGCCCCAGTCGGTGGTCGGCCGGGCCCAGAGCGGCCACGGCTGGTTCGTCGACGAGTTCGGCGGGCCCCTGTGCTTCCGCGAGGCGACCTTCGACCGCGTGCTCACCGAGCTGGAGCGCGCCTGGCCGGACCTGCGCAGCGACCGGGTCCGCGCCCGCCGTTCCGCCCTGGTCGAGCGGGTCCGCGACCACGTGCTGGCCCGCCTGGACACCGCGACGATGGGGCTCGAGACCGTCGACGGGCCGCTGCTGGGCGCCGAGTTCCTCGCCGGGCGCGAGGTCGACACCGCCGCCTTCCTGAAGGGCCTGGTCCTGGCCGGCTTCATGGACGAGGAGGGCCACCGGCGCATGGCCCACAACTGGCACCGCCGCGCCTTCGACGGCGAGCTCTACGAGCTGGGCGGCGGCGAGATCCGCATCGTGGACGTCGCGCGGTTCGAGCAGACGGGCATCGTGGACCCCGGCCAGCAGGCCTGGGACGACGCGGCCCTGCGCGAGCTGGAGCAGCTCGGGGTCGTGATGCCGCTGGAGTCGACGGGGGACTACCTCTGGCCGCGGTACGACCAGGCCTACTTCCGCCGCCGGCTGGGCGAAGGGGTGTGCGACGACCTGGCGCTGATCCGCATCGGCGCCGAGCACGGGTTCGACGCCTTTCTCGGCGCTTTCGTCATGGATGCCCTCGACACCTACGACAAGCACCTGCTGAGCTACACGAGCAAGGGGTCGGACCAGGCCCTGGCCGAGGAGATCCAGGAGCGGTGGCGGGAGCGGACGGGCCGGCCCCTGGCGAGCGGCGAGGAGATCCTCGACCTCGTCTGGTTCGCGGCCAAGAACAACGCCCCGCGCACGTCGCTGTCCAGCTCCCACCGGCGCTTCCTGCAGACCGAGGCCGGGGCGCGCGAGCCGACCCTGCTGCACCACTGGAGCTTCCTGCAGGGACGGCCGCTGGCGGACATCAAGCTGGGCTTCGCGCGGGTGCCCGCCCGCGAGTTCTACGAGATCGCGCACCACCGATTAGTGGCCGCGGCCTTCCCCTCTTCGCTACCGTCGTTCCACACGCCCATCGACAGCTGATACCGCCGGTCCCGGCGTCTCAGGCTTGGCGGATGATCTCGTAGATCCAGGTCATGGCGAAGGCTGTCGCGGCGGCCATGCGCAATCCGCGTGCTTCGACGGCGGACAGGCGCGGCGTCACGCGCAGGCGGAGCCGGGCGGTGGCGGCGACGGCGCAGAGGAACCAGAGGCCGAGCAGCAGGGCACCCGCGGCGACCAGGGGATTCTCGACGAACGCGGCCGGCAGGTCGCCGCGGCCCAGCGCCAGCAAGGCGCGGGTGCCGCCGCAGGTGGGGCAGGCGACGCCGGTGGCCTCGAGCAGCAGGCACGCGCCGCGGTCCCCCGGGTCGCGCATCAGCGCGCGTGCCGCCCACCAGGCCGCCACGCCCAGCAGCGCGTAGACGAAGGCGAGCAGGCGCGGCAGGGAGTCGCGCTCCGGTTCCCATCTCACGATGCGGCGAACAGGCCGATCATGGCGGCCAGCCCGCCGCAGGCGCCGCAGCACAGCAGCAACGGCAGCAGCACGATCAGCGTCGCGGTGCCGCCGTCGCAGCGGTGCAGGCGCTGGATGCCGATGATCGTCAGCACCAGCGACCACAGGGCGCCCACGCCGTTGCCGCACACCGGCACCAGCATCAGGATCGCGGCCGCGCCGCCGTAGGAGACGGCGCGCAGCGTCGCCTCGAAGCCGCGGCCGTTGCGCGCGAGCATCAGCACCGCCAGGTGCAGCACCGCCGTCATGACGAACAACGACATCACGGCCAGCAGCGGGCTCGCCAGCACGCCCGCGGTCTCGAAGAAGCCCGTGATCGCCGCCTCGGCCGCCGACGGCGGCTCGAAGCCGTCGATCTGCTCCAGGAGATCCATCAGGGTCCGGTCGAAGAGGTTGGACCACATCCAGCCGACGAGGCTCGTCAGGGTGCCGAGGATCATCGCGAACGTGATGGGCCCCGTCAGGCCCCGCTTCACGGGGTGCCCGGCGAAGAAGGCCGCGGGTGCGGTCATGGACTTGCGGATGGTCTCGAAGAAACCGGCGACGTGGCCGTAGCGGGCGCGGTCCTCCCAGGGCGGGAGGTTGTCCGCGGGCGTGGCCTCGCCGGGAGCAGGAGCGTCACCGCCTCCGCCGAAGGAAGGATCGTGCGGAAGATCCGCCTCGAATGCGGGCCGATCGTCGAAGGGGGGCAGGTCTGACATGAAAGCCTCCTGGGGGCCTGTGGAATCGGGCCGCGCCAGCATAGGGGAAGCGATCACGGCGCTCAAGACCGCGGTCGACGAATTTCGGGGTGGCGGGCCGGCGGGCCGATGCTAGACTCCCGACCGACACGCCCACCACCCAGCGACTGGAGACGACCACGATGCATTGGACCACGGGAACCGGACGTCCTGAGCGGGAGAAGACGGACCTGATCGTGCTGGCCATGACCCGGTCGCGCGAGAAGCCGGACCTGAAGCCGTGGCGGGACCTGGCGCCGGACCAGCGCCGGCAACTGGCGGCCTTGACCACACTGGACGCCTTCACCGCGCAGGCCGAGCAGCTGCACCTGCTGGAGGGCGGCGGCACCCGCGCGCCCTGGATCCTGGCGCTGGGGCTCGGGCCGGCCGACGAGCTGAGCCCGCAGACGCTGCGTTGCGCGCTGGGCGCGGCGTCCCAACGAGCCCGCGCCCTCGGCGCCAAGACCTGCGCGCTGGCCCTGCCCTGGGAGGCGCTCCGCGGTCTGGAGACGGACGCGGTCGTGCGCTGCTGCGTCGAGGGCGCCGAGATGGCGCTCTTTGAGGCCGGGTCCTGCAAGGCCCACACCGGGCGCGACCGCAAGCCGGCGCCCCGGACCTGGAAGA
>DYDD01000266.1:1828-3843 GCA_020718045.1 Fibrobacter sp. | reverse complement strand
ACGCATCTTCGATCGTGTCCTTTCGGCAAGCCTGCATGACTCCCCCATAGCGGCGGCCTACAGTCCCGAGTCGTGGACCTGAACGAGGAGGACGACTCATGGGACGACGCAGCGCGGCACTTCCGGCAAGCGTGAGCAGGTTACGCGTTCGCGTGGAGCGCTGGCGCGAGCGGGGTGCGAAGCGTGGGCGGATGCCTGAGGAGCTGTGGGCTGCTGCAGTCTCTCTGGCGCAGGCCCATGGCCTCTACCGTGTCGCGCGGGCCTTGCGGCTGGATTATGGCTCGTTGAAGAAGCGGGTGGAGCGCAGTCCCGACAGCGAACCAGGGGACACGGATGACGTCGGCCGGTTCGTCGAGATCGACGCGAGGCACCTGGTGCCGGGGCTGGCGTCGAGCGGCGCGGTCGTGGAGCTCTTGGACGCGGAGGGGACGAAGCTCGTGGTCCGGCTCTCGGGTCGGGAGTCGCTGGATGTACCGGCCCTGGTCGAGGCGTTTCGGCGGCACCGTTCGTGATCCAGATCACGCCACAGATGCGCGTGCTGGTGGCGGTGGAACCGGCGGACTTCCGCTGTGGCATCGATGGGCTGGCGCGGGTGTGTCGTCAATCGCTGCTCTCTGATCCATTCTCGGGCGCGGTGTTTGTCTTTCGCAACCGTCGGGGCACGGGCCTGAAGCTGTTGGTCTATGATGGTCAGGGATTTTGGCTTTGCTACAAGCGTTTTTCGAGCGCGCGTTTCCGCTGGTGGCCGACTGACGCGACCAGACCGGTCACTTCCCTTCAGGCGCACGAACTGCAGGTTCTGTTCTGCGGTGGCGACCCCGGCGCCACGCGGGCAGCGCCGGTCTGGCGCTCGGTGAACGGACGCGCGTGACGGTCTGAAAATAGAGCTTGCGTTCCAGGACCCGCCTTGTTATCTCTTGGTCATGGCAGTCGTGCTTACATATCGTGGTCGCCAGGTCACCGACACACAGGTGGAGTTCCTGCGGGCATTGATTGCCGCGCACCCGCAGGCGAGCCGGCGAGCTCTGTCGCAGCAGGTGTGCGCGGCCTGGAACTGGGTGCAGCCGAACGGCCGGCCGCGGGACATGGTGTGCCGGGGTCTGATGCTCATGCTTCATCGTGCCGGCCACCTCACGCTGCCCCCGGTCCGGATGGTTCCCCATAACCCCCTGGCCCGGCGCCTGGCGCCGGCGGTGGCGGAGATCGACGACAGGCCGGTGGGTGGGAGTCTGGCCGAGTTGGGACCGCTTGTCTTCCGGCAGGTGCGCCGGACGGATGACGAGCCGCAGTTCAACAGCCTGATCCGAACCCATCACTACCTGGGTTATAGTCAGCCCGTGGGTGAGCACCTGAAATTCCTGGTCTATGCGGGCTCGCGGCCGGTCGCCGGCTTCGCCTGGAGTTCCGCGCCGCGGCACCTCGGTCCTCGCGATCGCTTCATCGGCTGGTCGGCCGAAGCGCGGCGGCAGAACATCCGGTTCGTCGCCTATAACAGCCGGTTCCTGATCCTGCCGTGGGTGGCGGTGCCGCACCTGGCCTCGCATCTGCTCGGCCGAATGGTGCGGATGCTTCCGCAAGAGTGGGAGCGGGTCTACAGCCACCCGGTCTACCTGGCGGAGACGTTCGTGGATCGGACGCGATGGCGAGGGACCTGTTACCGGGCGGCGAACTGGATCTGGGTGGGTGAGACGACCGGTCGGGGCAAGGACGATCAGACGCACCGGGCCAATCGTTCGCGCAAGGACGTGCTGGTCTATCCGTTGACGAAGAAGTTCCAGGCGCAGCTATCTGGAGTGAAGTGAAGCGATGACGAAGCGGAAACCGCGCCGTCTCGAGGTTGGACGGCAGGAGCTGGAGTCGATCCTGGAGCGGACGCGCGGGTCCCTCTCTTTGAAGGATTACGAGAAGCTGAAGTCGGCGGTCGACACGCTCGCGTTCCTGACCCAGGAGTTGGAGGCCAAGGGGACCTCGATCGAGCGGTTGCGGCGGCTGCTCTTCGGGTCGAGCACGGAGAA
>DYDD01000266.1:0-1815 GCA_020718045.1 Fibrobacter sp. | reverse complement strand
CTGGGTGAGGCGGCCGGCGCAACTGATCGAGGAGCCAGCTCGACGGAGGGTGCGGCCGGAGAACCCGACGAGCCGATCGCTGGCGGTAAAGAGAAGAAGAAGCGCCCCGGGCACGGGCGCAACGGCGTTGCAGCCTATCGCGGGGCGAACAAGGTGAAAGTGCCGCACGAGTCGCTCAAACCCGGCGATCGCTGCCCGGCGTGCGAACGGGGCAAGGTGTACACGCAGGCCGAGCCGGCGACCCTGGTGCGGGTAAAAGGCATGGCTCCGCTCTCGGCCACGGTCTACGAATTGGACCGCCTTCGTTGCAACGCCTGCGGCGGCGTGTTCACGGCGGCAGCTCCGGCCGGGGTGGGCGGGCCGAAGTACGACGAGACGGCGGCGGCCATGATCGGGCTTTTGAAGTACGGCGCCGGCGTTCCCTTCTACCGGTTGGAGAAGCTGGAGGGAAGCCTGGGGATCCCGTTGCCAGCGGCAACCCAGTGGGAAGTGGTGGCGGGCGCGGCCGCACCGCTCAGACCCGCCTACGAGGAACTCATCCGCCAGGCGGCCCAGGGCGAGGTCTTGCACAACGACGACACGACGATGAAGATCCTCGAGATGATGCCGTCGGAGCCGGAGCCAGGCACGAAAGAGCGCACGGGGATCTTCACCTCGGGCATCGTCTCGACCACTGGCGGACAGAAAGTGGCCCTGTTCTTCACCGGCCGCAAGCACGCGGGCGAGAACCTGGAACAGGTCCTGGCGCAGCGAGCCCGGGAGCTGGCGCCTGCGATCCAGATGTGCGATGCCCTTTCCCGGAACACGAAAGGGGACTTCGAGACCATCGTGGCCCACTGCCTGGCCCATGGCAGACGGCAGTTTGTCGAGGTGGCCGGGAACTTCCCCGAGGAGTGCCGGTACGTGCTCGAGACCCTGCGCGACGTGTATCGGAATGACGCGGTCGCTCGCGAGCGGGAAATGTCCGCGGCCGAGCGTCTCACGTTCCACCAACAGCAGAGTGGTCCGCTCATGGACGGTCTCGAGACCTGGCTCCGCGAGCAGATCGAGGCGCACCTGGTGGAGCCGAATTCGGGCCTCGGCGAGGCGATCACCTACATGCGGAACCACTGGCCGAGGCTGACCCTGTTCCTGCATCAGGCCGGCGCACCGCTGGATAATAATATTTGTGAGCGGGCGCTGAAGAAGGTGATCTTGCATCGCAAAAACGCGATGTTCTACAAGACGGAGAACGGCGCCCGCGTCGGCGACCTGTTCATGAGCCTGATTCACACGGCCGAGCTGAGCCACACGAACCCGTTCGACTACCTCGTCACCCTCCAGCGACACGCCCGCCAACTGGCCCAAAACCCCAGCGCCTGGATGCCTTGGAACTACCAGGCGACCCTGGCCCAAATCACCACGGGGCCTAGCCCGCCAGCGTGATCGCGGCAAAGCAACCGCCCCCCGCTCCGACCTGATCAGACCGTCGCCGATCGTCTCCCCCAGCCGGGAACGACGCTGCGGATGCCGCCGTGCGCCCCGGCTGGCGCCGCTTTACGCAGCGCTGCCGAAGGCACACGCGATATCACGTTGAAGCGGCTCCACGATTGCCTGCAGGCAGTCATGCCGTGGTCGGACACCCATCTGCATCAGTTCGAGGCACAAGGGGTATACTACGGCGTTACGGACCACGAGATCGGCTTCAAGTGCGTCAGTGAAACCAGGACGAAGCTCAACCAAATCCTCCGGCACCCCAAGGACCGGTTGACCTACGAATACGATTTCGGAGATTACTGGCTGCATGATGTCGTGCTCGAGGCGGTGTTGCTGCCG
>DYDD01000265.1:2929-3854 GCA_020718045.1 Fibrobacter sp. | reverse complement strand
CCCTTCGGCAGCGATGAGTAGCTGGCCGGTTGGCACAGCGGCGGCAGCTTGCGGCCAGGCATGAGGGAGCGGCCAGCCCACGCTTGCTGGGGCCAGGGCGACCGCGGCCGGGGCGGGCGGCCGTGGGAGTGCGGGGCGGAAGCTACTCGGCGGGCGGCGGTGGCTCGGCCAGAGTGGCCATGGCCTCGCGGTAGCTCCAGGGCATCCAGGCGACCGGGTCGGCGGTGACCTCGGTGTGGTGCCTCTGGAGCGCGACCAGGTAGTCGAAGGGGTCGGCGCCGGCGAGCTCGGCGGTGTGGATCAGGCTCATGAACACATCGCCCACCATCGCCCCGTGCTCGGTCTTGTAGAACATCGAGTTCTTGCGGTGCAGGATCGCCTTCTTCAAGCTCCGCTCGACGACGTTGTTGTCGAGTGGAGCCCTGGGCTCGCGCAGGAACAGCGTCAGCCTGGCCCAGTGCTTGCGCATGTAGGTGATGGCCTCGCCGAGGCCGGAGTTGGGCTCGACCAGGTGGTCGTCGATCTGCGTGGCGAGCCAGGCCTCAAGCTCGGCCATGACCGGGCCGCTCTCGGCCTGGTGGAAGCGCAGCCGCGCCTCGGGGGTCATCTCGGCCTTGGCGGCCCGAGCGTCGTTGACGTACACCTGACGCAGGAGCTCGAGCACGTGCCGACATGCTGCGGGGAAGCGGCTGGCCACCTCGACGAAGCGGCGCCGGCCATGGGCGATGCAGCCTCCCACGATGGTCTCGTGGTGGCCTGAGGTGTTGGCCGGGAGCGCGTCGCACATCTGGATCGGCGGCGGCAGCTCGGCGACCCGGCGGGCGAGCACCGTGGCCAGGTTTTCGCCCGCGTGCTGACGGCCGGTGAAGAACAACGCGATCTGGTGGTCCGCGCCGGCGGCCACGATGCCCGAGGTGAAGACGCC
>DYDD01000265.1:0-2899 GCA_020718045.1 Fibrobacter sp. | reverse complement strand
ACCCTCGCGCGCCAGGGGGGCCATCAGCGCGAGGATCTTCATCGTGGTGTCGTCATTGTGGAGCACCTCGCCCTGCGCCGCCTGGCGGATGTGCTCCTCGTACGCCGGTGCCAACTGACCGGCGGCCCGCTCCACCACCTCCCACGCCGTGGCGGCCGGCAGCGGGATGCCGAGATCCTTCTGGAGCTTCTCCAGCCGGTTGAACGGCAGGCCGCAGCCGTACTTCAAGAGCCCGATCATGGCGGCCGCCCCCGCGTCGTACTTGGCATCGCCCACGCCCTCCGGGGTCGTGGCCTTGAAGACGTGACCGCACAGGTTGCAGCGCAGCCGCTCGAGCTCGTAGACGGTCGCCGCCAGCGGCGCCATCCCCGTCACCCGCACCAACCTCTCCGGCTCACCCTGGAGGTACACCTTCCCCTTGGCGCACTCGGGGCACCGCGCGCCGTGGGTGAGGGTCTCGCACGCCACCCGCACCTGGCGCGCGCCACGGTAGGCGCCCGCGCCGTGGCGCCCGTGCCCCTTGGGCTTCTCCGCCGCCGTTGTGCTCGTCGTCTCGGCCGACTCGGCGGGCGAAGCCCCAGCGGGGAGGTCGCCGTCCCCGGCTACCCCTGCCCCTGCAGCGGCCGACGCCGCGCCCAGCACCCGACTGGTCTTCTCGCTCGATGGACCGAACAGCATCCGCCGCAAGCGCTCGACCGACGTCCCCTTCGCCTCCAGCGCGCGGGTCAGGAGGGTGAGCGTGTCCACGGCTCCCTTGAGCGTGGCGTGGTCCTCCGCGCTCAAGGCCCCCACTCTGGTCCGCTCCAGGATCGCCTCGAGCGCGGCCACCGGCACCTCGCGGGGCTCGACCTTCCCCCGCGTGGCCCAGCGCTTCATGCCACCTCCGAAAGCCGGGCGCGAAAGTCGCGCGCCAGCGGGTACCCCAGCACGTCCTTGCGCGACCGGTTGGCGCGGTGGGTGAGGTCGTCCTTGCCCCGGCCCGTGGTCTGGCCGAGAACCACCCAGTTCGCTGCCCGGTAGCAGGTCCCACGGAAGCGCTCCGGGTCCACGAAGGTCTCCAGGAAGACGACCGGGTGACCGTACATCTGCTGCCACTGGGCCGACAGGATGCGGGCCGTCAGGCCGAGGATGTGGGAGGCCAGGTGGGGGACCTTGACCCAGGGTAGGATCAGGAAGCGGGTGTTGTAGGCCACTAGGTGGAGGTTGCGCCGCCTGGCCGGCGCCGACCACCCGATGAAGCGGTCCCGCGGCCCCAGGTGCCGGGGCGCCGACGAGAAGGCCAGGCACGCCACCGGCCGCTCGCCCGCCAGCACGAGCAGCTTGAGGTGCTCGCCCACCGGCTGCGTGTAGCCCAGATAGTGGTGGGCCGCGAGCAAGGCATTCACCACCCGCTCCTCGGGCGTGCGGCGGACCTGGTGGATGGTCAGCGGCCCCAGCGCGGCCAGAGTGGTCACGATGGGCGTCTGGTCGACCTCGACGGCGGTGGGTCGCTGGCGCCTGGCCAGCGGATTGGGGGTCACGCGCCGCACCGGCGGCAGCTCGACGTGCCCGCCACGGTGCAGCGCCAGCAGCAGCCCCCGGCACACCATGTCACGCAGCGCGCCGTTGGCTTGCACCCACCCCCACGCCCGGCACAGCTCCTTGGAGAGCGTCCAGCGGCTGGCGTGCGGGTGCCGCGCGATCAGGTCTTGAATGAAGGCCACGTCCGCGGCCGTGACCGCGCGTCCACGGTAGGTCAGAACGATGTCCACGCCGCCTGTATACCCGAGCCGGCGACGGAACGCAAGCCCCCTCGCGCGGCCGGCTGGCCTCGGGTGTCAGCTCTCCCGAGGGCTCCGAGGTACGTCTCGGACCCCTCTGGCACCCGGTCTGCTCAAGGCCAGCCGGAAGTCAGCCGGCGGTGGCCTCGTGGCTGGCCAGACGCCGCCACTCGGGGGCGCCCTGGGTCGCCCGCGGGTCCCCAGCGGAGAGGAGCACCTGCAGCTCGTGCGCCCGCAGGGCATCCACCGCCTCGTCGGCCCGCGACGGCCACCACCGGAACCGCCCACTCGACAGTCGCTTGTGACACAGCCAGAAGCCCTGCCCGTCATAGACCAGGACCTTGACCGCCGTCCGCCGTCGGTTGCGGAACACCAGCACCGCCCCCGAGAGTGGATCCTCCCGCAGCACCTCCCGGCACCGCCGCGCCAGGCCGTCGATGCCGCAGCGGAAGTCGACCGGCGCCACCGCCACCAGCAACCGCATCTGCGGGGTGAGCTGGATCATCCCTGGCGCCTCAGGAAGGCGCGCACCACCCCCGTCACGTCGATGCAGTCGGGGGTGCCCAGTCGCACCGCCAGGTGCGCTCCGCTCCCGTCCCACACCTCGACCAACGGGCCCGCGGTCGGCGACGACCCCAGGATCTGTGTGGCCCTCACCTCGACGAAGCCGCCGTGGGCGGTCGCGGCCTCAGGCGCCGGTCCTGCACGCTGCCCGGTGCGCCGCCGCAATGACTCGTAGCTCAGCCCGACCTCCCGGGACACCGCGTACACGCCGTGGACCTGGGCCAGCGCCGCAGCCGAGGCCCACAGCTCCTCGGGCATCGCCCCGCCCTTCTGCCGGCTGCCCCGCCAGTCCTGAACGCTCTCCCGCAAGCCTGCGACCCAGGCCGTTCCTCTGTCTCGTCGCGATCTGCCCATGCGCCCTCCTGTCAGGCGCTGAGCCTACGGGAACGGCCGCCGGGCCGCCAAGCAGCCTTGCCGAAGGGACACGTTGTTTTGAGCAGGCAATCCCTGGTGCCACCGCGGGGGATGAGAGCGGCTTCGGCATCGAGGACTACCGATCACCGTGGTGGGCCGATGCCGCCTGGGCGGGACGCTCCGTCCTACATGGGCTGGGCGAGCAGCCCCGCATCCGCGAG
>DYDD01000024.1:11097-20077 GCA_020718045.1 Fibrobacter sp. | reverse complement strand
CGTGGACGAGATGAAGGCGCTGGCCGCCGGCACGCGCTGGCGCGAGGTCCTGGACTTCGCGGGCGCCGGCGGCATCCTGCGCGGCCAGCGCTTCCAGCGCTGGCTGTCGGACCACCTGCCGCCGACGTTCGCGGAACTGGAATTCCCCCTGGTCTGCACGGCCACCGACATCGACACCGGCGAACTGGTCCGCCTCGACCACGGCGATCTCGTGTCGGCGGTGCGGGCCACGTGCGCCTTCCCGGGCGCCTTCGTGCCGGTGGAGCGCGACGGGCGGCACCTGGTCGACGGCGGACTCAAGAGCACCGTCCCGGTGGGCTGCCTGCCGTCCGGCGCGGCGGACTACGTGGTGGCCTGCGATTTCCAACCGCCGCTGGACCGGCCCGTGGTGCCCAGCCAGACGTCCAACACGCTGGACTGGAGCCGGTTCTGGGAGGCGCTCACCTTCCGCCGCCGCTACCTGGCCGCCGACATCCTGCTCAAGGCGGTCGACATCCTGCAGACCGAGGTCTGCCGCCGGCAGCTGGCCGACCAACCGCCCGATCTGCTGATCGCCCCGCCGATGCCCGACGTGAACATCGAGGATTTCCGGCTCCTCCACGAGATCATCGACCAGGGCGCCGCGGCGGCCCGGCTCGCCTTGCACGCCGCTCCGCCCCCCGCGCCGCGGAGCGCCTGACATGATCTTCAAGCGGTCGCCGTCGCGCGTGGCGGACCTGATGCTCCTGGCGGTGACCGTCTGCTGGGGCGTGTCGTTCGCCGCGATCAAGACGGCGACGCACCACGCCTCGCCCGTGCTGTTCGTCGCCGTGCGGTTCACGGCGGCGACGGTGCTGCTGCTGGCCGTCTGGCCGTGGCTGATGCGTGCCGAACCGGCGGCGGCGCGCCGGCGCGGCTACCGGATCCTGGGCGACCTGCCGACCCTGCGCTGGGGCCTGCTGATGGGCACCCTCATCGCCGCCGGCTACACGAGCCAGACCATCGGGTTGACCACCACCAGCGCCGACAACAGCGCCTTCCTGACCGCGTTGAGCGTCGTGCTGGTGCCGGTGCTGGTGTTCCTGGTCCATGGCGAGAAGCCAGGCCGGCCGGTGCTGGCCGGTCTGGGACTCGCGCTGCTGGGACTGGCGTTGCTCACCCGCCCGGACCTGGGCCACGCCCGCACCGGGGATCTCTGGACGCTGGGCACCGCCGTGGCCTACGCGGTCTACCTGGAACGGTTGAGCGCGGCGCTGAAGCGCGTGCCCTACCTGCCGCTGCTGTTCTGGACCTTGGCCGTCTGCGCCGCCTGGAACGTGCTGCTGGCCTCGACGGTCGAGACCCGGGTCTGGCACTGGCACCCCCAGCTGGCGGCGGCCCTGGCAGTCACGACCCTGCTGTCGACGCTGCTGGCCCTCTACCTGCAGAACCGCTACCAGGGCCTGACGACGGCCACCCGCGCGGCGCTGATCTTCTCGGCGGAGCCGGTCTTCGCCGCCGCGTTCTCCTGGTTCCTGCTGGGTGAACGCCTGACGGGCTGGGGTCTGCTGGGTGCCGCGTCCATCTTCGGCGCCGTGATGCTGATCGAACTGAAGGATGTCGCTGCCCCCGCAACCACGGAGATCCGCCCGTGAAGGTCCTGTTCATGTGCACCGCCAATTCCTGCCGCAGCCAGATGGCCGAAGCCTGGGCCTGCCGGCTCTTCCCCGACGACTGGTCGGTCGCCAGCGCCGGGTTGGTCACGTTCCCCATCACCGACTACACCAGGGCGGCGATGGCCGAGGCGGGGCTCGCCATGGAGGGGCAGCGCAGCAAGCCCCTCGACGGCTTCGAGCTGGACGATTTCGACCTCGTGGTCACCCTCAGCCGCGAGTCGGGCCAGTTCCTGCCCCGGCTGGCGCATCCCGAACGCCACTGGCGCCGGCCGGTCATCGACCCGATGGGGTTGCGGGGCGGCGATGCCGAGCTGCGGGCGGCCTTCGCCACAGCCCGCGATGAGATCCGGGACATCGTCCTGGAGGTTCGCGCGTCCTTGGGCGGCTCCTGACCCGGCATCGGCCGCCCGGGTTTTCGCTCCCGGACGACTCCGATCACAACCCCCGTCCGAACTTGTGGTTGCGCCATTCGGCAGACCGCTGTCAATACGGCCCAGCCTTCCCGCAGGGCCGACCGCGGGCCCGTCTTCATCTTTTTTTCACACGGCGACGAGGTGCGGTGACGGCCCGTCCGACCGGCGGATCGACGCGAATCCGGCCCTGCCGGCCCTGCCGGAAATGGGGTACCCCAAACTCGGATTTGAGCCCGGGCCGACTGGGGAAAAATCCCGTTTGTTGGGCCATGGGTGGTGGCATAAGCTTCGGCCTCCCCCAAGATGTTGGGGGTCCGCCACACGGATGTCCAAGCGCGGAACTGGGCCCGGTCAAGGCACTTCCAAGACATCCCGGCATCGAGAACAAGATCAGACCACGTCAGGAACAGCAGGCTGCCCGGTCGCGGCGCCCACGCGTCGGCCCCGTGCCGGAGCCGCCCGTCCCGGACCGGACATAGAGCCAGGATCGACCCCGCCACCCGCAATCGTGCCAAGAGAGGTTCTCCCATGACGGATCGCACGGAGAAGAGACTGGAGGCGGCCGCCGGCGCCGATCGCGGGATGGAATCCCGGATCGCCGGCAGCGCGGCGCCCGAGCTGGACCTGGAGGCCTTGACCTCAGCGCCCGAGGATCTGGTCGCCGCGGCGCGCCCGGTCGTCGAGCGCCGGGGCCTCCCCTTCGCGCGGCGCCACACCCGGCCCGGGGTCGATCCCCTGGACGAGGTCAAGTGGGAGCTGCGGACCGCGTCGCTGCAGGACGCCGCCGGCAAGACGATCTTCGAGCAGAAGGACGTCGAGGTGCCGCGCAACTGGTCGATGATGGCCACCACCGTCGTGGTCCAGAAGTACTTCCGCGGCGGGGTGGGCACACCGCAGCGCGAGACCTCGGTGCGACAGCTGGTGTCGCGTGTGGCCGACACCATCGCCGGCTGGGGCCGCGACCAGGGCTGCTTCGCCTCGGCCGAGGACGCCGAGACCTTCCGCGCGGAGCTGAGCTGGCTGCTCGTGCACCAGCACGCCGCCTTCAACTCGCCGGTCTGGTTCAACGTCGGGGTGGAGGAGACGCCGCAGTGTTCGGCGTGCTTCATCAACTCGGTGAACGACTCGATGGAGTCGATCCTGGACCTGGCCAAGACCGAGGGCCTGCTCTTCAAGTACGGCAGCGGGACCGGCACCAACCTGTCGCCCCTGCGCTCCAGTAAGGAGAAGCTCAGCACCGGCGGCGAGGCCTCGGGCCCGGTGTCGTTCATGAAGGGCTACGACGCCTTCGCGGGCGTGATCAAGTCCGGCGGCAAGACCCGCCGCGCCGCGAAGATGGTCATGCTCAACGCCGACCACCCCGACATCGTGGACTTCATCAACTGCAAGGTGGACGAGGAGCGCAAGGCCTGGGCCCTGATCGACGCCGGCTACGACGGCTCGTTCAACGGCGTGGCCTACGGCTCGGTCTTCTTCCAGAACTCCAACAACTCGGTCCGCGCCAGCGACGAGTTCATGCAGGCGATCGTCGACGACCGGACCTGGACCACGACGGCCGTCAAGGACGGCCGGCCCATGCAGACCTACCGCGCCCGCGAGCTGATGCGCATGATCGCCGAGGGCACCCACCTCTGCGGCGACCCGGGCCTGCAGTTCGACACCACGATCAACGACTGGCACACCTGCCCCGCCACCGACCGCATTCACGGTTCGAACCCGTGCTCGGAGTACATGTTCCTGAACGACTCCGCGTGCAACCTGGCGTCGCTGAACTTGATGAAGTTCCGCCGCCAGGACGGCGAGTTCGACCTCGAGGGCTTCCGCGACGCCGTGGACACGCTGCTGGCCGCCATGGAGATCCTCGTCGAAGGCAGCAGCTACCCCCGCGCCAGCATCGGCGAGAACTCCCGCCGCTTCCGCCCCCTGGGCCTGGGCTTCGCCAACCTCGGTGCGCTGCTGATGTCGCGCAGCCTGCCCTACGACAGCGACGAGGGCCGCGACTACGCCGCCGCCCTGACCGCGCTGATGTGCGGCCAGGCCTACCTCACGTCGGCCCGCATGGCCGAGCGCTTCGGCGCCTTCGAGGGCTACGCCGCCAACCGCGAGCCGATGCTGCGCGTGATCCAGAAGCACCGCTCCCACATCAACGGCATCAACGCCCACCGCGTGCCCGAGGACCTGCTGGCCGCTGTGCGCGAGGTCTGGAGCGAGGCCTACACCGTCGGCTACGACTACGGCTACCGCAACGCCCAGGTCACGGTCCTGGCGCCGACCGGCACCATCGGCTTCATGCTGGACTGCGACACCACCGGCGTCGAGCCGGACATCGCCCTGATCAAGTACAAGAAGCTCGTGGGCGGCGGCGTCCTGAAGATCGTCAACAACACCGTGCCCGAGGCGCTCGAGCGCCTCGGCTACAGCGACGACGAGCGCCGCGCGATCCTGGCCCACCTCGAGGAGCAGGAGACGATCGAGGGGGCGCCCGGCCTGAAGGACGAGCACCTGCCCGTCTTCGACTGCGCCTTCCGGCCCACCCAGGGCAAGCGCTCGATCCACTACAAGGGCCACATCCGGATGATGGCCGCCGTACAGCCCTTCCTGTCCGGCGCGATCAGCAAGACGGTCAACATGCCGCAGTCCGCGACGGTCGAGGAGATCGCCGAAGCCTACCTCGAGGCCTGGAAGCTGGGCCTCAAGGCCGTCGCCATCTACCGCGACGGCTCGAAGCGGACCCAGCCCCTGAACACCGGCGACAAGAAGCCGGACAGCCAGGCCGCGGCGGCCCGGGTCCCCACGCCCGAGGAGACGCGCCAGGCGCCGCCCGCGCCGCACCGCATCCGCCTGCCGGACGAGCGCACGGCCGTCACCCACAAGTTCAGCATCGGCGGCCACGAGGGGTACATCACGGTGGGGCTCTACCCCAACGGGCAGCCTGGCGAGATGTTCATCGCGATGGCCAAGGAGGGCTCGGTCGTCTCCGGGCTCATGGACTCCTTCGCGACCGCCTGCTCCATCATGCTGCAATACGGCGTGCCGCTGGACGTGCTGATCACCAAGTTCAGCCATTCGCGCTTCGAACCGAGCGGCTTCACCACCAACCCCGAGATCCCGATGGCCAAGTCCATCATGGACTACCTGTTCCGCTGGATGGAGCTGAAGTTCGGCAAGAGCCGGCGTCCGGCGACCGAGACCCAGGAGTACGACACGGGCCTCGGGCCGGACCCCGCGTACGCCGTCGAGCCCTCGATCCGCATCACCATGGAAGAGGGGCAGGGCACCGTCTTCCAGAAGGAGATGGATGCGCCGCCCTGCCCGGAGTGCGGGATGATCATGGTGCGCAACGGGGCCTGCTACAAGTGCTTGAACTGCGCAGCCACCAGTGGATGTTCATAGCGTACCTTCGTCCAGGAGACATGCACACGCCATGTCGGGGGACGCGCGCCGGACACCTCCTGTGTCCGGCGCGTTGGCTTTCGGTTCCCTGCGCCATCCTGGCGCAGGAAACCTACAGACACCCCCGACATGGCGTGTGCATGTCTCCTGGACGAGATGTCGCCAAGAGAAGCCGTATGGAGAAGCCGTAAATGGAGCAGCCGTAAATGGGTGCGGGGTGGAAGGGGGCGTGGTATCGTGCGGCTTGGGAACCTGGCGCCGAGGGGCGGGGTTGTGACGTGCATCGTCGGTGCTGATCGTTCGACACGGAGGTCGTCCATGCGTTCCGGTCCGCGGATTCTTTCGCTCGCGCTGCTGCTGCTGGCTGTCTCGTCTGTGCTGCCCGCGCCCGCACGGGCGCAGACGCTCGACTGGAACCGGCTCGACGACCCGATGTACGAGGCGCTCGGGTTGAATCTCGGCCTCGGCAGCGGGGTCGGGCTCGCCTACAAGTTCCCGGTGCGGTGGTGGCTGTACGCCCAGGCCAGCGGCGGCATCTGGAACAACCAGAACGACAAGCGCCACAACCTGGGCCTGGAGCTGCAGTACATCCTGCGCCAGAGCGGGCGCGACAAGCTCTACTGCGGCCTCGGCGCCGCCCACTTCTACCACCAGGAGTCAGGCCGCACCCGCGATCACATCAACGTGGGTTTCGGCGTCGGGATGGAGCGGCTCTTCGGCGAGCGCACGGCGGTGCAGGCCGAGGCGACGTTCATCGACCGCGGGAACAAGGACACGCTGATGCTCTTCCCCCAGGTCGGCCTCTACTACTACTTCTGAGCCGGCCCGCATGAGAAAAAGACCGGAGCCTGGGAGGCTCCGGTCTTCATTGATACGGGAGGTGTCGAACCGATGCGTTGTCCTGTCCATCACCCGTGCGGGGGTGGGGGGCGGCCGAAGGGCCTGCGGGGGTTGGAGGGAGATACAGGTCCAGCGACCGCCCCTTGATCCGCACTCCCTTAACGCATGGTCCGTGCCAATCCTGCGACTATCATTCACATTGTGGGACAACAAGTTAGGGCGTCCCGGCACCAGCAGTGGTCGCGAGATATCGCGATCGAGGGTAGCGTCGCGGAATTTCGCGACCTCTTGCGATCAATAAAAAGGGGTCCCCGCCGGCCGGGGACCCCTGCTGCGTCGCGTGTCGCTGCGCTCAGGCGCCGTACTTCTTGATGGCGGCGTCGAGCTTCGGCAGCATCACGAAGATGAAGCCGGCCACGCCGAGGATCGCGACGGCGAGGATGACGAACATCTGGGTGCTCGGCTCGAGCCCGCTGATGAAGCCCGACAGCTTGTTGCCGATCGAGGTCGACAGGAACCAGCCGCCCATCATCAGGCCGACCAGGCGCTTGGGCGACAGCTTGGTGACCAGCGACAGGCCCATCGGCGACAGGCAGAGCTCGCCGCACGTGATCACCAGGTAGTAGATCACCATCCAGATCATGCCGGTCTTGGCCGCCCCGTCGTGTCCCAGGCTGGCGCCCAGGGCGATGATCAGCAACGAGGCGGTGGTGATGAGCATGCCGAAGAAGATCTTGCGGGCCGTGGTGACGGCGCGGCCGCGGGTCGCCAGGCGGGTGAAGAAGGCCACGATCACCGGGGTCATCAGCACCACGAACAGCGGGTTGAGCAGGCCGGTCAGCATCTCGGCGTTGATCAGGCGCACGAACTTCCCGGGCGGCAGGGTCGGCGTGCCGGCGTCGGTGCGCTTGTAGACGGCCTCGCGGGTGGCGGGCGAGACCAGCAGCACCGGCACGTCGCGGCCGTCGATGGCCCGGGCCACGACCACCTCGTCCAGGACCGCCGCGCCCTCGGCGGCCTTGGCGGTGGTGGTCGGCACGCCGTGGGCGTCGTTACCGGTGGTGATCTTCACGTCGGACGCGGCGACGACCTTGCAGGCGAGGAAGCGCTGGTCGACGGGAACGGACTCGGCCTGCAGCACGCGCAACCCGGCGTCGGCGCCCAGGGTGGTCACGAGCCGGTCGCTCAGGATGCGGGCGCCGAACATGGCCTCGTCCTCGGCGGTCACCGTCAGCAGCGTGCGCTCGTCGGGGCGCGGCAGCTCCGCGCCGGCGTTGCTGAAGTAGGAGGGCATGGCCTTCTGGGCGTAGAACTCGGTGGCCGTGGGGATCCACTCGGCGCGGCGGTCGGTGTTGCGCTCCGCGAACACGGTCATCAGGCCGCCGCTGAGGTGCAGGATCATGAAGAAGGCGCCGCCGGCGACGTAGACCGGGATCAGGGCCGTCAGGCCCGGCTTCTCGGCGGGGGTGGACCGGCGGACGATGAGCGCGAAGTAGGTGATCACCGGCAGCATGCCCACGATGAAGCCGCAGGTGATGGCCCCGACGGTGTTCTGGATGAACGGGATCTTGCCGCCGATGAAGTAGCCGATGACGCCGAACGCGCCGGCCGGCAGCAGGATCGTCAGGATCACCTGCTTGAAGGAGATGTCGTCGGCGCTGCGCTCGGTCTGGCGGTCGGCCTTGGCGAGCTGGCGCCAGTTGAACGACAGGATCACGACGCCGACCAGCAGGCCCACGCCGGCGGCGGTGAAGGCCAGGTTGAACGACCACAGGTTGCGCAGCGGGGCCGACAGCAGCGCCGACAGCGAGGCGCCGATGTTGATGCCCATGTAGAAGATGTTGAAGCCGGAGTCGCGGCGCGGGTCGCCCGGCGCGTAGAGGTTGCCGACCATGGCCGAGATGTTGGGCTTGAACAGGCCGTTGCCCAGGCAGAGCAGCGTGAGCCCGGCGTAGAATGTCGGCAGGCTGCGCACGCCGAGGCAGAAATAGCCGGCCGCCATCAGCAGGCCGCCGATGAAGACGGAGCGGCGGAAGCCCAGGAAGCGGTCGGCGATCATGCCGCCGATGAAGGGCGTGAAGTAGACGAAGGCCATGTAGGTGCCGTAGATCTCGGCGGCCAGCTTCGTCGAGAAGCCCAGGCCGCCGCGCTCGGAGTCGGTGATGTAGAGCAGCAGGATGCCGAGCATCAGGTAGAAGCCGAGGCGTTCCCACATCTCCGTGAAGAACAGGGGTCTCAGACCAGCGGGCTGGCCTTTCGCGGTTGCCGTGTTCTCAGCCATCGGTTCCTCCACGGAATGCGGTCGATCACGGACCGGGGCGCGGCGTCCCGGCGCAAGGGGCATCTGCGGAATCTAGGCCATTCCGGCGAAGGGGTCAATCGGGGGATGATTCCCGGCGGCGGACGCGCTATTTTCCTGCGGCACCCGTGGACGGGAGGAGCAAACATTGAGCACTCGGACCCTGTGGACCCTCGCGATCGTCGTGACCTTGGCCTCGGCCCTCTACCAGAGGATGACCGGCCCTTCCTACCCGGTGCGCGTGCGCGCCGAACTGGCCGGCGAGCCCATCCAGGCGCGGCTGGCGCGGACCCACAGCGTCTCGGGGGACCTGCCCGTGCGCGTGCGCGCCGCGGACTCGCAGGTCGCCGGCGAGGTCCGCTGGCGACGCTTCCCGACGGACGAGCCCTGGCGCGCGCTGC
>DYDD01000024.1:0-11080 GCA_020718045.1 Fibrobacter sp. | reverse complement strand
GAGGGGAGGCTGGCCGCGCGGCTGCCGGCGCAGCCCTCGGCCGGCAAGCTGGAGTACCGGGTGCGGCTGTCGCGGGGCGGCGAGGCATTGGACCTGCCAGCCGACCGGGCCGTGGTCGCGCGCTTCAAGGGTGACGTGCCGCCCTGGGTGCTGGCGCCCCACATCCTCTTGATGTTCCTGGGGATGCTCTGGTCCAACCGCGCGGGTCTGGAGGCGGCGTTCGGCGGCGCGGGGCGGTTGCGCCTGGCGCGGCGGACGCTGGGGCTGCTGGCCGTCGGCGGTCTGCTCCTGGGACCCCTGGTCCAGAAGTACGCCTTCGGGGCGTACTGGACCGGGTGGCCGTTCGGCGAGGACCTCACCGACAACAAGCTGGCGGCGGCGGTGCTGGCCTGGGTCGCCGCGGCCCTGATGCGCGGCGAGGGCCGCGCCGCGCGCGTCGTGACGGTGGTCGCGGCGCTGGTGGTCTTCGCGGTGTACATGATCCCGCACAGCATGAACGGCTCGACGCTGGACTACGCCTCGATGAAGACCGTGACCGGCTGAGATCTCAGGGCCGCAGGCGCAGCGTCAGGCTGGTGACCCCGCCGAGCAGCTCGGCGATCCGGGACAGGGGGAGGCCCGTGTCCCGGGCGACGTCGCGCGCCAGCGGCGAGTCCGCGGCGACGGTCGCGCCGTAGCGGCTCTCCTTGAGGATCTCCAGCGAACCGAAGCCCGCCTCGCGCGCCGTGCGCAGGTAGTCCCCGCGCAGCGACGCGTTGCCCACGCAGCCGATGGTCGCGTCGATGCGGTCGGCGACCTCCGCCGGCAGCTCCGCCTCCAGCACCAGGTCCGAGACGACCATGCGCCCGCCGGGCCGCAGCACGCGCCGCGCCTCGCGGAAGACCCGGTCCTTCTGCGGGGACAGGTTGATGACGCAGTTCGAGAGGATCACGTCGACGCTCGCATCCTCCAGCGGCAGCGCCTCGATCAGCCCTTCGCGGAACTCGACGTTGGCGTGGCCGCCCTGCTCGGCGTTGCGCCGCGCGCGGGCGAGCATCGCCGGGGTCATGTCCACGCCGATCACGCGGCCGCCGGGCCCGACCTGCGAGGCGGCCAGGAAGGCGTCCATGCCCGCGCCCGAACCCAGGTCCAGGACCGTCTCGCCGGGCTGCAGATCGGCCAGCGCGACCGGGTTGCCGCAGCCCAGGCCCAGGTCGGCGCCGGCGGGGATCGCGGCGAGGTCGTCGTCGCGGTAGCCCACCTCGCGGCTGATGTCCGCGGGGGCGCCGCAGCCGCAGCCGGAGCTGCAGCAGCCGGCGTCCCCGCCCTCGGCGATGCGCGCGTATCCTTCGGCCACGGCCCGGCGCAGGGCGTCGGGGTCGGTCGGTCTGCGGTTCCCGTTCATCGTCCAGCCTCCAGTTCGGTGATTCCCGTGGGACAGCAGGATTCCAGGGCGTCGGCCAGGTTGCGCAGCATGTGCACCAGGTCCCCGCACGCCAGCCGGTAGCGGACTTCCTTGCCGCTGCGCTCGGCCGTCACCACGCCCACGTCCTTCAGCACTTTCAGGTGACGCGAGACGACCGACAGGTCGATCGGCAGCTCGGCCGCCAGCTCGCCCACCGTCCGCGGCCCCGGCGTCCCCGCCAGCAGCATCAGCAGCGCCGCGCGGCTGGGTTCGCCCAGCGCCTTGAACGTCGCCGGCTCGAGCCAGCGTTCGAGTTCCCGGCAGCAGGTCGTGCGCGATTTCAAGGCCGTTCTCCCTTGCATAAATGCACCATGGTGCAAATATATACCCCTTCGTTCCCCGCCGCAAGTTCCCGGCAGGAACCGAGCCGTCGCTCAGAGGGACAGCCAGATCATCTCGATGAACGCTTCGGGCGGGAACATGGCCCCGCCCCACCGCTCGTCCAGCGCCGCCGCCGGTCGCGCGGCCACGGTCTCTTCGAGGCTACGGCCGGCCGCCTTCTCGGCGGCGACGATCCGGCGGTAATCCCTCAGGATGCCCAGGTAGGTGCGCAGTTCGTCCGGCGTGGCCACAGGGCCGTGGCCCGGCACGATGCGCGTGCCGGGCCCGCACAGGCCCAGCACGTACTCCACGCCGTCGATCATGCCGTCGATCGAGCCGCCGTGTGCGGTGTCGATGTAGGGATAGCCGCAGTTGAAGAAGAGGTCGCCCGCGTGCACGACGTCGGCGCGGTGCAGGCGGACGACGAGGTCGCCGCCGGTGTGGCCGGCCGCGTGGCGCAGGCCGATCGTCTCGTCGCCCCAGCGCAGGGTCAGCGTGTCGCCGATGCAGATCTGCGGCAGCGCCGCGGCCGGGGAGGCCGGCACGTCGTGGTCCAGCACGTCCAGGTGTTGCGGCGCGGCCATCCAGTCGCGGACCGACTCGTGGGCCGCGAGCACGGCGCCTGCAGCGGCCAGGGCGCCGAATCCGCCGACGTGGTCGAAGTGCCAGTGGGTCGCGACCGCCAGGGCGACCGGCCCGGCCTGCAGCGCCGCCGTGGCTGCGAGCAGCTTGTCGGCCATCTGCTCCACGTCGGCGTCGATCAGCAGCAGCCCGCCATCGCCGGCACAGGCCAGCACGTTGCCGCCGCCGCCCTGCAGCAGGTGCAGGCCCGGCGCCAGCTCCGTGGTCGTCTCCGGGATCGGCCCGAAGTCCTGGGCGCTCGCGGCGCCCGCGGCGGCGGCCAGCAGCGCGGCCGACAGGATGGTCCGAACGATGCTGCGCGTCATGCCTGCGTCCCTCCCGGTGTTCAGAAGCCGACGGCCCGGCCCCGGTTCTGCTCCTCCAGCCACGCCTGCAGCGGCGCGAAGTACGCCAGCATCGCGCGGCTGGAGAGGTCCTCGCCGGTGGCCTCGCGCATCAGCTCGCGCCAGTCGCGGGTGGCGCCGGGCTCCAGGATCGCGCGCAGGTAGGCGCCGACCTCCTGGTTGCCGTAGTAGGTGGCGGTCTGCGGATCCTGGTGCAGGATCTCGCGGCAGATGTGATCGTGGAGCTGGTGGAGGATCACGCTCGACAGGGCGTAGTCGTAGTACTGGGCCGCGTCGTCGTTGATGTGGGTCTTGGTCGCCGCGTCGCACCACTGCTCGCCGCGCGGGGCGGGCGGGGCGACGCCCTGGTAGCGGGCGACGTGCTCCCACCAGCGCGCGTTCATCCGGTCGGCCGCCAGCGGCTCCTCGTAGAAGTCGTGCTCCCAGTGCGTCATGGTGCCGCAGGCGAAGGGCAGGAAGGTGACCGGGCCCAGCAGGGCCTGGTTCAGCAGCCAGCTGATGCGGTCGGGCTCGTCGGCCGCGGTCATCAGGCCGATCTCCTGCAGGTAGGCGGTCTGGCCGGCGACCAGCTCGATCAGCGTGCCGACGCCCTCGTGGAAGGCGCGGTTGGCGCCGGTGCGCAGCACGAACGGCACCTCGGGGTTGCTGTAGGAGAGGTAGTAGTAGATGTGGCCCAGCTCGTGGTGGGTCGTCTGCAGCCAGTCGAAGGTGGGCTCGACGCTCATCAGCGAGCGCACGTCCCGGTCCAGGTCGATGTGCCAGGCCGAGGCGTGGGAGTTCTTGGTGCGCGTCGCGCCGTTGGGCAGCGCGAACAGGTCGCTGCTCGCGTGGAACGAGGCGGGCAGCGGCTCGAAGCCCATGCTCGTGTAGTAGCGCTCGGCCTGCTCGATCATCCACTTCGGATCGCGGCCGGCGACCAGGGCGTCCAGGTCGACGCCCTCGACGATGCCGGGCCAGTCCTGGGCCCACTTGTTGCCGAGCCAGTGGGCAGGGATCAGGGCGGGCACGGGCTCGCTGTAGCGGGCGGCCAGTTCGTACCGCGCCCAGCAGTGCAGCTGCTCGTAGAGCGGGCGCAGGCCCGCCAGGACCTCGTCCATCAGGGCCATCATCTCCGCCGAGGTCATGCCGTACTCGCTGACCTCCATGCCGAAGTACGAGGAGTGGCCCATGCTGCGCGCCGTCTCGTTGCGCAGGTCCCGCAGCTCGACCAGGCCGTCGCGCAGGGTCGGGCCGATGGCCTTGCTCGCCTCCCAGTAGGCGCGCCGCTCGGCGAGGTCGCGCGAGTCGGCCAGCTGCGTGGTGATCTCGTTGGAGTCGGTGGGTCGCGCCGTGCCGTCGGGCAGCGTGACCGAGAATTCATAGCTGAACAGGCGCTCGTTCTGCGCGGCCTCGGCGCGGATCAACCGCGAGGTCACCTCGGGGATGGTGCCGGGGAACTTGGCGGCGTTCAGCAGCACGTACTTCAGCTGCTGGCGCTGCACGAAGGTCAGGTCGTCGCGCTCCAGGAAGGCGCGGGCCTGCGCGATCAGGCCGGCCTCGCCGAGGCGGGCGGCGAACTCCTCCTCGGCGGCGACGCGCGCGGCCGAGGTGGCCTCGCCGACATCGACGTTGGCGTCCCAGCGCGCGCCCTCGGCCCGCTGCCAGAGGTCGCGGTACAGGACGTTGTAGTCGGCGAGGAAGGCGTCGAGGTCGTCGGTGGGCTGCTTGCATCCGGTCAGGGCGACGGCGGCGAGCAGGGCCGCGAGAAAGAGAAGGCGCGACAGGTACATGGAGGCCTCCCGAGAGCGTTGGGGTTGCCTTGGGAGGTTACCAGAGATCGAAGCGTGGGAGAAGGCACGATGGCCGGCAGTGCAATTGAGCGATCATGACGCCCGTCCCTGATGTCAGGGACGGGCGGTACATTCGTGCAAAAAAGGCAGGCTTGCTCAGCGGGCCAGCGTGATCTTGCGCGTCTCGCTGAAGGCGCCGGCGCGCAGGCCCAGGAAGTAGACGCCCGAGGGCAGCGAACGGCCGGCGGCGTCGCGGCCCTCCCAGGCGGCGGCGTGGCGCCCCGCCGGGAGCGGGCCGTCGGCCAGGACGGCGACCTCGCAGCCGCGCGCGTCGAACACGGTCAGGCGGCAGACGGCGGCCGCGGGCAGGTCGAAGGCGACCTCGGTGCGGGGGTTGAACGGGTTCGGGTGCGCGGCCAGCAGGCGGGGGTGCGGGGCGTCGCCGGCGCCGGTCTGGGCGTCCGGGTCCACCATCACGGTGACGGTGAGGTTGCTGGCGGGGTTCAGGACCGCCTCGACGTAGCACACCGCGACCGGCCCGGTGTCGTCCACCTGCACGAGCGTGCCGCCGGTGACCAGGAAGCCGGGGGCGTCGGCGGGCATGTTCACCTTCACCAGCGCGTTGTGGAAGCGCTCGTTGTACCCGTTGTGGACGAGCACCGACACGGTGTCTGACGTGCCGCTGTTGTCGGGCGTGAACGCGGTGGTCAGGTTGCCGCCGGTGTAGGCGTCCAGGGTGGGGCGCACGTCGAACTGGCCGCCGGTCCAGCGGATCACCCGGAACGGGTGGTTGGAGCCGCTGGCGTTGTCGGTCGAGACATCGTAGGGCGCGGTCGCATCGTCGGTGTCGCTGTGGATGTGGCCCCACAGGTTCAGGTCGACGTTCAGGGCGGGCAGGTTCAGCTCGTTCTGGAAGTCGTAGTGGCTGAACAGCACGATCGCCTCGCTGGCCGAGGCGGCCCCGACGTCCTGCTGGAGCCAGGACACCTGCGCGTTGGTGTAGCTCTCGGCGCCGTAGTATTCCGTGCGCCACGCGTCGTAGTTGTCGTAGGCCTCCAGGCCGACGAAGTGGACCGGACCGTAGTCGAAGGCGTAGTCCTGGGTGCGCGCCGGCGCGCCCGGCGGCGGGTCGCCGAGGCGCCGCCAGCCGAAGAAGCGCCACCAGTCGCGCCGCGCGGTGCCGTCGCTCGGCGGCGTGCTGTCCCAGCCGCCGAGGTCGTGGTTGCCACCGGTCAGGAACACCGGCACGTCCGACTCGGCGAGCAACTGCTGGGCGCGGCTGTAGTAGCGTCGCCCGAGGTAGTCCTCGAGCTCGCCCTCGTTGACCAGGTCGCCGGTCAGCAGGATGAACTCCGGGTTGATGATGGCCACGTCGTCCAGGATCGTGCGCAGCCCCACGCTGGTGGTGCTGTCGGTCGCCGCGCCGCTCTCGTAGTAGTAGAGGTAGGTGGGCAGGTGCGTGTCGGTGATGTGCACGAAGGTGAAGTCGGTGCGCCACTGCGGCAGCACGCGCACCGCGTGGCGGGCGCGGTCGTCGATCCCGCCAGAGGCGGTCACGCGCAGGTCGTAGAGTTCGAAGACCGGCACGTCGGGCACCGCGGCCGCGACGGTCCACCAGGTGGTCGCGGGGTCGTAGGCGGCCCCGACGACCGTCAGCGGGATCTGCAGCGCCCCGCGCTCGAGCCGGGCCGTCCAGCCCGTGGTCCCGATCGGGGCCTCGCAGCTGATCAACAGGTCCTGCCCCGGCAACACCAGCGAGGGGAGGTTGACGAGCGGGCGCTGGATCACGGTCAGCGTGTCGGCCAGCGTGTAGGTCTGGGCGCCCGCGGCCGAGGAGATCAGCAGGCAGGCCAGGAAGGGGGCGAACTTCGAGCGCATGAGGACTCCCGGGAGGAAGAATTCCGTAACATTACCTCAATTATGCCACAATACGGTCAAATTCGCAACTCCATAGGTCTGGGTGCGAGGCGTGGGGCGGGTGCGGTCGGTCGCTCCCGCTTTCAGGTCGTCACGAATTCCAGTCCGTGGACCTGCGGGATCAGGCCGGCGCGGTGGGCGCGGTCGAGGAGTTCGCGGATGGCGGCGCGGCCCCGGTCGCCGTAGTCGAGGGTCCAGTGGTTGACGTACATGCCGACGAACTCGTCGGCGAGGGCGACCTCCATGTCGCGGGCCCAGCCCAGGGCGTAGTCGAGGGCCTCGGCGCGGTGCTCGAGACCGTAACGGATGCTGGCCTCGAGGATCCGCGCGATCTCGGGCATGCGCTCGCCGTGGCGCTTGTGGATGGTGTTGGCGCCCAGCGGCAGCGGCAGGCCGCCGGTCAGCTCGTCCCACCAGGTTCCCAGCTCGAGGCAGCTGTGCAGGCCCTGGTTGCGGTAGGTGAGCTGGCCCTCGTGGATGATCAGGCCGGCGTCGAACGCGCTCGCGGCGACCTCCTCGATGATGCGGTCGAAGGGCACCACGACCGGCTCGAAGTCCCCGATCGCGAGGCGTAGCTCCAGGTAGGCGCTGGTCATCAGGCCCGGCACGGCGATGCGGCGGCCGCGCAGGTCGTCCGGCGAAAGCGGTTCGCGGGCCACGACCATCGGGCCGTAACGGTCGCCCATGCTGGCACCCGAGGGCAGCAGGGCGTACTTGTCGGCCACGTAGGCGTAGGCGTGGACGCTGATGGCGGTGATGTCCAGCTCGCCGCGGGTCGCCCGCTCGTTCAGGGTCTGGATGTCCTGCAGGACGTGCTCGAAGCGGTAGGGCCCCGTGTCGATCTTGCCGCGGGCCAGGGCGTAGTGCATGAAGGCGTCGTCGGGATCGGGGGAGTGGCCCAGGGTCAGGTTCACGGTGGCGCTCATGGCTCTCCTCCAGGAGTGACGCTGCTTGTCGCCGGCGGCCGCTTCCGATATCTTCGGAGCGACGGCCAAGATAGCACCGAAGCCGGGCGCGTCGAAGGAGAAACCCCGTGAGAACCGCCAGCGCGATGATCGCCGCCCTGCTGCTCGCCGCCGCGCTGCTCGACTTCGAGCCAGCCGCGGCCGAGGGGGTGCCCGAGGGGCTCTGGACGGCCCGCGGCCAGGAGACGTACCTGCTGCGGGGCGGGGAGTCGGTGCAGTTCCGGATCGAGTACCCGCAGATCCCGGTGCGGGCCTGGCGGCTGACCGTCGATGGCGACCAGCTGCTCTGCCACGTGAACGTGCTGCGCCTGGCGGACGGATCGCTGCTCTACCAGCAGAACAACGAGTCCCACCACGAGGTCCGCGTCCCCTGGGGCCGCGACGAGGCCGTCGCGGTGACGATCACCGCCGACCTGTCCGGGGGCGGTGTCTTCACGGTCAAGTTCCTGGGTCCGCCGCCGGACGAGACGCGGCAGGCCTACGGGTACGACATGAACCGCGGGCTCGAGGCGCTCGAGAGCGGGGATCTCGAGCTCGCCGAGGCGCGCTTCGCCGAGGCGGCCCGCCTGGGCGAGGACGCGGCGGTCGCCGAGCTGATGCTGGCCGGCCTCGCGAAGAACCGTGGCGAGGCGGAGACGGCCGCGGCGCACCTGGACCGGGCGCTGGGCCACCGGCTGCCGCCGGAGCTCGCCGATGTGGAGCGCGAGCTGCGCCGCCAGCTCGACGTCGTGCGCGTCCACGGTTCGCCGCTGCTGGCCGACGCCGACGAGATGCTGGCTGCCGGCGACACGATCCGCGCCGAGCGCTCCTGCCGCCGGGCGCTGGCGGAACCCGACGCCACGGCCTGGGCCCGCAGCGAGGCGCAGCGCCGCCTGGGCCGGATCCTGCAGGGACGGGGCGACCGGTACGGCGCCCTGGAAGCCTTCGACGCGGCGGTGCGCGGCGCCGCCGACCGCGGGCAGAAAGCGCTGGGCGCCTTCGACCTCGCCCGCCTGCACCTGGCGCTGGCCAACCCCGGCCAGGCCCGCGCCGCCCTGGACCTGGCCCGCGGGCTGGGGCTGCCCGGGGACCTCGACCGGGAGGCGGACGCCCTGCTGCGGCAACTCGATCTTGAAGGAGGCCCCTGACATGGAGGTCCGGCGCGACTGCCTGCACTTCCGCGGCGATCGGCCCTGCGCGCCCCACAAGGAACGCGGCGTCCACTGCGAAGGCTGTCCCGAGTTCACGCCGCGCTGCGGGCGCATCCTGCTGATCAAGCTGGGCGCGGCGGGCGACGTCGTGCGCACGACGCCGCTGCTCGCGGCCCTGCGCCGGCACCACCCGCGCCACCTGCTCACCTGGCTGTCGTACTACCCGGAGCTGGTGCCGGCTTCGGTGCCTGATCGGCGCCGCTTCGACGCCGCCTCGATCCTCTGGGCGCGCAACACCGACTTCGACCTGATCATCAACCTGGACAAGGACCCCGAGGCCTGCGCGCTGACGAGCGAGTCGCGCTCGTCCCGGCGGATGGGCTTCACCCTGCGCAACGACGGCTTCTGCCAGCCGGCGGTGCGCGAGGCCGCGCGCGCCAAGTACCTGACCGGCCTGTTCGACGACCTCAGCCGGGCGAACACGCAGTCGTACCTGCAGGAGATCTTCGCGATCTGCGGCTGGGAGTTCGCGGGCGAGCCCTACGAGCTGGACCGCCCGGCCGCGCCGCCGCGCCTGGAGGCGCCGGCCGGCCGCGCCCTGGTCGGCCTGAACACCGGTTGCGGCGGGCGCTGGACCAGCCGCCTGTGGCCCGAGGAGCACTGGGCGGACCTGGCGACCCGGCTGCGCGAGGACGGGCTGGGCGTGATGCTGCTGGGCGGCCCCGAAGAGGACGCGCGCAACCGGCGCCTGGCCGAAGCCACCGGGGCCTACTACCCCGGCACCTTCCCGCTGGACGGCTTCGTGGGTGTCATGGACCGCTGCGACATCGTCGTCTCCGCGGTGACGATGGCCATGCACCTGGCGATCGGTCTGGGCAAGCGCCTGGTGCTGCTGAACAACATCTTCAATCCCGCCGAGTTCGAGCTGTACGGCCGCGGCGAGATCCTCGCGCCCGAGCAGGCTTGCACCTGCTACTTCGCGCCGCGTTGCCGCGAGAGCGAGCCCTGCCTGCCGACCCTGCGTCCCGGGACCGTGTTCGCGGCGGTGCAGCGACAGGCGGCGGCGCGATGAGGATCGGCCTGCTGGGCCCGGCTCCCCCCTTCCACGGCGGCATCGTCACCTGGCTGGCGATGCTGCACCGCGCGCTGGCCGCTCGCGGCCACGAGGTGCACTGGGCCGGCTTCCGTCGCCAGTACCCCGACCGGCTCTTCCCCGGCCGTAGCCAGACCGGCGCCACGGCGGCCTGGATGCCGTCGCCCGACTCCTGCCGCTTCGTGCCCTGGGACCCGCGGAGCTGGCGCCGCACCGCCGACGACCTGCTGGCGTTCCGACCCGACGCGGTGGTGATGAAGTTCTGGCTGCCGTTCTTCGCCCCCGGCTACTGGGGCGTGGCGCGCCGGCTGCGCGCGCGGGGCGTGCGCGTGGTCTACGTGCTGGACAACGTGGTCGCGCACGAGCGCTACCCGTTCGCGGGGCCGCTGTCCCGGCTCGCCCTGGGGCAGGGGGACGCGTTCGTCGCGCAGAGCGACCAGGTGCGGCGCGACCTGTTCGCCACGGCGCCGCGCACCGACCCGGCCCTGGTCGCCGACTGCCCGCATCCGGTCTACGACTTCGGCGTGCCCGGCCGCCCGCGCCGCTCGCGCGCGGAAGCCCGCGCCGCGCTCGGCCTGCCCGCCGACGGGCGCGTGGTGCTCTACTTCGGCTTCATCAAGGCCTACAAGGGCGTGGTCCACCTGATCGCGGCCCTGCCGCGCCTGCGCGAGCGCTACGGCGACGGGGTCCGCGTGGCGGTGGTCGGCGACGTCTACGGCGACGGCGAGGTCTACGCCGCGGCGCGGCGCGCGGCCGACTGCGAGGGGATCCTGGTCTGGCGCGACGGCTACGCGCCGGACGAGGAGGTCGAGGACTGGTTCCTGGCCGCCGACGTCGTCGCGCTGCCCTACGTGTCGGCCACCCAGAGCGGCATCGTCCAGATCGCCTACAACTACGACCGCCCGGTCGTGGCCACGAATGTGGGCGGCCTGCCCGAGGTCGTGCTGGAGGGCGAGACCGGTTTCCTGGTGCCGCCCGCCGACCCGGCCGCCCTGGCCGCGGCGCTGATCCGCTTCTTCGACGAGGACCGCGCGGACGCCTTCTCGGCCGCGGTGGCGCGCGAGAAGGCGCGCTACTCGTGGGACCGCATGGCCGAGGCCGTGGAGCGGGCCGCGGCGGGGCGCTCGTGAGCGTGCCGCGGGGCGAGCGGCGCCTGGTGCTGCTGCTGTTCCTGGCCACGCTGCTGGTGCGCCTGGCCGCCGTGGCCGTCCTGCTGAAGCTGGACGCGCGCCCCTCCTTCGACGAGTACGGCTACGACCGCCGCGCGCAGGGCTGGCAGGCCGTCGCCGACGACCTGTCCCGCGGCGCGGTCGCCCCGGACCACTGGCGTCAGGCCTACGACCGCGGCTTCCAGCCGCCGCTGCACCCGCTGCTGATGAGCACGGTCTACACGGCCGACGGCGCCGGCGCCGCCCGCGCCCGCGCGCTGTCGGCGCTGTGGAGCGCGCTGGCGAC
>DYDD01000264.1:3710-3871 GCA_020718045.1 Fibrobacter sp. | reverse complement strand
CGCGCCGCCGCGCTACTACGCGGACGCCGTCCGCATCCTCAAGCGGGTGCGCGACTGGGCGCGCGTCGCCTCGTTGCTGGCGGAGTGCGAACTGCGGCACGGCCCCCTGCCCTGGACCCACCTCGAGGCGGCGATCCTCTACGAGCACCGGCTCGGCGATC
>DYDD01000264.1:3512-3679 GCA_020718045.1 Fibrobacter sp. | reverse complement strand
GGGCGACGCCCACCGCGCGGAACGCCTGCGGTCGCGGCTCGGCGAATGACCGCGGGCGGAGGCGACGGCGGGCTTGCGCGCGGCGGGCGCCGGCGTCATCATGGCCGCGGACACCCGCCCGAAAGGACGCCATGGCCAACGTGACGCGCGACGAGGGACATCTGGTG
>DYDD01000264.1:258-3496 GCA_020718045.1 Fibrobacter sp. | reverse complement strand
TGCTGGCCCACCGCAACGGCGGCTCGCCCACGCCGGAGCAGACCGCCGAGCTGCTGGGCTGGGCGCCGGAAGCCCTGCGCCTGAAGGTCTCGGCCCTGCACGAGCTGGGCGTCCTGCACCTGGTGGTCAGCGCCTACGAGAACCACCTGGAGATCCGCGACCACCTGCGGCTCGAGCAGCTGGAGCAGGAGCAGGGGACCGCGATGAGCGAGGCCATGGCCGAGTTCGAGCAGCGCAAGCGCGAGGAGGCCGAGCGGATGAGCCGGCTGTTCGCCGACGGCGACCAGGACCGCCGGCAGCAGGACCGGCTCAAGGGGATGGACGAGGGGCTTCTCAAGTTCGAGCGGGGCAAGCCCCGCAACCCCTTCGGCGACGACTGAACCGGCAGGGCTTCGTGCGAAGGGCCCGGCCCGCCGCGCTGCGGCGAGCCGGGCCCTCGTTCCTGCGGCGCCCGGCGCCGTCAGTTCAGCAACGCCGCCCGGTTGTCCTCGATCTCGGCCTTCTCCAGGCGCTCCTCGTACCAGGCGTCGACGGCCTCCTGCTGCTTGCGCCCCAGCACCGTCTGCTCGAGGGCGGCGCGCTGCGCCAGGAAGCCCATCTCGTCGAAGGAGGTGCGCCACAGCACGCGCAGGGCGTACAGGCCGCGGGGGGTGTCCACGCGGGGCACCAGCGTGCCGATCGGGTTGGCGAAGGCCGCCTGGTTGAAATCGGTGTTGTAGCCGACCCCGATCACGTTTCCGGTGGCGGTGAAGGTATCGGTCACGGCGTGGGCGAGGCCCTGCTCGGCGGCGACCTGCGCGAAGGCGCGCCCGCTGTTCAGCGCGGCCACGGCGGGGGAAAGTTTCGCGTCCGCCAGGACGAGCTTCTTCTCGCGGGTGACCTTCACGACGATCTGGGGTTGGACGTCGGCCAGCGGCGCGGGGCCGGCCGGCAGAACCCGCACGATCCCGACGACGTAGTAGGAGTCCTCGCCGCCCAGGACGCGGCTGATGTCGCCCGGCTTCGACGAGAAGGCGAACTGCGTGCCCGACACGGTGTTCTGGTAGCCGGGGATGTCGCGGCCCTCGCGGCACGGCTGCGGCGTCTGCACGGCGAGCCCGCTCGCCGCGGCGGCCGAGGCGAAGCCCTTGTCCAGGGCGTTCTGGCGGAAGGCCTCGGCCTTCTCGTAGAGCGCGGCGGCGGTGTCCGCACCGGGGGTCACCTTGAACAGGATGTGCCGCGCGTGGACCTGGCCCGCGGGCTCGTGCGCGAGCACCTCGATGAGGTGGTAGCCGAACTGCGTCTTGACCGGGGCGCTGATCTCGCCGAGGGGCAGGCTGAAGGCGGCGTTGGCGAACTCCGGGACCATGCGGTTGCGGTCGAAGCTGCCCAGGTCGCCGCCGTTGGCCTTCGAACCCTCGTCCTCGGAGTAGAGCGCGGCCGCGCGGGTGAAATCGATCTCGCCGGAGAGGATCTCCTGGCGCACTTCGCCGGCCATGGCCAGGACTTCCGCGTCGTCCGCCGCGCTGGGCTCGACGGGCAGCTGCACGAGCTGGACCTCGACCCGCTTCTGCTCCTCGAACTCGTCGGGATGGGCGGCGTAGTAGGCCGCGATCTCCGCGTCGGTGGGCGGGACGGGCAGCGTCAGGTCGCTCAGCGTGACGCCGACGTACTCGGCGACGGCGCGGCCCGTCTGGCGGGTGAACTCCTCGCGCAGTTCCGACTCGCTGACGACGGCATCGGCGGCCAGGGCCGTCATCAGCCGCTGCTGGGGGATCGCCGTGCGCAAGTAGTTGCGCAGGCCGTCCAGGTTGAAGTTAGGGTCCTCCAGGGCCTGCCGGTAGGAGACCTGGTCGAACACCCCCGTGCTGTCGGTGAACTGGGAGCGCAGCTCGATCGGCGGGTCGTTCCAGATCAGGTCCTCGAGCGCCTTGTCGCTGAGCCCGAGGCCCCGCTCCTCGATCTCCAGGTTGGCCAGCTTGAAGCGCAGCAGCGACTGCCAGACGGCATCGGCGGCCATGGCCTCCTGGTTCGCGGTCAGGGCGCCGCCGCCGTACTGCTGCCGCATGTTGGCGAGGTACCCGCGGTACGCGTCGTCCCACTCGCTGGCGGAGATCTTCTCGCCGTTGATCTTGCCCAGCACCTGCGGTGAGCCGCCGCCGCCGCCCATGTTGCTGTCGTTGCACTGAGCTCCCCATACCACGAAGGTGAAGAGGATGAAGCTGATGGCGATGATCCAGTAGAAGAACTTCGCCCGGGACCGCAGAAGCTGGAACATCGTGGATCTCCTGGTGGCGGAACAACTCGGTTTCGGATCGACGCCGCACGGCGCGTCCCGACGGCCGGCCCCTCGGCGCGGGTCGGCTCATTGGGCTGGCACGAATCGGGAAATCTAGCACGGCGGGGCCCCACGGGCCAGGAAAAACGCGTTTGCTGGACATGGCCCCCGACCGCTGCTACCGTAGCCGCCCCCAACCGGAGGTGGAGATGTCCCGGCGCCTCGCCCGCCTGCTGCCCGCCGCTGCATTGACCGTCCTGCTCGGGACCGCGAACCTCGGGTCCGCGAGCCCGGGCGCAGCGGGCGGCGTGCCGCCGGCGCGTGCACGGGCCGGAGCGGTCTCCCCTCCCGTCTGGCCCCTGGACCTGCCCACCCGCCACCTGACTTCGAACTTCATGGAGCACCGCCTCGGCCGCTTCCACGCCGGGATCGACCTCAAGACCGGCGGCCGCTGCGGGTTGCCGGTCCGGGCCGCCGAGGACGGCTGGATCAACCGGTTGCGCGTGGCGCCCTTCGGCTACGGCTGGGTCGTCTACCTACGCGGAGACTCGGGCCGGACCTACGTCTACGCGCACCTCGAACGCCTCGCGGACCCCTGGCGGGAACTGGTGCGCGCGGACCTGCACCGGCGCGGCGCCTCCGAGGCCGACCTCGTCCTGCCGCCCGGCGCCCACCGGGTGCGGCGCGGCGAGGTGCTGGCCCTGTCCGGCCAGAGCGGCACGCTGGGGCCGCACCTGCACTTCGAGGTGCGCGATGCGGACAACCGGCCCCTGGACCCGCTGGCGTGGGGCTTCGCGCCGCCCGACACGATCGCGCCGGCGATCCTGGCCGTGCGTTGCCTGCCCGCGGCGCCGGGGGTGAGGGTCGCCGGATCGGCCGAGGCCGGGCTGTTCGAGACGGGCGCGCCGCTCGCCGGGACGCTGCCGCCGCTGACGGTGGACGGCCCCGTCGCCTTGACGGCCCGCGTGAACGAGACGGCCG
>DYDD01000264.1:116-237 GCA_020718045.1 Fibrobacter sp. | reverse complement strand
AGCCGTGGCGCCTGGCGGTGACCCTCGACGACTCGCTGGTCCTCGAAGCGCGCAACGACGTCTTCGACCTGACGACCCAGGCCTACATGCGGCTGGAATGGCTGCAACTCCCGGGCGGTCG
>DYDD01000264.1:0-103 GCA_020718045.1 Fibrobacter sp. | reverse complement strand
ATGCGCCGCGAGGGAAACCGGCTAGCCGGACGCCGCGGCGGGGAGTGGTCGCGCGACCCGGCGGTCCTCGTGCCCGGCGACCACGTCGTGCGCCTGCGCGTCG
>DYDD01000263.1:586-3850 GCA_020718045.1 Fibrobacter sp. | reverse complement strand
ATCGGCAGGCCGCTGCCGCCGCGGTCGAACGAGCTGCGCGCCCAGCGCAGGCGCACCTGGCCGCCCTGGTCGTCGGGGACGTCCACGACGGCGTCGATCACCGGCACGTCGCGCAGGACCTCCAGCGTCAGGCTGTCGCAGAACGGCCCGGTCGGCGAGAAGTCGTGGCTGAACACGGCCCGCCAGGCCGGGATCTGGCCGACGCCGCTCAGGACGGTCCAGGTCGCGTCGTTCGGGATCGGCTGCAGGCCCGTGCCGTTGTCCGCGTCGGCGTACCAGTCGATGGCGCCGGCCTGCTCGGTCGTGAGGCGCGCCTCCATGATGGTGCCGGCGCCCGTCCAGCCGAACAGGCCCTGGCCGACGTTGCGCGCCGGGTCCAGGTAGCGCTCCGCGTAGCGGATCATGGCGACCGGACCGCTCTCGATCTGCTGGACCAGGATGTCGTCGCCGCTGAAGGCGATGGCCCTGGCCCCGTCCATGGGCAGCAGGGTGGCGTCGCCGGGGATCGACAGGTCGCAGAGCCGCAGGCCGTCCTGCGCGGTGACCGCCAGCAGGCGGTCGTGGAGCACGACCTGGCGCGGCATCGTCAGGTTCAGGACGGCGTCCTGGACGATCGCCGCGGGGTCGCTCACGTTCAGCACGCGCACGACGTTGACGTACGGCTCGGAGATGCAGGCGGTGTAGCCGGACACGGCCACGTCGATGACGTTGCCGCCGCCGAGGAACGACCCCAGGCTGGCCGGATGCAGCGGGTCGGCGATGTCCACGACGATCAGGCCGCCGTATTGCGCGGCGACGTAGGCGCGGTCACCCACCACGGCGATCCCGTGCGAGCTGCCGGGAAGCGCGTAGGTCGCGACCACGACCGGCGCCGCCGGGTCCACCAGATCGACGACCATCATGCCTTCGGTGCCGGCGGTGACGTAGGCGTAGCGGCCGGAGACGGCGACGTCCTCGCTCCACCCCTCCAGGATGGCCGTCCCGAGCGGGACCGGTGCCGCCGGATCGGCCACGTCGACGGTCGAAAACGCCTCCTCGGCGGCGGTGACCAGCAGCGTGCCCTGGCGGTCGAGGGCGAGACCGCCGACCGCCGTGAAGCCGATCTGGAGCGGCGCCGCCGGATCCTGCAGGTCGTAGACGTTGATGCCCTGGTAGGTGGGCAGGTAGGCGATCAGCCCGTCGGTCAGGAGGTCGTTGAGGTTGATGAACTGCGAGCCGATGTTCGTCGTCACGGCCGGCGCGACGTCGAAGCTGCGGTGGCGCATCACCTTCAGGCCGGCCGTGGCGTCGGCGACCAGGGTGTGCTCCGACATGACGCACACCCCGCTGGCCAGCCCCGGCGTGTCGGCGGCCTGCACCTGTTGGATGGAGGCGGGGTCGGAGACGTCCAGGATCAGCACGCCGGCGCCGGAGTCGGCCACGTGCAGGAAGCGGCCGTCGAGCGCGAGACCGCGCGCCTGGCCGGAGGTGTCGAAGGAGCCGAGCAGCGACGGCGCCGCGGGCGCGCTCGCGTCCAGCACGTGCACGCCGTAGCCGTAGTCGGCGAGGTACACCCGCCCGCCCGCGACCAGGACGTCGTAGCAGGTGCCCGGCGTGTCGTACAGACCGGCCAGGACCGGGGCGGAGGGATCGGCGGCGTCGATCACGCGCAAGCCGGCGGGCCCGTCGGCGACGAAGACCCAGCGACCGGCGAACACGGCGTTGAAGGCGGTGCCGGGCGTGTTGTACACGGCGAGTTGGACGGGGTTTTCCGGGTCGGTCACGTCCACGAACTGCACGCCGAGGGTCCCGACCGCCAGGACCGCCACGTCGCCCTGCACGTCGATCGAGTACGTGAAGCCGCCGGCGGGGAGCGTCCCGACCCCGACCGGATGGGCGGGGTCTTCGATGAGCACGGCCTGGTAGCCGGTGGCGCCGTCGGCGAGCAGCGCGTACGGCGGGTGCAGCGCCACGTCCATGGCCGTGCCGGGGGAGTCGAACGTCCCGACCAGGACCGGCCACGCGGGATTGGACACGTTCACGATGTGGAGGCCCGCAGCGGAATCCGCGATGAACGCGAGCCCGTCCAGCAGCGCGACCGCGGCGGCGCTGCCGGGCGTGTCGAGGGCGCCGACCGTCGCGAGCTCGAGGCGCGGCAGCTCCAGGCGGCCGGCGGCGGTGTCCCAGTCGGCGGTCGTGTTGGCGGCGTCGCGGCCCAGGAGGCTGGAGAAGTCCTGGGTCCAGCGCCACGGGGTGGAGCCGGCCAGGGCCGGCGTGGCGGCGTGGAACGTGCAGAAGGCGACGGCGAACATGAGGGACACCGTGGCGAAACGGCGCATGACTCCTCCTTGAGCGACGCGATTCCGGTGTCGTTCCGTGTTGTGCGCGGTCCGGCGGGGACCGGGGTCCACGCCGATCCATAGCCTGAAGCGCCGCGGAGATCAACGATTATCAACGGGTTGCCGTCAGTCGCGGTGGTAGGGGTGGCCGCGCAGGATGGCCAGGCCGCGGTAGATCTGCTCGAGCAGCAGGAAGCGGGCGGTCTCGTGGGTGAAGGTGAGCGGGGACAGCGACAGCAGCCGGTCGGCGCGCTCGCGGGCCGCGGGCGACAGGCCGTCGGGCCCGCCGATCAGGAAGGTGAGCGAGCCGTGCGCGCCGAGCAGGGCGGCCAGGTCGCGCGAGGACACGGCGTCGCCGCGCTCGTCCAGGGCGACGGTCAGGCCGTGCCCTGCGACCGGTCCGAGGCGGGCCAGCATGGCCGCGCCTTCCCGCTCGGGGCCCTGGTCCTTCAGCTCGACGATCTCGAGATCCGACCAGGGCCGGATCCGCTGCGCGAACTCGTTCGCGAGCCCGGCCAGCCGCGCGTCCTTGAGCCTGCCGACCGCCAGGATGCGGATCACGGCGCCGCGCCTGCGAGGCGGCGCTGCGTCTCGGCGGCCAGGCGCGGGTCCAACCGCTGCAGGGTCGCGAGCTGCCGGCGCGCGCCTTCGCGGTCTCCGCGTGCGGCCAGCGTCTCGCAGAGGCCGGCCACCGCCAGGGCGTAGTCGGGGCGCAGCTCGACGGCACGCTGGTAGTGGGTCTCGGCGAGTCCGAGCTCGCCGCGATGAGCGGCGATCACGGCGAAGTTGCAGTGGGCCTCGGGCCGGCGCGGGTCGGCCGCCAGGGCCCGCTCCAGCAGGGCGTACGACGCATCGAGGTTGCCGGCGGCGCCCTCGGCTACCCCGAGCGCGCGCAGTGACGGCTCGTGCGTCGGCGCCAGGGCGACCGCCCGGCGGTAGGCGGCCA
>DYDD01000263.1:482-574 GCA_020718045.1 Fibrobacter sp. | reverse complement strand
CGTCGCCGGCGCGGTGCAGGGCGGCGCCGAGGTCGTGCTGCACGACGTACTCGCCGGGGGAGCGGCGCGCCATGTCGGTGAAGAGCGTCGCA
>DYDD01000263.1:0-441 GCA_020718045.1 Fibrobacter sp. | reverse complement strand
CAGGGCCGCCACGACGACCGCCGCCGCGACCGTCGCGGCGCGCCGCCGCCCGGCGTTCGCCGCCCTCGCGAACAGCGCGCCCGCGACCAGGCACCAGCCGAACGACGGCAGGTAGAGGAAGCGCTCCGCGAAGGGCGCCCCCTGCAGGGGCGCGAACCCCAGCACCGGCAGCAGGAACACGAACGCCCAGGCCAGTCCGGCCGCGCCGCGCCGGCGCGCGAGCGCCGCGACGCCGGCCGCCGCGATCGCCGCCGCCCAGGTCAGGGCACCCGGCGCGAGGTGGTGCGCGGACCAGTAGGCGTTCAGCGGCCAGGGGACAAGCAACAGCCGCAGGTACCAGGCCGCGAGCGCGGGCAGGTGGCCCAGGCGCGTGGCGAGGTCGGCGCCGAGGCGGCTGCCGGCCGTCGCCGCGCCCTCGCCGAAGCCCACGCCGGCGACGCC
>DYDD01000262.1 GCA_020718045.1 Fibrobacter sp. | reverse complement strand
GACCGGCGCCCGCCGCACTTTTGCTCCGGCGTTTACATGTCCCGTCGCCCGCCACCCGTGAGAAAGCCGGTCGAGCATGATGGCCCTTGCGCGCAACTCCGCCGCCCTGCGGCGCCCCCTGCTGGCCCTGGTCTTCTTGGCCGTCCTGGTCGCGACCGCGGCGCCCGCCGCCGCCCAGGATTCCACGCGCACCCTGGAGCGCCCGCGCGGCACCGACCGCCAGCGCTACATCGAGGCCCTGCAGACCCTGGGCAACGTCTACGAGCGCGTGTTCTACAACTATGTCGACGACGTCGACGCCGACGCCCTGCTCGAGGCCGGCATCAACGGCATGATGGGCTACCTCGACGAGCACTCGCAGTACCTGCCCCCGAAGAACTACGAGGACCTCATGATGTCCACCGAGGGGGAGTTCGGCGGGCTCGGCATCACCATCAACATCCGCGACCACTACCCGACCGTCGTCTCGCCGATCGAGGGCACGCCCGCCTTCCTGATGGGCATCCAGGGCGGCGACCGCATCGTGGAGATCGAGGGCGAGTCCACCTTCGACTTCGGCAGCGACGACGCCGTGAAGCTGCTGCGGGGGGAGCCGGGCACCCAGGTGACGATCACCATCCAGCGCGAGGGCACCAAGGAGCCGTTCCCGCTGACCATCACGCGCGCCGTGATCGAGGTCGAGAGCGTGCCCTACGCCTTCATGATGGGGGACATCGGCTACATCCGCGTGCAGAGCTTCGCCCGCACCACGCCCGACGAGATCCGCGACAAGATCGCCGAGCTGCGCGCCCGGAACGCGCGCGGCCTCGTGCTGGACCTGCGCTGGAACCCGGGCGGCCTGCTGGAGTCCGCCAACGGCGTCAGCGAGCTGTTCCTGGACCACAACGAGCTGATCGTCTACACCAAGGGCCGCCTGCGCAACCAGAACCGCAGCTACTACGCAGAGAAGGACCGCCACGCCGCGGCGGGGCTGCCGACGATCGTCATGATCAACGGCGCTTCGGCGTCGGCCAGCGAGATCGTCGCCGCCGCCGTGCAGGATCACGACGCCGCGCTGGTCGTCGGCAAGACCAGCTTCGGCAAGGGGTCGGTCCAGACCGTCTTCCCCCTGAGCGAGGACAGCGCCCTGAAGCTGACCACGGCCAAGTACTACACGCCCAGCGGCCGCTCCATCCACAAGGACCGCCACGAGGACGACAGCGACCTCGACCTGACGCTGGAGCCCGCCCGCGACGGCCCGCCCGACGTCGAGCTCGATCTGCCGCGCGCCGAGAAGGAGAAGTTCGCCACCGACAGCGGGCGTGTCGTCTACGGCGGCGGCGGCATCACGCCGGACATCGAGGTCGAGCAGCCCTTCCTGGCCGACTTCGAAGTGGCGCTGGAGCGCGACGGGGCGCTGTTCAGCTTCGCCACCTGGTGGGCCGCCTACCACGACGTGCCGCGCGACCTAGCGGTCGACGCCCCCGTGTTCGCGGCCTTCAAGGAGCACCTGCGCAAGCGCGAGAAGATCGAGGAATACCTGGGCGTCTACGACCTGAAGCTCGACGACGAGCTGCTGGCCGCCAACCGCGCCTACATCGAGCAGGGGATCCGACGCGAGCTGATGCGCCACAAGTACGGGCAGCTCGCCGCCTACCAGGTCGCCATCGAGGACGACGTCCAGCTGAAGGAAGTCCTGAAGCTCTTCGAGCGGGCCCGCAGCCTCGACGACCTGCTGCGCATCGCCCGCGAGTGGGAGAGCGCCCAGGTCGCGGAGGCGGCCAAGCCGGACGCCGGCGCTCCCGTGCTCCGCTGACGGGGGCTCAGATCCGGTCGAACGCCTGCGCGAGGTCCGCGATGACATCCTCGGGGTCCTCGAGCCCCACCGAGAGCCGGACCATCGCCGGGTCGATGCCCACCTTCAGCAGCTCCTCCTCCGAGTAGGTGCTGTGGGTCATCGTGGCGGGATGCTCGATGAGGGTGTCCACGTCCCCGAGGCTCACCGCCAGGGTGCACAGCTCCACGCTGTTCATCACCGTGCGGCCGGCGTCGCGGCCGCCCGCGACCAGGAAGCTGATCAGGCCGCCGAAGCCGGCCTGCTGCCGCTTCGCCAGCTCGTGCTGGGGGTGCGTGGGCAGGCCGGGGTAGATCACGCGCGTCACCTTGGGGTGCTTCTCCAGCCATTTCGCCACCGTCATCGCGTTCTCGCCGTGCTGGCGGACGCGCACCGCCAGGGTCTTCAGCCCGCGGATCAGCAGCCAGGCGTTGAACGGGCTGATGCAGCCGCCGATGTCGCGCAGGGTCTCGAAGCGGGCGCGGGTGATGAACTCGGATGATCCCACCAGGATGCCGGCGATCGCGTCGCCGTGGCCGCCGATGTACTTCGTCGCGCTGTGCAGCACGATGTCGGCGCCCAGCTCCAGCGGCCGCTGCAGCACCGGCGTGCAGAACGTGTTGTCCACCAGCAGCGGGATGCCGTGCCGGCGGCCGATGGCGGCCACCGCGGGCAGGTCGGTCAGCACCAGCGTGGGGTTGGCGGGCGTCTCGACGTAGAGCAGTTTCGTGGCCGGGGTGATCGCGCGCTCGAAGTTGTCGGGATCGGTGGCGTCGACCTCGGTGACCGTGACGCCGAGTCGCGGCAGCGTGTGGGTGAACAGCTGGTGGGTGCCGCCGTAGAGGGTGTCGCCCGAGACGACGTGGTCCCCGCTGCCGCACAGGGTCAGCACGGCGGTGGTGCAGGCGGCCATGCCGCTGGCCAGGGCCAGGGCGGCCTCGCCGCCTTCCAGCGCCGCCAGGCGGCACTCCAGCGCCTCCTGCGTGGGGTTGCCCAGGCGCGTGTAGAGGAAGCCGTCGTTCTCCCCGGCGAAGATGGCGGCGCCGTGCTCGGCGCTCTCGAAGGCGAAGGTCGAGGTCTGGACGATGGGGACCGAGACCGGGCGGGCCGTGCGCCAGCGGCCGTCCGAGACGTGGCCGTGGCCGTGGATGCAGCGCGTCTGGAAGCCGTAGCTCTTCTTGTCGGGCATGGTTCTCCCCGGAATCCGGGCGGCCGGACGGGTTTGCGCTTGCAATCTCCAGCCGCCCTGGAACAATGGGCCGGCCGCGACGTAGGACCCCGCCGTTGGCACCGGCAACGTCCCGCAGAATACCAGGATTCAAGATGGAAGCCACCAAGACCGCTGTCAAACCCGCTGCCGCGGCCATCGCCGTGCGGGACCTGACGTTCGCCTACGCGGCGGCGCCGGTCCTGCAGGACGTCAGTTTCGGCCTGGAGAAACGGGCCGTGGGCCTGCTCGGCCCCAACGGTTCCGGCAAGACCACGCTGCTGCGGGCCCTGCTCGGCCACCTGCCCTTGAAGCGGGGGGTCGTCACGGTCATGGGGTGCGACATGGCGCACGACGCCCGCGGCGCGCGCCGTCGCCTCGGCTGGATGCCCGAGCGCGGCGGCATCCTGCCCGGCATGAGCGGCGTCGCCATGGTGGCGTACCTGGGCGAACTCGGCGGCATGCCGCCGACCGACGCCCTGCAGCGCGCCCACGAGGTCCTGAACTACGTCGGCCTCGCCGACGAGCGCTACCGGGAGGCCGACACCTACAGCCAGGGCATGCGGCAACGGTTGAAGCTGGCCCAGGCGCTGGTCCACGACCCCGACTGGCTGCTGCTGGACGAGCCGACCAGCGGCCTGGACCCGCGCGGCCGCGTCAGCATGCTCGAACTCATGCGCGACCTGGCCGCGAACAAGGGTTTCGGGATCATCCTCTCGACCCACCTGCTGGCCGACGTGCGCGAGGTCTGCCAGGAGATCCTGGTCTTGAGGCAGGGCCGGCTGCTGAGCCACGGCCGCGTCGAGGTGGCGCCGCCGGGGGCGACGGCGCAGTTCCTGGTCGAAGGCTTCGGCGACGAACCCGCCTTCCTCGCCGCGCTGCAGGCCGCCGGGCTCGCGGCCGCGCGCCGCGAG
>DYDD01000023.1:19939-20351 GCA_020718045.1 Fibrobacter sp. | reverse complement strand
GTCGCCGGCCTGGCGCAGCAGGGCGACCGCGTCGTCATCCTGCTGGACGCGACCCGCCTGTTCGTCGGCGCTGGCGGGACGGGAGGCGGGGCATGAGCCTGCGACAGGTCGGCACCTGGACCGAGACGGAAGCCCCGTCGTCGGGCGGCGTCGCCGAGGCGCGGCTGTCGGAACACGAGTTCGCCCGCCTGTGCGACCTCCTGCGCGAACACGCGGGGTTCTCGTTCGACGAGGGGAGATCGGCCCTGCTCGAGACGCGGGTGCGCCGCCGGCTGCAGGCCCTGGGCCTGCCGGACTTCGGCGCCTACCTGGGCGTGCTGGATTCCGGCGCCGGGACGCGCGAGATGGCCCACCTGGTCGACGCCGTCGCCACCAACGTCACGCGTTTCTTCCGCGAGCCGGAGCACTTCGT
>DYDD01000023.1:0-19919 GCA_020718045.1 Fibrobacter sp. | reverse complement strand
GCCGGTTGGCCGCCGAGGGCCGGCGCCTGCATTTCTGGTCGGCGGGCTGCGCCACCGGCGAGGAGCCCTATTCGCTGGCGATGGCCCTGAGTGCGGCCCTGCCGGCCGCGACGGACTGGCGCATCCTGGCCACGGACATCTCGACCCTCGCCCTGCAGAAGGCCCAGCAGGGCAACTACACCGCCTCGCAGACCGAGGAGGTGCCGCGCCGCTACCGGGAGTCGGCCTTCTCGGCCCGGACCGGCCCGCAGGGCGAAGTCCGGCGCATCGCCGACGACCTCAAGCGCGCGATCCTGTTCCGGCGCCTGAACCTGGGCCGGACGCCGTTCCCGGTGCGCGGCGTCTTCGACCTCGTCATGTGCCGCAACGTGATGATCTACTTCGACCCGCAGCAACGCGTGGACGCCGTGGCGGAGTTCCACCGGCTGTTGCCGCCGGGCGGCCACCTGATCGTCGGGGAAGCCGAGAACCTGCTGGGCGTCGATGGCCGGTTCGAGCGCAGGCAGCCGGCCGTCTACAGGAGGGTATGAAATGATCGGACGACCCCGCTGCGGGAAGGGAGGGAGACGATGAGCGCGCTGCTCGTAGCCGCCCAGGCCCAGAAGCAGGGACGGACCATCGTTGCGGTGGACATCACCGAGATGGCCGTCGCGGCGGATCCCGCCCTGATCCTGGTGACGTACTCGCTCGGGTCCTGCGTGGGGGTGAGCGTCTTCGACCCCGAGGCGGGCGTGGGCGGGCTGATCCACTGCATGCTGCCCCTGTCGAAGATCGACCCCCGCAAGGCCGCCGACCGCCCCGCGATGTTCGTCGACACGGGTCTGCCGGCGCTGCTGCAGGCCGTCTACGACCTCGGCGCGAACCGCCGCAACCTCCAGCTCAAGGCGGCCGGCGGCGGTTCGCCCCTGGGTCCCGACGAGGTCTTCAAGATCGGCCAGCGCAACCTCGATGTGCTGGGCAAGGTGCTGTGGAAGAACGGACTCGAGCTGCGCGCCCAGTGCGTGGGCGGATCGCAGGCGCGCACCCTGTCCCTGGACCTGCAGTCCGGGCGCACGGTCGTCCGGACGGACGGAAAGGAGTCGGAGCTGTGAACCTCAAACGCGAGATCCTGGCCAAGGTGCACACAGTGCCGCCGTTGCCGGAGGTCGTCTTCAAGCTGCAGAAGTACTGCAACGACCCCAACGTCAGCTACTCCGAGCTGGCGAAGGTCATCGAGGTCGACCAGGGCCTGACCACCAGCCTGCTGCGTCTGGCCAACTCGGCCTACTTCGGCTGCGAGCAGTCGATCGGTTCGGTGCAGTACGCCATGACCCGGCTGGGACTGAAGCGGGTCTACCAGATCGTGCTGGCCGTGTGCGTGGCGCCGATGAGCCGCAAGCCGATCCGCGGCTACGACCTGGCGCCGGCCATGCTGTGGCAGCACGCGATCGCCACCGCCATGGCCTCGGAGTACCTCGCCCAGGAACTGGGCGGCGCCGACCCGGCGGACGCCTTCACCGCCGGCATGCTGCACGACATGGGCAAGATCGTCCTGGGCAACTTCGTCGACGTGGACATGGACAAGATCAGGCAGGCGGTGGACCGGAAAGGCATCCCCTTCGACGAGGCCGAACGCGAGGTCTTCGGCACCGACCACGCCTCCGTCGCCGCCGCGCTGCTCCAGCGCTGGCAGATCCCGACCCGCATCGTCACCGCGGTGAGGTACCACCATCACCCGTCCGCCTGCCCCGATCCCGAACCGCTGCTGGACATCGTCCACATCGCGGACGTCCTGTGCCGGGACGTGGGCTGGGGCATGGGCGCCGACGCCCTGCTCTACCGCTTCGATCCGGCGTCCGCGGCGCGGCTGGCGCTGCCGCCGGACATCGCCGAGCAGACCATGGCCGAGGTCTCGCTCGGGCTCGAGGGGATGATGGGGTTCTTCCAGACGCTCGGCGCCACGCAGGGGCAGCCGGCGGCCCAGCCGGTGGGTTGAACCCGCCGTCAAGCAGCAGGAAGGCCGCCCCCGTGGGGAGGGCGGCCTTCGCGCGTTGGCGGGCGGCGGTCAGCGGCTGCGGAAGGTCAGCCTCACCGGTCCCAACGGCGAGTCCGCGACGAGGTCGAGCCGCAGCTTCGGATCGTCCGGCCAACCGGACCCGGCGCCGCCCGGCGCGAGCGGCCCGGGCGCGGTGTGGGGGTTGCGGTGGGTGTTGTTGACCACGCCGCGCAGGACGTTGACGACCTCCGCGAAGGCTTCCAGGACCGGGGGCGACGGGCTGCGCTCGGCCATCTGCTCCTTCATGCTGATCTCCGGCAGCATGATCAGCGACCCTCCCAGCAGCACGACCGTGCCCAGGTCGGCGACCACGATCCCGGCCTCCTCGCCGTCGTCGTCCAGCAGGGGGATGCGCCAGGCGTCGTCGGCCGCCGCGGGCGGATCCCAGGCCGGGCCCTCCGGAGCCAATCCGTAGCCGATGGACTGGCCCAGGGTCCGGTCCAGCGTCTCCATCAGGATCTCGGCGGCGAATCTAAGAATCATCTCGACCGTCTCCCGGTTCGTCCGATTGCAGCCATCCGAGCAACACGTGGAACTGCGGGTCCGCGGCGGAGGCGGCCAGCCGCACCGCTTCCCGCCCGTGCGCGGACGGCTCCTGATCCGGCCATCCCGTCGCGAACACCGGCAGGGCGAGGTGCAGGACCGCTCCGTGGTGGTCACGCTTGAAGACGCCGGCCGCGATGTTGACCAGCTCGTTGAGCGCGTCGGCCAGTTCCTCGCGCCCTGGCTCTTCGGCGGGGTCCAGGGCGTACAGCCTCTGTGCCAGCCGACGGGCGCTGAGCTTGTCAGCCACCAGTGTCAGGCGCCAGCGGCCGCCGCGAGCGTCCAGGTCGATGCCGCTGCGGCACCAGCCCTCCGCTCCCGCCGCCGCGCGATCGCACGGGGGCAGGCTCCGCAACGCCAGACCAAGCTGCAGCTCGCACGTCTCGCGCACCGCGTCGGCGGCGGCTTCGAGGGTCGGTGTGCCGGTCGCCGCCTTCACGACACGAACGCCTCCAGGGCCAGGTTCATGTCCTCGGGCGTGAACGGCTTAGCCAGCAGGAAGTCCGCTCCCGCCTCCTCGGCGAGCTGCCTCATCTCGTGCGTGTTCTCGGAGGTGACGAAGCCGAAGGGGATCCCGATGCCGGCCTCGTTCAGGGCCCGCTTGAATTCGAGGCCCGACATGTGCGGCATGTGCCAGTCCGACAGGATCAGGTCCGGCCGGGCGCCGCGCACGATCTCGAGGGCCTCGGCGCCGTTGCCGGCCTCGAGGATCGTCAGGCCGCCGAAGCCCGCCTGGCGCAGGGTGCGCTGGATGATGCGCCGCATGGCGCGCGAGTCGTCGACGATCAGGATCTTCATGGTCGCGCTCCGGGACGAGGATGGTTGCCGGCCCGGCTCCTACGGGCGCGGGCCGGGCCTCCACGTTATCGGCGCGCAGGGGCGCTCATTGAGCGGGATGCAGCCGCGGAGGGGCCCCGACGCGGCGATTCCCTTGAAAAGGGGCGGCCCTACGGTCATCATTCAGGCAGGGTGCCCCCGCGGGCGGGCCCCGCGTCCTCGGACCGCGACCGCAGCAACCGCGAGGTGGGACCATGGCAGGCAGGGGAGAGGCGGGCAGCCGGGGCGCGGGCGTACGCTCGGACTGCTGGATCTCGGTGGAGCTGCGCGACCGGGGCGGCCTGGAGCTGTCCGTCGCGAGCAAGGTGGCCTCGATGTACGGCGAGCGCATCCGGACGCAAGTCGCGGACGGTTGCCGCGCCCTGGGCCTGGAGCACGCGCGCGTCGAGGTCGACGACCAGGGCGCGGTGCCCTTCGTCCTGGACGCCCGGCTCGAATGCGCGGCGCGCCGCGCCGATCCCGGCCTCTCGCGTGTCCTGCTGCCGGAGCAGCGCCCCTGCTGCGCCGCGCCGGCCGCCCGCCGCCGCCTGCGCCGCACGCGCCTGTACCTGCCGGGCAACCAACCCAAGCTCTTCCTGAACGCCGGCCTGCACCTGCCCGACGGCGTGATCCTGGACCTCGAGGACGCCGTCGCGCCCGCCGAGAAGGACGCCGCGCGCGTGCTGGTGCGCAACGCCCTGCGCGTGGTGGATTTCGGGCAGGCCGAGCGCATGGTCCGCATCAACCAGGGCGCGCGCGGGCTCGAGGATCTCGACTGGGTCGTGCCGCACAACCCGCACGTGATCCTCGTCCCCAAGGTCGAGGACCCCGCCCAGGTGCAGGCCGTCGCCGCCCGCATCGCGGCGATCCGCCGGAAGCTGAAGCTCGCGGGCGACGTCTTCCTGATGCCCATCATCGAGTCGGCCCTGGGCGCCTGGCGCGCCTACGAGATCGCGGCGGCGGACCCGTCGGTGATCGCGCTGGCCGTGGGGCTCGAGGACTACACCGCCGACATCGGCGCCCCGCGCACGCTCGAGGGCCGCGAGTCGTTCTGGGCCCGCAGCCAGGTCGTCAACGGCGCGGTGGCGGCCGGCGTGCAGCCGATCGACACCGTGTTCACCGACGTGGCCGACGAGGAAGGCCTGCGGGTCTCCTGCGCCGAGGCCAGGGCGCTGGGCTTCGTGGGCAAGGGCTGCATCCACCCGCGGCAGATCGCGGCGGTGCACGCCGCCTTCGCGCCCTCGCCGGACGAGCTGGCGAAGGCGCAACGGATCGTGCTGGCGTTCGAGGAGGCCGAGGCGAAGGGCCTCGGCGTGGTCGCCCTGGGCAGCAAGATGATCGACGCCCCGGTGGTCAAGCGGGCCCAGGGCGTCATCGCCACGGCGCTGGCCGTCGGGCTGCTGCCGGCCGATTGGCGCACCCCGGACCACGAAGCAGCGGGCAACGCAACCGCGGGCAATGACGGGGGTGCGCGATGACGAAACTGGTCGAGAACGCCGCCGGCCGCCTGGTGCCGGTCGAGATCAACGGCGACCCGGCCGTTCCCTTTCAGGGCGTGGGCCGCCACCGCCCGCAGGGGCGCAAGGCCGCCCCGCCCGTCCGATCCTGCGCCGATTACCCCGTCGACGGCGACAAGACCGTCGCGGATCTGAAGACCGCCCTGCAGCGCGCCGGCCTGCGCGACGGCATGACCATCGGCAGCCACCACCACCTGCGCAACGGCGACCTGGTCGCCAACCAGGTCTTCCGGGCCGCGGCCGAGCTGGGCGTCCGGGACCTGCGCTGGGTGCCCAGCGCGGCCTTCCCCTGCCACGCGCCGCTGATCGAGCTGCTGGAGAGCGGCGTCATCCACCACATCGAGGGCAGCATGAACGGCCCCCTGGGCGACTACTGCAGCCAGGGCCGGATGCGGGGGATGGGCGTGCTGCGCAGCCACGGCGGCCGCTGGCAGGCGATCCAGGACGGCGAGGTGCACATCGACATCGCGGTCATCGCGGCCCCGACGGCCGACCCCTTCGGCAACGCGACCGGCGACCGCGGCCCGACCGCCTGCGGCCTGCTGGGCTTCGCCCTGGCCGACTCGCTGTATGCCGACCACGTCATCGTGGTCACCGACAACCTGGTGCCGTTCCCCTGCATCCCCTGGCAGATCCAGGGCAACAACGTCGACCAGGTCGTCGTGATGGACCGCATCGGCGACGCCAGCAAGATCGTCTCGGGCACCACCGAGATCACCAAGTCGCCCGACCGCCTGCTCATCGCCGAACTGACCGCGCGCTTCTGCGACGAGGCCGGCATCGTGCGCGACGGCTTCAGCTTCCAGGCCGGCGCCGGCGGCACGGCCCTGAGCTTCGCGCTGTTCCTGCGCGACATCATGCGCGAGCGCCGGATCAAGGCGCGCTTCGTGCGCGGCGGCAGCACCCAGTACCTGGTCGACATGCTCGAAGAGGGCCTCACCGACTACATCCTCGACGGCCAGACCTTCGACCTCGCCGGCGTGCGCTCGATGCGCGAGAACCCCGGCCACGTCAACACCAGCCCCTTCACCAGCTACAACTGGCACGGCAAGGGCAACTTCGCCAGCCTGCTGGACGCCGTCGTGCTGGGCGCCACCGAGGTCGACGTCGACTTCAACGCCAACGTCGTGACCCACAGCGACGGCCGGCTGCTGCACGGCATCGGCGGCTGGATGAACTGCCTGGCCGGCAAGTGCACCATCCTGCCGGTCCCGAGCTTCCGCGACCGCATTCCGGTGCTGGTCGACCGGGTGACCACCCTCTGCGGCCCCGGCGAGCTGATCGACGTCGTGGTCACCGAGCGGGGCATCGCCGTCAACCCCCTGCGGCAGGACCTGCTGGGGAAGCTGCGGGGCAGCAGCTTGCCCCTGCGCGACCTCTGCGATCTCAAGGCCGAGGTCGAGGAGATCGTCGGCGGTCCCCCCGCGCCGCCGGAGCTGGGGGAGAAGGTCGTGGCCGCGATCAAGTGGGTGGACGGGACCGTCATCGACGCCGTCCGGGAAGTGAAGGGCTGATTCCGGGACCGGAATCCACTTTAGCCTTGGCGGATCCGGACGAATACGGGTAGAATGGCAGCTCCCGCGAGCTGTTCCGCATCCCCATTCACCTTTCAAGGAGATCCGACGTGAGCCAGAAACCGGCCGTTTCCACGACCCGCGCCATCCTGCCCCTCGTCCTGGTCACGCTGCTGGCCCTGCTGGCCTTCGCCGCCGCGGCCCAGGCCGGCGACAAGGACATCATCGAGTCCATCACCCGCGACGACGTTCAGGAGCTGCTCGAGGACGAGGGCTACTCCGTCTCGGTCGACGAGGATGGCGACCTGCTGTGGAAGCTCGAGGGCTACAACACCTGGATGTTCCTGGCGAAGGACGGCGAGTCGCTGCAGTTCTACGCGCCCTTCGGCGACGGCAACGCCACGCTGAAGAAGGTCAACACCTGGAACCAGACCCGCCGCTACTCCCGCTCCTATCTCGACGACGAGGGCGATCCCCGTCTCGAGCTGGACCTGGACATGGCCGGCGGCGTGACAGTGGCGCGGATCAAGGATTTCTTCCTGACCTGTCGGGTCTCGTTCACGGCCTGGACCACCGAAGTCGTCCAGTAGCCGCAGGCGGCGCATCCATGTCCGAAACAGTCACCGGTGTCCTCGGTCTCGACAAGCGCGGCGGCGGCTATCTGCGCAGCCCCGCACGGTCGTTCCAGTCCCGTCCCGAAGACCCCTGGGTCCCGCCCCAGCTCGTGCAGAGACACGCGCTGATCGACGGCGCCGTGGTCGAGGGAACGCTCGAAAAGGGCCGCAAGGGCCCGCAGCTCGGGGACGTCTCCTCGATCTGCGGGCTCTCGCCCGCCGCCTTCCGCGGCCGCACCCACTTCGACAAGCTCACCGCGATCAACCCCGCCGAGCGCTTCCGCCTGGGCGACGGCGGCAACGTCACCATGCGCATCGTCGACCTGGTGGCGCCACTGGCCCGCGGCACGCGCGCGATGATCGTCTCGCCCCCCAAGGCGGGCAAGACGCAGATCCTCGAGGACCTGGCCATCGCCATCTCCGCCTGCGACCCCGAGACGCGCATCGTCGTGCTGCTGATCGACGAGCGGCCCGAGGAGGTCACCCACTTCCGCCGGCGCGTGCCGGCCGAGGTGCTGGCCAGCTCCAGCGACCAGGACACGGCCACCCACGTGCGGCTGGCCGAGCTGGCGATGGCGCAGGTGCGCTGCGAGCTCGAGTGCGGGCGCGACGTGGTGGTGCTCATCGACAGCCTGACGCGGCTGGGGCGGGCCTTCAACCTGCACGCCGCGGGCTCGGGCCGCACGATGACCGGCGGCCTGGACGCCCGCGCGCTGGAGATCCCGCGCAAGATCTTCGGCATGGCCCGCAACATCGAGCACGGCGGCTCGGTGACCGTGGTCGCCTCCGCGCTGGTGGAGACCGGCTCGCGCATGGACGACCTGATCTTCGAGGAGTTCAAGGGCACGGGCAACAGCGAGATCGTCCTGGACCGCTCGCTGGCCGAGAACCGCGTCTTCCCGGCCATCGACCTGCGCGCCAGCGGCACCCGCCGCGACGAGCTGCTGTATTCGGTCGAGGACATGGCCCGCCTGAACACCCTGCGCCGCCGCATGGTGCAGGCCGACCCCAAGACCGCCATGCTGGGACTGCTGAAGCTCATCGAGCAGACGGCCGACAACGCCGCGCTGCTGCGCAGCGTCTCGGCGCTGTGAGCGCCGGCCGCGCCAACGACCCCCTGCAAGCCATCCCCGGCATCGGCCCGAGCCTCGCCACCGACCTGCGCGAGCTGGGGATGCGCGAACCCGCCGACCTGCGCGGCCTGGACCCCGAGCGGCTCTACCGCGACCTCTGCGAGATCCGCGGCGAGCGGCAGGACCCCTGCGTCCTGTACGTCTTCCGCTGCGCGGTCTACTACGCCGCGACCGCCCCCGCCGACCGCGACCCCGAACTGCTCAAGTGGTGGAACTGGAAAGACCGCGCCTCGGCCTGAGCCCGCGGAAGCGCGCCGCGAATGTAGAGGGAAAGCGAAAGGACCGGCCTCGCAGCCGGTCCTTCATCGTTGCGGCCGATCAGCGGCTCATCCGAACCGCTTCATCCTGGTCGGCGCCCGCCGCCGCCCCCCGCCGCCGGACCGTCCCGACGCCGCGGCGCGCCGCACCGGGTTCAGGGCCGTCTCGGGCGTGAAGGCGCCGTAGTCGAAGCCGTCGATGCGGCGCCGCTCCAGCGGCACGCCCAGGGTCTTCTCGATGCGCTCGATCAGCTCGCTGTCGTCGCTGTCGACCAGCGTGAAGGCCTCGCCGGTGAGCTGGGCGCGGCCGGTGCGGCCGATGCGGTGGGTGTAGGCGTCGACGGTGTCGGGCGCGTCGTAGTTGATGACGTGCTTGACCGCGGTGACGTCGATGCCGCGGGCCGCGATGTCGGTGGCGACCAGGATGTCGTAGCGGCCGCTGCGGAAGCCGTCGATGGCCTGCTGCCGCTTGCTCTGCGGCATGTTGCCCTGCAGCTCGGCGACGCGCATCCCGGAGCGCTCGAGGTCGTGGGCCAGGCTGCGCGCGCGGTGCTTGGTGCGGGTGAAGACCAGCGTGCGGCCGGTGGCCTCGCGGCGCAGCAGCGTCTCGAGCATGCTCTTGCGCAGGCGGTCGGTCGTGGGGTAGATCGAATGGGCGACCGTGGCGGCCGGGGCGATGGTGTCGACCTGGACGGCGAGCGGGTTGCGCAGGATCCGGTCGGCCAGGCCGCGGATGTCCATCGGCATGGTCGCCGAGAAGAACAGCGTCTGGCGGTCGACCGGCAGCTCCCGCAGGATGCGCTTCACGTCCGGCAGGAAGCCCATGTCGCACATCCGGTCGGCCTCGTCCAGGACCAGGATCTCGATCCCGGACAGGTCGGCGTCGCCCTCGCCCATGTGGTCGAGCAGGCGGCCCGGGCAGGCGACGATGATCTCGGTGCCCCGGCGCAGGGCCTGGGCCTGGGAGGCGCGGCCGACGCCGCCGTACACCGTCGCGCTGCGCAGGCCGGTGCGGCGGGTCATCGCGTGGAAGAAGCCGTGGATCTGCTCGGCCAGCTCGCGCGTGGGCGCGATGATCAGCGCGCGCGTGCGGCCGCGGGGGCCGTCGAGCAGGCGCTGGAGGATGGGCAGGGCGAAGGCCGCGGTCTTGCCGGTGCCGGTCTGGGCCACGCCCAGGACGTCGCGGCCGGCCATGACCTCGGGGATCGCCTGGCGCTGGATGGGGGTCGGCTTGGTATAGCCGGCGGCGCGCACGCCATCGAGGATGCGCGGATCGAGGCCGAAGATGTCGAAACTCAACTCAGGGTTCTCCTTGGCTCGGATGAGCCAAGTCGCATTCTCAGCTCGTAACGCGGAATTTATGGGGGTCGGGATGCGAACCATGTCTTTGATGCCCGACGGATCCCCCCCACCATAAGCATCCCGGCCGGGATGCGCCAGGACGGAATCGCCGGCGGCCCCCGGCGGGGTCTCGGTTCAGCCCAGGACTTCCGCCAGGAACCGCTCGTCGGCGGCGGCCACCTTGCCCATGATCGCGGCGATGGCGGGCGGGAACAGGCGCCCCATCAGGCCCACGTTCAGCTTCGCCAGCCACACCGTCCCGTCCTGCGTCTCGTAGACGGCCCAGGTGCAGGGCATCATCCCCGACAGGGTCGGGTCCAGGCGCAGCATGTCGGAGGCGTGGCGGGGGTTGCAGACGAAGAAGAAGCGCAACCGGGCCAGGTTCGCCGGCGCCACCCCTTTCTTCTCCAGGACGGCGTAGGCGTCCCAGGCCGGCAGGGGCAGGCTCCACCCCTCGGGATCGGCCGGGATCACGCGCTCGATCGCGGCGCAGGTGTCGTCGAAGCTGCGCCGGCTGCGGCGGGGGGCGATCATCCGTGTGCGGATCATGCCGACACCGGCGCCTGCAGCCAGCGCGAGACCGAGGACCAGTCCCAGGATCAGGGCGAATGTGGGGTTCATGACGACCTCCGGGTCGGGTGGGTGGATGTCCGGCTGCCAAGATAACGGATACGTCCGTTCAGGAAAGCCTGGATCGCGGCGCTGGTCGTCGCCGCGCGGTTCCCGTATACTGAATCAGGTCCGGCCACCCGCAGGAAGGGGACCGACGTGTCGATCGCCCGCCGCCCCGCCACCGTGATGCTGGCCGCGCTGCTCGTCTGCGCGGCGGCCGCCCGCGCCCAGACCGATCCCGGCATCCCCCTGCCCAACGCCGCCGAGCGCGTGAAACCGCTGGGGCACTGGCCCAACGGCGCCTGCTACGCCGCCTGCGCCATGGGGGACACCGTGCTGGTGGGCAACGGCGCCGCCCTGGAGATCGTCGACTTCCACGACCCCGCTGCGCCCGTCCGCCTCGGGGCCCTCACGCTCCCGAGCGAGATCTACTTCCTGGCCGTGGACCGCGGCCTCGCCTACGTGAGCCTCATCGAGTATGGATTCGCGGTCGTGGACGTGCGCGATCCCAAGCACCCGCGCGGCCTCGCCCGGCTGGACGTCCCGGGGCGGATCTACGACATCGTGGTGCGCGACGGCTTCGCCTTCCTCGCCGTTGGCGACCTCGGCCTGCGCGTCGTGGACGTCCGCGACCCCAAGTCCCCGCGCGAGGCGGCCGCGTACAGCGCCGACGGCACCCTGTTCGAGATCGACCTGAAGGACCACCTGGCCTACCTGTCGTACGGGTCGGGGGGCGTGCACGTCCTGGACGTCACCTGGCCGACCGCGCCCAAGCCGGTGTCGGTGACCAGGCCCTGGGAATCGGTGCGTGGCCTGAGCCTGCGCGGGGACCACGCCTACTGCGCGCTCGGCAACGACGGCTTCGGCGTCCTGGACCTGACGGCGCCCGCCGCGCCCCTCGCCGTTGTCGACTACCCGCTGCCGGGCAACGTCGTGGATGCGGTGGCCGTCGGGGACCGCCTCTACGTCTCCGGCTTCAGCTGCGGCTTCCAGTCCTACGACCTCACGGACGCCACGGCGCCGGTCTGGACGGGGTCGCTGCCCTACGACAACTGCCTCACCACGGTCGCCGGCCGCGACTGGCTCTACGTGCCGACCAGCCCCACCGGCCTGGCGGTGGTGGCGCAGGCGCCGGGAGAGGCCCCGGTCGAAGTCGGCCGCCGCGACGACGGGGGCCACAGCGCGAAGATGGATGTCGTGGGCACCGTCGCCTACGTCGCCGGCCGCTACGACGGCCTGCGCATCATCGACGTGCGCGACCCGGCCGCGCCGCGCGGGCTCGGCCGCTGGTCCGTGGCCCACGCCCGCGACGTCAAGGTCCGCGACGGGATCGCCTACGTCGCCACCGAATCGGGAGGGCTGCAGATCGTCGACGTGAGCGACCCGGCCGCGCCGGTCCTGCTCGGCCGCTACTCCTCCTACTACGCCAACTGCATCGTGCTGGACGGCGATCTCTGCTACGTCGGCGACCGCAACCAGGGCCTGCTGATCGTCGATGTCGCGACGCCGACGGCGCCGCGGCTGGTGGGGCGCTACTTCGTGCCGGGCCAGTACGTCTACGGCCTGCAGGTCCGCGACGGCACGGCCTACCTGGCCTACGGCTACGACGGCCTGCGCATCGTCGACGTCGCCGACCCGGCCCACCCCGTCCTGGCCGGCCACCTCGGCACCGACGGGTTCAGCCAAGGCGTCGACGCCGGCGACGGCTTCGTGGTGCTGGCCGAGGGGAGCGCCGGCCTGCGGATCGTGCTGGTGGGCGACCCCGCCAGCCCGGTGGAGGTCGGCCGCTGCCTCACCAAGGGACACCCCGCCGGGGTCACGCTCCAGGGCGACTTCGTCTACGCCGCGACCTACCCGCACGGCCTGACGATCGTGGACATCAAGGACCAGCGCCTGCCCGCGCCGGTCGGCCACTTCGACACCGCCGGCACGGCGCAGAGCGTCGTCGCCCGCGGACCGCGCCTCTACCTGGTCGACATGGAGGACGGCTTCTGGATCCTCGAGCACGAGGACGTCTACCAGACCATGGACGTGCCGCCGTCCGCCGCCGGCCTGCGCCTGACCGCCGCGCCGAACCCGTTCAATCCCGCCACGCAGATGGAGTTCACGCTGGCCCGCGCCGGCCGCGCCCGTCTCACCGTCCACGCCGCCGACGGCCGGCTGATCGCCGACCTGGTCGACGCCGACCTGCCCGCCGGCCCCCACGCCTTCGTCTGGAATGGACGCGACGCCGCGGGCCGGCCCGCGCCCAGCGGGTTCTACCTGGCCCGGCTGGCTGCGGACGGGTCGGTGTCCAGCCGCAAGCTCATGCTGGTGAAGTAGCGGCCGGGAAGGTCAGATCAGCAGCGCGACGATCCGCTCGAGACCTTCGCGGTCGGCCTCGCCGAAGGCGTCCGGCCGCTCGGAGTCCACGTCCAGCACGGCGATCACGGCGCCCGCGCGGTCGCGCACCGGCACCACGATCTCGCTGCGCGAGCGGGCGTCGCAGGCGACGTGGCCCTCGAAGGCGTGGACGTCGGGCACCACCACCGTCGCGCCGTCTCGCACCCCGGCCCAGCACACGCCCTCCGGCCCGTGCAGCACCGCGCAGGCCACCGGCCCCTGGTAGGGGCCGACCACCAGCGCGCCGTCGATCAGCCGGTAGAATCCCGTCCAGAAGAAGTGGGGCATCTTGTGGTGCAGCACCGCCGCGGCGGTCGCCATGCGGGCGGTCGGGTCGTCGGTCTTCAGGAACAGCTCTGCCAGCTGGTCGGCGATGCGCAGGTAGCGCCCGGCGAGGCCGCCGCGGTCGTCGTGCATGTCGGCTCCGATGCGGCCGTGGGCGGCCGCGGGATCAGGAGAGCGCGACGGCGTCGAGGTACGCCGGCACCGACGCCTCGTACCCGCACTCGCGCCGCAGGGACTCGGCGAAGGCGGCGGCGGCCTCGGGCTCGCCGTGGGTGACGAAGACATGGCGGGGCTTCTCCCGCAACGCGCGCGCCCAGCGCAGCAGTTCACCGCGCCCGGCGTGGGCCGAGAAGCCGTGGATCTCGGCCACGCGCGCTCGCACCGGCCGCATGGCGCCGAACAGACGCACCTCGGGCGCGCCGTCCAGGATGTCGCGGCCCAGGGTGCCGGACGCCTGGTAGCCGATGAACAACACCGTGCTCTCGGGCCGACCGAGGTTGTGCTCGAGGTGGTACTTGATGCGGCCGCTGGTGCACATGCCCGACCCGGCGATGATGATCGCCGGCCGCTTCTGGAAATTGATCGCCTGGGACTCCTCGCGGGTGCGGCAGAGCCGCAGACCGGGGAAGTCGCTCAGGTGCCGCCCCTCGCGCAGCAGGATGCGGGCCTCCTCGTCGAAGAGCTCGGGATGGCGTGCGAAGATCTCGGTGACCTTGATGGCCATCGGGCTGTCCACGAAGACGGGCAGATCGGGCAGACGGCCTGCCTGGCGCAGCTGGTTCAGGTGGTAGAGCAGGTCCTGGGTGCGCTCGACCGAGAAGCTCGGGATCACCAGGTTGCCGCCCGCGGCCAAGGTTTCGAGGACCACGCGGGCCAGCGCCTCGGGCACCTCCCGCGGCGGGTCGTGGTCCTTGTCCCCGTAGGTCGATTCGATCACCAGGTAGTCGGCGTCGGTGGGCGGCCGCGGGTCCTCGAGGATCGGCATGTCCCAGGGGCCGAGGTCGCCCGAGAAGACCAGCGTCCGCCGGTGCTCGCCCTCGCCGAGTCGCAGGATCACCGAGGCGGCGCCCAGGATGTGCCCGGCGCCCGTCAATTCCAGCTCGATCCCGTCCGCCAAGCGCACCGGCGCACCGAGGGCGGTCTTCGTCAGGCGCTTGCGGACGGCGAGGGCGTCGCGGTGCGTGTAGAGGGGTTCCTCGGGATGCGGTCCGCTGCGGCCTTCCCGCGCGTGACGCTTGCGCTTGTTGCGCGCGTCCTCTTCCTGGATCGTGCCCGAATCCTCCATGACGATCATGGCGATGTCGGCCGTTGCCGCGGTGCAGTGGATGCGGCCCTTGAAACCGTCGCACACCAGCTTCGGCAGCAGGCCGCAGTGGTCGAGGTGGCCGTGGGTCAGGACCACCGCGTCGATGTCCGCGGGCGCGACGGGGCCCGGTTGCCAGTTGCGTGCCTTGAAGCGCCACTCCTGGAACAGGCCGCAGTCCACGTAGACGCGCTTGCCGCCGGCCTCGACGAGGTAGCGCGAGCCGGTGACGTTGCCGGCGGCGCCCAGGAAGGTCAGTCGGATGTCCATGGTCGCTCCCTTCTGCAGCTGCCGGACCATCCGGCTGTGGACGGACGCGCCCAATATACACCTTGAATCGCCCCGTGACGTTGCATTAAGTCGGGGGTTGCGATCGATTGGCAACACATTGTATCATGCGCCTCATGGACAGGCACACCGCATTGCAGATCATCCGAGAAATGGGTTTGGTCCGACCTGTGGAACTCGAAGCGCGGGGCGTGTCGCGTTCGTTGCTCTACCGGATGGTCGGCGACGGTCTCGTGGCAAGGCAGGCGCGGGGTGTCTATTCACTCGCCCAGCATGCCCCCACGGCGGACCATACGCTGGCGCAGGTGGCCAAACGCGTTCCAGCGGGCGTGTTCTGCCTGCTCACCGCCTTGCGGTTCCATGGCTTGACGACGCAATCGCCGGCCGAGGTATGGATCGCGCTGCCGGAGAAGGCGCGTCGGCCCCGGTTCGGCGACACCCGGCTGCGGGTGGCGCGATTCTCGGGACTGGCATTCACGACAGGTGTCGAGACGCACCTGGTGGAAGGTGTCGAACTCCGGGTCTACTCTGCGGCGAAGACCGTGGCCGATTGCTTCAAATACCGCAACAAGGTCGGCATTGATGTCGCGGTCGAGGCGCTGCGCGACTTCACTCACCGCCACCGCGGCGGCGCGACGGAGCTGGCGCGATTCGCGCGCGTCTGCCGAGTCTCGCGCGTGATGCAGCCATATCTGGACGCGATCATATGACCGGCGGCGATCGCGATATCGCGGCTTCCGTCGCCGCACGCCTCCTCGACAAGGCAAAACGCACAGGTGATGACTTCCAGATCCTGCTGACGGCGTACGCCTTCGAACGGTTCCTCTATCGACTCGGCATATCGGATCCGAGAGATCGGCTGGTGCTCAAAGGCGCGATGCTGCTGCGTCTCTGGTCTGACCAGCCATACCGCGCGACCCGGGACCTGGACCTGCTGAGGCGAGGAGACCCGTCATGCGACGCCGTGCGCGACGATCTGGAAGCCGTCTGTACGGCGGCGGCGGAACCGGATGGGGTCGAATTCGATGCCGGGTCGATCCGTACCGACTTGATCCGCGCCGAGCAGGAGTATGCCGGCGTGCGCGCGACGCTGCTCGCCCGCTGCGGGTCGGCCCGTCTGACGCTGCGGATCGACATGGGGATGGGCGATGCCGTGTGGCCGCTCCCCGAGCGCTGCGTCTATCCCACACTTCTGGAATTCCCGGCACCAACGGTCCTTGCATACCCCCGCGAGGCGGTCGTCGCCGAAAAGCTGGAAGCGCTGGTCGTGCTGGGCGATCGCAACAGCCGCATCAAGGATTACTTCGACTTGCACCACCTCGCGTCCGGCGCAAGTCAGGGCGTTCGCACGACGGGCGGGGTTGACTGCTCCGGACGTACCTAGTGAGGAGTTCTCCGCTCTGCTCCGTGCTTTCTTGTTGCCGGTGTTGGAGGACCTCCGAAACGGCGCGCCGGGTGCGGGCACTTGGGAGCCCGGGGGGTTATGGCGTTGAGCGCCAGGGTGCACCCATGGCGGCTATCTGTAGTTTGCGATTGTTGTTGAGCGCTTCCAGCGCCTACACTGGCCAATTCCGTCGCCCCCACTCCGGAGGAACCGATGACCGAACCCAAGACGACCTGGCGCTTCCCGCGCACCTTCTGGACCGGCAACGGCGCCGAGCTCTGCGAGCGCGCCGCCTACTACGGCACGTTCATCGCCCTGCGCACCTACCTGATCCGCGCCGTGGGCCTGGACGACGTCCAGGCGGGCGTCGTGGCCGGCCTGTTCGGCGGCTGGATCTACCTGATGCCCTTCTTCACCGGGGCGCTGGCCGACCGCATGGGCTTCCGCAACGCCCTGATGCTGGCCTTCGCCCTGCTGACCGTCGGCTACGGCACGCTGGGCTTCTTCCACGATCTCGGGATGGTGATCGCGGGCCTCGTGCTGGTGGTCATCGGCGGCGCCTTCGTCAAGCCGGTGATCACCGGCACGGTCTCGAAGTGCTCCGACGAGCACAACCGCGCCCGCGCCTTCAGCATCTTCTACATGGTGGTGAACATCGGCTCGTTCACGGGCAAGACCATCGTGGCGCCGATGCGCATCCAGATGGGCGTCGAGACGGTGCCGTTCTTCTCGGCCGCGGCGGCCCTGGTGGCGCTGATCCTGGTGGCGCTGGTCTACCGCCCCGACGACGACAACGGCGCGGCCCAGGTCCGCACCTTCCGCGAGACCCTGCAGGGCATGTGGATGGCCCTGAGCAACCTGCGCTTCCTGTCGCTGATCCTGATCACGGCGGGGTTCTGGGCCATCCAGGGCCAGCTCTACGCGGCGATGCCGGACTACGTGCTGCGCATGGCCGGCGAGGCCTACAAGCCCGAGTGGTACGCCAACATCAACCCGCTGGTGGTGGTGCTGTTCGTGGTGCTGATCACGCAGCTGGTCCGCTCCTGGAAGCCCGAGATCTCGATCCTGGTGGCGATGTGCTTGATCCCGTTCTCGGCCCTGGCCATGGCCGGGTCGGCGTGGATCCACGGGCACGTGAACGTCCTGGGCATATCGCTGCACCCGATCACGCTGATGATGATCATCGGCATCGCCATCCAGGGCCTCGCGGAGTGCTTCCTCAGCCCGAAGTGGCTGGAGTTCGCCTCGCTGCAGGCGCCGAAGGGCAAGGAGGGCACCTACCTCGGCTTCGCCCACATGAATTCCTTCTTCGCCAACATCTTCGGCTTCGTGCTCTCGGGCTTCCTGCTGACCAAGTACTGCCCCGAGCCGTCCACGCTCTCCGAGGCCGTCCGGCAGCAGCACACCTTGGCCCTGGCGGGGCAGGGGCCGATGCCGGAGGTGTACGCGCAGGCGCACTATCTGTGGTACGCGTACGCGGCGGTGGGGCTGGTGTCGCTGGCGGCGCTGGGGGTGTACATCGGGGTGACGCGGCGGCTGGATCGGCGCCGGGCGTTGGCGGTCTGACGCCCGCCGCGGCGTCGAGGGGGTGCTCCATGGCCGGTCCCGGCCGCTGCCGTCGTCTCCTTGCGACCCTCGCGGGCCTCGGCGCGTTGGCCGCCGGCTGCGCGCTGCCGCCGCCGCAGCCCGCGACCAAGGGACAGGCCGAGATCCTCTTCCATTGGGGAGTCGGAGGACGCAACCGCCTCGATACGATCAGCGAGACGCTGGTGAAGGACATGATCGAGGACCCGCCGCTCGTCGTCCGCTTCCCGCTCAGCGCCGGGGAAAAGCGCAGGATCATCGCGCTGGCCGATTCGCTCGGGTTTTTCGACCAGGCGGTGCACGTTGCCCCACCGGATACGACGGGCATTCGTTACATCGCGCACCCCTGTGAGGAATACCTGCTCCGCATCTCCGTGGGCTCCTGGTTGCACACGTCCTACTGGACGACGTGTGATATGAGTCCTTGCGACGAATGCGACCGCGCAGCAACCCTGGGACGTCTGCTGAGCGAGTACATCGAGAGCCGACCCGGTTTCAAACGGCTGTCGGCGGCGCGGGGTGGTTATCTGTGAGTGATCCTTGGGAGATCAGCGGCCGTTCATGGCATTTCGGGATTCAATAATGTCATCAATTTATCGAGTACTTCAGCAACCGTCTTGTCCGGCAATCGACAGATCATCTCCGCCCGCCGCTCCCGCCAGTCCAGACTCTTGACCTGATCGGACAACACCGCGCCGCTCACGCCTTCATGCGCAACGATCTCGACCTCGAAAGGATAGCCCTTCACCTGTCTCGTGATCGGGCACATGATCGCCAGCCCGACCTTGCGATTGTACGCGAGCGGGGAGATGACGAGCGCGGGACGCCGCCCCGCCTGTTCATGCCCCGCCTGGGGGTTCATGGAGATCCAGACCGCGTCGCCCCGGTCTGGGACGTAACCGCCTAGCGTCACCAGATCTCTCGGCCGACAGGAGGCCCGAAGTCGGCGGCCGCCGGCAGATTCTCCCGCGTGACGCCAGCCAACAACTCATCCAGGCTGGGCATCTCCTGATCGACCGGCGAAACGACGATTTTCCCCTCCACCAGAGCGACTTCGACTGCGGATCCCTGACGGACGCAGACCTCTTCCGCGAACGGCTTGGGGATCCGTAACGCCAAGCTGTTGCCCCACTTCTGGATTCGCAGTTTCATGCCCTCGCCCTTCGGGATCTTGCCCTACGTGAGTATATACAATGAGTATACATTAACCCTGCAAGCATTGCAAGGCCTTGGCCCGATGCCGACACCCGGCGACGTCCCTTGTCTTCGATAGAGCGGATTCCGGCAACATCACCCCGAGGAGCGCCTCACGGCGCGAACATCTCTCCGAGCGTCCGGAGCACCTCGGCTGCCGCTTTATCCCCGAGCCGCCCCAACTTCTCGACCAGGCGGCCGGAGTCGACGGTGCGGATCTGGTCCAAGACGACTTGCCCCGCCTTCCCTTTGAAGCGACAGGGGATCCTGGTCGGGTAGGCGCGGCCCTTCGTCGTCATCGGCGCCACGATCACGGTCCGGATCTGGTGATTCATCTCGTCAGGGGATACGACCAGACACGGACGTGTCTTCCTGATCTCGCTCCCCACGGTCGGGTCGAGATCGACCAGGTGGATCTCGAACCGATGGATCACCATTCCCATTCCTCGTCATCCCAGCGGGAGGTTCCGCTGGGACCGGGATCCAGCAGGGCGTCGTCGCCGTCGGCCGCCATCGCGCGGAACGAATCCTCCCACCCGAACCGCGGTGGTCGTGCCGATCGGATCACCAAGGCGTTGCCGCTAAGTTCGATCTCGACCTCCTCGGCGAGCCCCGATTGTTCGATCAGCAGCTTGGGGATGCGGATCCCCTGCGAGTTGCCGATTTTGACGATCCTGGATTTCATCGCGGGCCTCCCGTGCGTGACTACATTGTAATCACGTCGCGGATGCCTGTCAAACAGGTTGGTCGGTCGCCGGTTTCAAACGGAACTGAGCGCCAGCGTCGCCATCCGCAAATGCTCCCCTAACCACGGAAACGCCTCACCGATCGCCTCGCACCGGTCCGCGAAGCTCCCCATCAGGTCCAGCCGGCGGCTGCGCCACAGCACGTCGATCCACGACCGCAGCGCTGCGTCGGTGGCTTCGGGCTCCAGGTCCACCTCGAGGTCGAGGTCGCGCCCGGCGATCAGGTCGCACACCACCACGCCCAGGGCGGCCACAGGCAGCTCCGCCATCAGCGACGCGGCCAGCGAACGCGCCCCGGCGACGTCCCCGCAGGCCAGCCTGGCCTGGGCCAGCTTCACGGCGGCGGCCGCGCGGGGAGGGGTGCCGGCGGC
>DYDD01000261.1:170-4025 GCA_020718045.1 Fibrobacter sp. | reverse complement strand
GCCCCAATCACAATAGGCTATTGCTACCTTTATTTATGTACAACGCCTTACGCACAAACCATCGAATGCGAGGATTACGCGAGCGGTACGGTGGAGCCGTTTTTTCGTTTAGACATCAGCAATTGGTCTTGCAATGGCGGGACCTCGAGATACCGCATCTACAGCCACTACTATTCGGAGCCCGGTTACGTCAGCTATTCGCGCCAGCTCTATGATGCTTCCGACCCAGCGCATCCCGTCTTCATCGTCGATGGTGGCGGCAGCGGGGATCCGTACTACGGCTGCCCGATCGGCGGGGGGATCTCATCATTCTGGGGTAATCGATTCCTCAGCACATCATTCAGCGAGTGCCACTACTCGGCGAGCCTGTTCGAAATCGATCCGGCGAACAATGTGACCTATTTCGGGATCCCGTACGGGACTACCAGGGGAAACGGCCGGTACGTGTGGGTCGATGTCTACTTCGAGTACGGACAACCGACGGGATTGAGACTCTACGATGTCGAAGATCTTTCCACTGCGTCCGAAATTGCCCTGCCAGCGGGGATGGTCCTGCCGGCGGTCGTCCACGAAGACGTGGCGCTTCAACGAGAGGGGGAAACCTGGACGGTTGTGGACCTGCTCGACCAGGATGGTCCGACGCTGCGCGGGACTTTCCACCTGACGGGCGATCCGGATGATCCCTTCGCTATGGAGACGGGAGTGGCCTCGGGCAATGTGTCATACCTCTATTTCAGCGATAGCCTCGGTGTGAGGCTCCATACTCTGGATTTGTCGGACCTCGACCATCCAGCTGTTCTCGACTCCCTTCCGCTACCTTCGAATGGTCACCTCGTGATTGGCGACGGGCTACTCTATTTCGTAGCCAATGACAGCTTCTGGATCTACGACGTCCACGACCCGTCATATGTTTCGCTATTGGCCGGTCCCATCGGCAATGGCGAGGACTGCGTTCAGGTCCTGCCGCGCGGCCACCTGCTGTACGTTCGATTCTGGAGTGCGCTGTCGGTGTACAACGTCGCCGATCCCGCGAATCCGGTGCTGGTCGGCACCTCCACCATCGAATCGTATGACAGGATCACCTCCGAAAAACGCGATCTGCACGCCGCCGACGGCTGGCTCGTCTCCGGCCGCCATTTCTTCCACTACGACTGCGACGACCCCCTGTCGATCGATGACCCCGGAAACCCGGCCGATCCGGTCGCTCCCGCCGATTTTACCCTGGGCCTGACCGCCATGAAGTCGTACGACGGCACCCAAGAGGTCCGCTTCACATTGAATCGCCCCAGCTCGGTGGAGTTGTCCGTCTACGACCCGCTGGGTCGCAGCGTCGCCGTCCTGTACTCGGGGCCCCTGTCCGCCGGCCCGCACATCAGGTCCTGGGACGGCCGCGACGACGGCGGTCGGCGCCAACCCGCCGGGGTCTACCTGGCGCGCCTGCTGGCCGAGGACCGTGTCGCCACCTGCAAGCTGCTCCTGCTCCGGTAAACACGAGTTGCAGCCTCGACCTTCCGGGCGTGTCCAGCCGGGCCGGAATCCTTTCCGGCTCGGTGGACACCGCGACCGCCGTCGCCTATCCTATGGCCCAACAATGAATGAGAAACACGAGGAGGTGGCATGAACGCCACGCGCCGAAGCGAATTCCTCGCGACCCTCCCGCTCGCCGAGCTGCACCGTCACTTCGACGGCGCCATCCGGCCGGCGACGCTGTGGGAGATGTCCGAGAAGTACTACTCCGCGGTGCCGGGTCTCGACTTCGAGGCCTTCCGACACTACCTGCAGTGGGACGACGCCCAGGACCGGTCCCTCATCGACTACCTGGACAAGTTCCACGTGCCGCTGCAGTACACCCAGTTCTACGACACCATCAAGCGCGTGGCCTTCGAGATCGCCGAGGACGCGTACGCCGACGGGGTGCGGCTGCTGGAGCTGCGCATCAACCCGCTGATCCACCGCCGCGCCGGGCTGTCGAACCGCCAGGTGCTGAACGCCACGCGCAAGGGCCTGATGCGCTTCGCCGACGTGCACCCCGACTTCCGCTGCGGCATCGTGGTGATCGCCATGCGCAGCCACGGCGGCAACATGGCGAAGATCCTGCTGCGCGAGATCGCCGGCGAGAAGGAGCAGTACCACTCCCGCGTCGGGGTGGTCGGCTTCGACATCGCGGGGCCGGAGTCGCCGTTTCCGCCCGTGCTGTTCCGCGAGGCCTACGAGCTGGCCGAGCGCATGGGCCTGCATCGGACCGTCCACGCGGGGGAGAGCGAGGGCCCCGAACGCATCTGGGAGGCGTTGGACAACCTGGGGCCGCAGCGCATCGGCCACGGCACCTCGGCGGGGCAGGACCCCGAACTGATGCGCCGCCTGGCGCGCGACGGCGTCTACCTGGAGGTCTGCCTCAGCTCCAACGTGCAGACCGGCGCGGTCGCCGACCTGCGCGACCACCCGCTGCCGCGCTTCCTGGACGCGGGCGTGAAGGTCGCGCTCTGTACCGACAACCCCACCGTCTCGAGCACGACCCTGTCGCGCGAGTACGAACTGGCGATGGATCTGTTCGGCCTGACCGAGGACGACGTGCGCGCCCTGGCGGAGATGTCCTGCCGCGGCACGTTCCTGGGCGAGGGCTGCCACTGCTACGGGTCGGCGGACTGAACCGCCGGGAAGGAAGGACCGACATGGCCCGCAAGAAGAAGATCGCGATCCTCACCGGCGGCGGCGACGTCCCGGGCCTGAACGCCTGCATCAAGCAGGTCGTCTGGCGCGCGCTGCAGGAGGACTGGGAGGTGCTGGGGCTGCGCCGCGGCTGGGAGTCCCTGTCGGGCTACAAGCCGGGCGAGCCCGAGTGGAACGCCCGCTGGCTGCAGCCGCTGACCTGGAACACGGTGCGCACGATCGACCGCACCGGCGGCACCTTCCTGCACTCCTCGCGCACCAACCCGGCGAAGGTGCGCGAGAAGGACATGTTCGAACACGTCAAGCGGGCGGGCATGACCTACCCCGCCGACATCACCGAGCACGTGCTGGCCGTGCTGGAGGACATGCAGGTCGACGCCCTGATCCCCATCGGCGGCGACGACACCCTGAGCTACGCCGCGCGCCTGCACGAGACGGGCTTCCCGATCATGGCCGTGCCCAAGACCATGGACAACGACGTCTACGGCACCGACTACTGCATCGGCTTCGGCACGGCGGTCACCCGCTCCGTCGAAGCGATCACGCAGCTGCGCACGCCCATCGGCAGCCACGAGCGCATCGGCATCGTGGAGCTGTTCGGGCGCAACAGCGGCGAGACGGCCCTGATCGTCAGCTACCTGGCCGGGGTCGACCGCTCGATCATCTCGGAGGTGCCTTTCGACATGGAGTCGCTGGCGGAAAAGCTGGTGGCGGACAGGCGCCAGAACCCGAGCAACTACGCGATCATGACCATCAGCGAGGGGGCGCAGGAGGTCGACGGCACGATCCACCAGCAGGGCGAGACCGACGCCTACGGCCACCAGAAGCTCGGCGGCATCGGCAAGCACACCGCCGACGAGATCAAGCGGCGCACCGGCGTCGACATCATGTACCAGTCGCTGGGCTACCTGATGCGCTGCGGCGCGCCGGACGCCATGGACCGCATGGTCGCGATGAACTTCGGCAACCTGGCCATGGACCACCTCATCGCCGGCCGCAGCGGCTACATGACGGCCCTGCAGAACGGCAAATACACGGCCGTGGACCTGGCCTCGATCGTGGCGGGGACCAAGCGGGTGGACGTCGCCAAGTACTACGACACGCGCGAGTACCGCGCTAGGATCCACGATGTCGAGGGCCTGCCCATGTTCCTGACCTGATCATCACCCTCGTCAGAGGCGACGA
>DYDD01000261.1:0-161 GCA_020718045.1 Fibrobacter sp. | reverse complement strand
GGCTCGTCGCCTCTGACGAGGGTGGCGACCAGGTGCAACATGGGGCTGGCCTCGACATGCGCGGACGGCTACAGTCCCACACACGATCGCACCGACACCGTGCGGTTGCGTCGCACACGTGTCACACCTGACCGTGGGCGGCGTCTGGAGCGGTCCGTAGC
>DYDD01000260.1 GCA_020718045.1 Fibrobacter sp. | reverse complement strand
GGACTCATCGGCACCTTCACCCAGGGCCATGAGCGTTTCTTCGGCTGGCTGGTATTCCGCCAGGCAGCGGGGGCAGTTGCGCCGGACCAGCCTCTGCGCCGCCACCAGGGTCAAGGCGCTGGCGGCCATGAACGGCTCGGCCCCCATCGACACCAGGCGGGCGGCCGTGCTCGGGGCGTCGTTCGCGTGGATGGTGCTGAAGACCATGTGTCCGGTCAGGGCGGCCCGGATCGCGATGTCGGCCGTCTCCTGGTCGCGGATCTCGCCGACCATGATCACGTCCGGGTCCTGCCGCAGGAAGGCGCGCAGGGCGTTGGCGAAGGTCACCTGCTTGCGCTTGTTGACCTGGACCTGGTTGATGCGCCCGATCTGGTACTCGACCGGGTCCTCGATGGTCGTGATGTTCAGGCTGAGGCTGTCCAGTTCCTTCATGGCGGCGTACAGCGTCGTGGTCTTGCCGGATCCGGTCGGTCCCGACAGCAGGATCATGCCGTGGGGCCGGTGGATGGCCGCCTGCACCGACGCGATGTCCCGCTCCGCGAGCCCCAGGTCGGTCAGCGAGTAGTTGAAGTTCGACTTGTCCAGCAGGCGCATGACGATCTTCTCGCCGTGCACGGTCGGGATGGACGAGACGCGCATGTCCACCTCGCGGCCGTCCCGCTTGAAGGTGAAGCGGCCGTCCTGCGCCATGCGCCTTTCGGCGATATCCATGTTGGACATGATCTTCAGGCGGCTGACGGCGCCCGCGTAGACCGCCCGCGGCGGGGTCAGGGCGTCGTAGAGGATGCCGTCGACCCGGTAGCGGATGACCAGGCTGTGTTCCTGGGGTTCGATGTGGATGTCGGTGGCCCGCTCCTGGATCGCCTTGACGATGATCTGGTCGACGAGGGTCACGACGCCGGCGTCCTGCGCCGACGAGCCGTCGCCTTCGAGTTCGATCTCGAGTTCCTCGCCGCCGCCGATCTCGTCGATCACCGACTCGATCAGCTGCGACACGTCCCGGTCGCCCTGCAGCCGGCCGTAGTGGTGGTCGCGCGCCTGTGCCAGCGCCTCCGCGGGCGCGAGCAGGATCGCCAGCTCACGGTCGACGCGCGAGGCCACGTGGTTCAGGTGGTCGAGCGCCTCGACGTCCAGCGGGTCCTTCATGGCGACCACGAACTGGTGCTCGTCCACGCAGACCGGCAGCAGGTCGAAGCGGCGCGCGGTTTCGGACGGCACCAGCTCTAGCGCCTGGCGCGTCACCTCGTCGCGGGAACTGTCGAACAACCGGTGGCCGAGTTGGCTGCCCAGGGCGTCCAGCAGGTCCCACTCGGTGATCAGGCCGCGGTTCTGGAGGATCTCGCCGAGCCGCTCGCGGGAGCGCTTCTGCTCGACAAGCGCCTCGTCCAGCTGGCCCTGGTCGATCACGCCCTTGTTGATCAGGAATTCGCCGAGACCCGGCGCCTTCGTCTGCATCAAGGAACTTCCCCCATCCCCGGTGTGCGGTGTGTCCGGCGAGATGCCGGCAGCGTTCCGTCGGGGAGCAAGGCTGCAACGGACGTGCCATCGTGCCCCGATGGGGGGCATGAGGCCTCGGCATGCCCGTGGACGGCCGAAACTCGGATGTTGAAACACTTGGATCAGGCTGCCCGAGGTCCCGGCAACTTGCACGGGGGCAAGGAATTGAAGGAGCGCCGCCTGACGGTGGCCAGGGCTGTCGGGTGGGTGGGTCGTCGAGGTGCCCGTGCCGCCCGCGGCGCCGTGTCGGGCTGATCGCGGGCTTGCACCGCTTCGGCCGGCTTCGGGTTCCAGGGGAGGGGTGGCTAGAAATCAGGCACTCGACTCGGCAGGGGCGAGGAACGCCGGATCGTGCAATTCGCGACGGGATCGGCTAGCATGTCGGCATCCATCCACCCACGCCGAACCGCCGCCCGATCGGGCCGGCTGCCGAGGAGGCACCGCATGGACTGGCACGAACTGCACAAGCACAAGGTCAGCGATCTGCGCGAGATGATGAAGACCCACCTGCCCGACGTCACCGGCGTCATCGGCCTGAAGAAGGACGAACTGGTGGAGCTGCTCGCCGCCAAGCTCGGCATCGAGAAGCCCCACAAGGTCGTCGTCGGGCTGGACAAGACCGCGGTCAAGGGCCGGATCCGCGACCTCAAGACGCGCCGCGACGAAGCGGCGTCGGCCGGGGAGGACGTCCGGCGCAACCGGCACCGACGCGAGATCCACCGCCTGAAGCGCCGACTGCGCAAGGCCGCCAACCTGACGCACTGAACCCGCACCGGGCCGCGCCGGACCGGCGCCGCGACGCAAGGACGGCCGGCTCTCCCGTGGGAGTCGGCCGTCGTCGCCTCGCGGGCGTTCGCGCGCCGCCCCGCGTTCAGGCCGACATCTTCTCCCGCTTCTCCTGGCAGGCGATGCACAGGCGGGCCGTCGGCACGGCCAGCAGGCGTTCGACCGCGATGGCGTGGTCCTCGGCCTCGCAGCGGCCGTAGGCCCCGTTCTCCAGCTTGGCGAGGGCCTCCTCGATGTCGAAGAGGTAGTCGGTCTCGGCGCCGGCCAGATGGATCATCGTCTCGTACTGGATCTCGTCGGAGCCCTGGTCGGCCATGTGGTTGGAGTGGGCTTTGCCGGCGCCGTCCCCGGTCTGGTCGTCGGCGTGCTGGATCGCCTTCGCGTGGCGGGCGATGATGCGCTGGACGCGGTCGCGCTCGGTCTGCAGGCCGTCGCGGATGCGTTCGAGATCCCGTGTCCTCATCGTACCTCCTGAACACGCCCCCGACGGGGGCGCCGTTTCGTTCGTCGCCGGTCCCGGACCGCCGCCTGTCGGTCCGGAGCCCATAGAGATACCATCGGAGCGGCCCCGCCGCCAGGTGCCGTCGATCCTGGAGCGCCGATTCCCGGCGGCCGACTCCGGGCTGGACGGCGGGCCGCCGGGCCGCTATGGTCGCTCATCATGAAGATCGCGTTCATCGGCACCCACGGCGTGGGCAAGACCACCCTCTGCTTCGAGCTGGCGGCCTGCCTGAAGCGGCTCGACATCGGCGTCGACGTCGTGAAGGAGGTCGCCCGGCACTGCCCGCTGCCCATCAACCGCGACACCACCAGCGGCGCCCAGGAATGGATCCTCCACACGCAGATCGCCTGGGAGATCGCCACGGCCGCCGCCTACCAGGCCGTGATCTGCGACCGCTCGGTGCTCGACAACTACGCCTACATGGTCCACGCCGTCGGCCGCCGCCCCGACCTCGAGCCGCTGCTGCTCCACTGGCTGGGCACCTACACGCTGCTGGTGAGGGTGCCCGTGCTCGGCGCGCCCGCCTTCGACGGCACGCGCGACACGTCGGCCGGCTTCCAGATGGGCATCGACGCCCTGATCCGGGAACTCCTCGTGGAACTGGACCAGCCGCGGCTCGAACTGGACCCAGACGATCGCGACGGCTGGATCGGGCAGGTCCTGGAGGCGGTCGGCCTGCCCCGGCACTCCCCCCAGCTCGACCTCTTCAACGGCCTCGGCCGGCACGGCTGAGGCGCCGCCACCGCCGTCCCCAACTTCCTGCGGCCCAAGACGATATCCAGACTCAAGAACGCGCCCCGCCCGCCGATTCCTACCGGGAGAGATTCCTCAACCGACCGGCAGCAACGGTGGTGGCATGAGCGACCGCACCCTGGACATCCCCGTGCCGTCCGACGCCATCGGCGTCGAACCCGCGCTCACGCGTGAGGAACGCCTCGAGACGCGCGTGCGCCGGCTCGAGGCCGAGAACGCGCAGTTGCAGCGGGACCGCCTGCAGGCCGGCCTGTCCGTCGGGGACCTCGCGGACCGTCTCGGCGCCGCCGATCTCGAGGACCTGCGCCACTACCTGTGCGACGCCCAGAAGCGCCCGGAACTCTGGTGCGACGGGCGTCTGCTGCCGGTGCGCGACGTGCCGCCGGAAGCCGTCCTGGACCTGGCCGAACTGGCCTTCTGGCGCCACGCGCTGGCGCGGAGCATCGGCCTGTGCACCTGCCTGGTGCTGCGCGACGGGCGGGGCTACCGCCCGGTC
>DYDD01000259.1:3072-4004 GCA_020718045.1 Fibrobacter sp. | reverse complement strand
CGCCGTCGCGGCGCGCGAGCCCGCCGAGGCGGTCCCAGGCGACGTGCCCCGCGCCGTCGTCCAGCCGCGCCAGCAGGGCCGCGTTGGCCGCCGCGCCCAGGAACAGCCCCCGCCCGTCGAGCAGCTTGAGCGCGTTCCACTGCTGCGGGTTGTGGCTCGCGGTGATGATCACGCCGCCGACCGCGTCGCTCTCCTGGACCTCCATCTCGGTGGTGGGCGTCGAGGCGACGCCGATGTCGACGACGTCGTGGCCCGTCGACCGCAGGGCCGAAGACACGGCGTCCAACAGGACCGGGCCGGAGGGGCGGGTGTCGCGGCCGACCACGACCGGGCCCGGCGGCAACCAGGCGCCGAAGGCGGCGGCCCAGCGCGCCGCGACGACGGCGTCGAGCCCGTCGCCGACCACACCCCGGATCCCCGAGACGCTGATGCGCAGGGCCAACGCTGACTCCTTCATCGGTGTCGGGCGCAAAGCCGGCATGGCCGGCCGTTGGTGGCGGCGGGTCGGACGGCGCAGGGCGGTGGAGCCGATGTGGGGACTCGAACCCCAGACCTGCTCATTACGAGTGAGCTGCTCTACCAGCTGAGCTACATCGGCTCGAACGTCGGACGAGAAGTGGTGCCTGGGGGCGGAGTTGAACCACCGACACCATGATTTTCAGTCATGTGCTCTACCAACTGAGCTACCCAGGCACACCGGACGCGGGGCCGCCGCCCTGCGGCGACGGTCCGGGAAGTAAACACTCCCGCGCGACCCCTGTCAAGCCGTCCACCGGCAATAATACGCCCGCCATCATACCCTCGTCCGGGCCGCACGGCCATCCCCGGATCCTGCGGCCTCAGCCGCGGTAACCGCGGGGATGGTCCCGGTGCCAGCGCCAGGCGTCGGCCAGGATCGACGGCAGGCCGTCGCCGCGGGGCCGCCAGCCCAG
>DYDD01000259.1:0-3061 GCA_020718045.1 Fibrobacter sp. | reverse complement strand
CGCGGGCGTTGCCCGCCACCAGCCGCGCCGGGTCGCCGGGCCGCCGCGGTTCGATGCGCGGCGCGATCTCCCGCCCGGTGACCGCCGCGGCGGCCGTCAGGATCTCCCGCACCGAGGCCCCAGTCTCGGTGCCGAGGTTGTAGACGCTCAGCCCGGGCCTCAGGTCGGCCTCCAGGGCGAGGGCGTGGGCCTCGGCCAGGTCCGCGACGTGGACGTAGTCGCGGATGCAGGTGCCGTCGGGCGTCGGGTAGTCGTCGCCGAAGACGGCGAAGTCGACGTCCGGGTCCAGCAGCGACCGCAGCAGGCGCGGGATCAGATGGGTCTCCGGTTCGTGGTCCTCGCCCAGTTCCGGCGAGGCGCCGCACGCGTTGAAGTAGCGCAGCGCCACGGCCGGGAATCCCGCGGCCGCCGCCGTGTCGGCCAGGGCCCACTCGATCGCCAGCTTGGTGTGGCCGTACGGGTTGACCGGCCGGGTCGGCGCGTGCTCGGTGATCGGCATCTCGTCCGGTTCGCCGTAGACGGCGGCCGTCGAGGAGAAGACGAACCGCCCGACGCCCGCGCGTGCGGCGGCGTCGAGCAGGTTGACGCTGCCGCCGACGTTGTTGCGGTAGTACTTCAGCGGGCGGACCGCCGACTCGCCGACCAGGCTGAAGGCCGCGAAATGCAGCACCGCGTCGATGGGCGCGGCCAGCGCGCGGTCCACGAATCCCGCGTCCAGGAGCGAGCCCTCGTGCAGGAGGATCCCCGGCGGCAACGCCTCGCGGTGGCCCGTGCTGAAGTCGTCGAGGACCTCGACGTCGTGCCCCCGCGCGAGCAGGACCCGCGTCGTGACGCTCCCGATGTAGCCGGCGCCGCCGGTGACCAGCACCTTCATCGTTGCTCCTTCGCCGATTTGCCGGGGCGTCGGCGGGCGCGGCCCGCGCCGCGCGCCGCGAGGTAGCGCCCCGTGACCGATTCCTTGCAGGCCGCGACCTCGGCCGGCGTGCCCGCGACGACCACGGAGCCGCCGGCGTCCCCGCCGCCCGGCCCCAGGTCGATGATCCAGTCCGCCTGCTCGATCAGATCCAGGTTGTGCTCGACGACCACGACGGACTGGCCCTGGGCGACCAGGTCGTGCAGGACGCGCAGCAGGTCCGCCACGTCGTGGATGTGCAGGCCCGTGGTCGGCTCGTCCAGCAGGTAGAGGTTGTGCTTGCCCGATGGCGCCGACAGTTCGCGCGCGATCTTCAGGCGCTGGCTCTCGCCCCCCGAGAGGGTCGTCGCGGACTGGCCGAGCGTGAGGTAGCCCAGCCCCACCTTCTTGAGGATCCAGAGCTTGTCGCGCAGCGCGTTCTCGCCGCGGAAGAAGGCCAGCGCCTCCTCGACGGTCATCGCGAGCACCTCGGCGATGGTCCGGCCCTGGCAGCGCACCTCCAGCGTGGCGGGGTTGAAGCGGCTGCCGCCGCACACCTCGCAGGGCACGCTGATGTCGGCCATGAAGTGCATCTCGACGCGGTGCTCGCCCAGCCCCTGGCACTCCGGGCAGCGCCCGCCGGCGGTGTTGAAGCTGAAGCGGCCGGGCGGGAAGCCGCGCGCGCGGGCGTCGGGGGTCGCGGCGAACAGCTCGCGGATCGGCGCCAGCACGCCCAGGAACGTGGCCGGGTTCGAACGGCTGGACTTGCCGATCGGCGACTGGTCCACCAGCACGACCTGGTCGATCCAGTGCGCGCCCTGGAAGCCGGTGAAGGGCCGCGCGCGCTCCTTGCCGCCGGCTTCCTTGCCGGTCAGCCCGTCGTGGAGGCAGGCGCCCATCAGCGTGCTCTTGCCCGAGCCCGAGACCCCGGTCAGGCAGACCAGGCGCTGCAGGGGGATCGCGACGTCGAGGTTGCGCAGGTTGTGGCGGCGCGCGCCGCGGACGACCAGCTGGCGCCGCGACTCCTCGCGCCCGGGCGCGAGCCGGGGCAGCGCCCGCTCGCCGCGCAGGTACTCGGCGGTCAGCGTCGCGCCCGCGGCCAGCAGGTCGGCGAGCGGCCCCTGGAAGACGACCTCGCCGCCGTGGCTGCCCGCTCCCGGCCCCAGCTCGACGAAGTGCTCCGCCGCGCGCAGGACCGCGAGGTCGTGCTCCACGACGACGACGGTGTTGCCGCCCTCGACCAGGTCGCGCAGCGTGCCGATCAGGCGCTCGACGTCGGCGGCGTGCAGCCCGGCGGTGGGCTCGTCCAGGACGTAGAGCGTGTCGGTCAGGCGCGAGCCCAGCGCGTTGGCCAGGTGGATGCGCTGGGCTTCGCCGCCGGACAGCGTGCGCGTGAGGCGGTCGAGCGTCAGGTAGTCGAGACCGACCCGGTTCAGGAAGCGCAACCGGTTGCGGATCTCGTCCAGGACGTCGCCGGCGGCGGCGGCGTCGGCCCGCGACGGGCGCAGACCCTCCATCTTCTGCAACGCCTCCCCCAGCGACAGCCGGCCCAGGACGCCGACGTCCAGCTGCCCGACGCGCACCGCCAGCGCTTCGCCGCGCAGACGCGAACCGCCGCAGGCCCGGCAGAGGGAGTCCCCCATGAAGCGGCGGGTGAAGAAGCGGTGGTGCCCCTTCTTCATCTCGCGCCGCATCTCCTCCAGGAACGGCAGGATCCCCGTGTAGGCGGTTTCCTGCGTCTCGAGCACCTCGCGCTGCTGGGCGCGGGTCAGCTTGCGCCAGGGCGTGTCCGCCGGGATGCCGCGGCGGCGTGCGAAGCGGATGAGCCCGGCGTGCGCGCGGGCGAAGGCCGGCGTGCGCCAGGGCCGCACCGCGCCGTCGAGCAGCGACAGGGTGTCGTCCGGGACGATCTTCTCCTCGTCGAACTCCAACCGGTTGCCGAAGCCGTTGCAGGCGGGGCAGGCTCCCTGGGGCGAGTTGAAGGAGAACAGGTGCGGCGTGGGCGCGGGGAACTCGCGGCGACAGCCGTTGCAGACCAGGCGCGACGAGTAGGCGCGGCGATCGTCGCCGCAGCGCACCGCGACCCAGCCGCCTCCCTGGCGCAGGGCCAGCTCGACGGCCTCGGCGAAGCGCGACTTCTGCCCCGCCGCCAGCGTCACGGAGTCCACC
>DYDD01000258.1:3579-3945 GCA_020718045.1 Fibrobacter sp. | reverse complement strand
GGTGCTGGTCACGCTGCGCAACCCCGTCTCGCCCCTGTTCGCGGCGCATGTCGCGGTGCGCAACCGCGCGGTGCTGGACGGCGACCACCCCGGCGCCCTGAACCTCGTGCACCGGCTGCTGCGCCGGGGCACGCGGGACTGCGGGCGGGAGTGCCTCGAACGCCGCCTGGCCGCGCTGGGCGCCGAGCTGAAGCTCGTCGACGACCCGAACATCCCCATGGACGACTACTACACCGGCGGCCGCTTCTCCTGGTTGCGACTGGAGACCGCCGCCGCCGTCGGCCCCGAGGCCCTGGCCCTGGCGCTCGGCCTGCTGCGCGAGCCCGTCTTCACGGCGGCGGACGTGGCCGACGAACTGGCCGACCA
>DYDD01000258.1:0-3541 GCA_020718045.1 Fibrobacter sp. | reverse complement strand
AGCGCGCGCGCCGCCTGTTCGCCGACGCTCTCTACGGCGGGCACCCGCTCTCCCGCGCCCCCGAGGGCGCGCCGGGCACCTTGGACGGGATCGACCTCACGGCTCTGCAGGACCTGCACCGCCGTGCCTTCGCACCGGCGAACCTGGTGGTGACCGTGGTGTCGCCGCTGCCCCACGCGCAGGTCGCGGCGATGGTCGAGGCGCACCTGCCCGCCCGCGGCGAGGCCGGCCCCGCGATGCCGCTCCTGCCTGCAACGACGCAGGACACCCGTGTGACCGCGACGGCCGGCGGCCCCATGGCCGCGATCCGCACGGGCTCGCTCTTCGCCGTGGATCCCGCCGACGCCCCCGCCCTGCAGATGCTGGTGGCCGTGCTGTCGGACCGGATCGAAATGGACCTGCGCGAGACGCGCGGCTTGAGCTACAGTACGGGGGCCGGCCTGGAGATCCACGGCGGCGAGGCGGCCCTGGAGGCCTGGCTCAACCCGCCGGCGGCGCGCCTGGCCGAGGGCGAGCAGGCGCTGCTGGAGGCGGTGCGCGGCTTCGACGCTGCGACGGTCACGCAGCAGGAGCTGGACAAGGCCCGCGGGGCGCGCGCCGGCCGCCTGATGATGCGCCGGCTGGCGAGCATCAGCCAGGCCTACTACCTGGCGACGGCCGAGCTCGACGGCCGGGTCGGCGGCTACCTGTCGGCGCTCGCGGACCACGACGGCGTCACGCTGGACGACCTCGTGCGCGTGGGCGGGAAGTACCTGACGAACCGGCCGCTGGTGACCGCGGTCGCGAACTGAGCCACGGGCGGGGAGATTCATGGCAGCGAAGGTGATGATCCTCGGCGCGTGCCTGTTGGCCGCGACCGCCGCCGGCGCGGGCGACCTGCCGGTCGTCCGCCACGACGTGCAGGCGCGCTTCGACCTGCCGGACCACCGCGTCGAGATCACCGACCGGCTGTCCGTGCCCGCCGGCGTCGACACCCTGCTGCTGAACGCGGGCGTCGCGCTGGCCTCCGTCGCACGCCGCGGTCCCGACGGCGCGGTCGAGGTGCAGAAGTACGACGCCGCGTTCGGAGAGGCCGCACCGCCCGACACGGCGATCATCCGGTTGCCGGTGGCTCCGGGCGGGCGACCACGGGCGGCGGGCGAGGACGTGCAGGTGACGCTGTCCTACGTTGCCCGCTGGACCGAGTCCACCACCGACGTCACGTTCTCCCGCGAGAACGTCGGCCGCGAGATCCAGGGCACGATCTCCGAGGAAGGCATCTACCTGGCCGCCTCCTCGTACTGGCTGCCGCTGGCCGACAAGGCGCTGCACGTCTACCGCCTGGAGGTCGTCACTCCGGCCGGCTGGGAGCCGTTGACCCAGGGCGAACGCACGCTGCACCAGGAGCAGGACGGTCTGCTGACCACCGTGTGGGAGTCCGACGAGCCGTCCGACAGCCTCACCCTGATCGCCAACCGCTACCTGGTGACCGAGCGCGACTTCGGCGGCGTCCTGGGCGCCACCTACTTCCTCGCGGACGAGCCGGCGCTGGTCGAGACCTACCTGGAGCGCACCGGCGCCTACCTCGACATGTACCGCGAGATGATCGGCCCGTACCCCTTCACCCGCTTCACCACGGTCGAGAACTGGTTCCCCACGGGCTACGGCATGCCCGGCTGGACCCTGCTCGGCGGGCAGGTGCTGCGCCTGCCCTTCATCCCCACCACGAGCTTCGGCCACGAGATCGCCCACAACTGGTGGGGCAACTCGGTGTTCGTCGATGCCGCGCGCGGCAACTGGTGCGAGGGGCTGACCGTCTACTGCGCCGACTACCACTACAAGGAGCTGGAATCGCCCGCCGCCGCGCGCGAGTACCGCCGCACCCTGCTGAAGGACTACGCCGCCTACGTGCGCGACGGCCGCGACCTGCCGCTGCGGGATTTCCGCGAGCGCCACAGCGGCGCCACGCGGGCCGTGGGCTACGGCAAGTCGATGATGGTCTTCCACATGATCGACGAGGCGATCGGCCGCGACGCCTTCCTGTCCGCCCTGCGCGAGGTGGCCCTCACGCACCTGTTCCGCGAGGCCTCCTGGGACGACTTCCTGGCGGCCTTCGCCGCCCACGGCGCCCGCGACCTGGCGGCCTTCGGCGAGGCCTGGCTGGGCCGCGCCGGCGCGCCGCTGCTGCGCCTGGAATCGGCGACCCGCGACGGCGATCGGGTGACCGCGACGCTGACCCAGGACGTTGCGGCGGGCGAGCCCGCCTGGCCGCTGCGCGTGCCCGTCACGGCCGTGACCCCGGCAGGCCCCGTCGCCGCGGTGGTGGAGATGGACGGCCTGCGCGCCGTGCTGACCTGGTCGGCGCCCGGGGCGACGGCGGTCGAGGTGGACCCCGATTACCATGTGTTCCGGCGCCTGCACCCCGAGGAGATCGAACCGACCCTCAGCCAGGTGCTCGGCGACCCCGCGCCCCGCTTCGTCCTGCCGGCGGGACCGCTGGCGGACGCGGCCCTGGCGTTCGCCGCCGACTGGGTCGAGGGGGGTGACGCGGTCGTCGTCGCGGCCGCCGCCGACCCCGAGGGCCACAGCCGGATCCTGGTGAATCCCGACCTCGCCGTCGCGCAGCCGCTGCTGCCGGCGGCGGCACAGCTCGCGGGCGGGCTGCTGTTCCTGAACGGGCAGCGCCTGGACCTCGCGACGCAGGACGCGGTCCTGGCCGTGCCGGCCCCCGGTCGGCCGGGAGCCGCCGACCTGCTGGTCTACTGCCGCTCGGCCGAGCGCCTGGCGGCGCTGGCCGGACGCCTGAGCCACTACGGCAAGTACTCGCACCTCGTGTTCCCGGCCCGGGGAGCCGCGCTCAAGGGCAACTGGGAGGCCGCGGCCTCGCCCTTGCGCGCGGAACTGCCTGGCAAGACAAAGGAGAGATGACGATGCGCAAGATGATGATGATCGGATTCCTGTCGATGGCGTTGTTGGCCCTGGCCCTGGGCGGTTGCGGCATGAGCCGGGCCCAGAAGGGAGCGCTGCTCGGCGGCCTGGCCGGCGCCGGCGCCGGCGCCGCGGTGAGCGACGACGACACCAAGGGCGCCATCATCGGCGGCGCGGCCGGCGCCGTCGTCGGCGGGCTGATCGGTTCCTACCTCGACAACCAGGCGCGCGAGATGGAAGAGATCGAGGGGGCCGAGGTCAGCCGCGAGGGCGACCAGCTGCAGGTCACCTTCGACAGCGCCATCCTGTTCGACCACGATTCGTCGGCGCTGAAGACCGCCTCGCAGGACCAGCTGCGCGAGGTCGCCGGCGTGCTCTCGCGCTACCCGGACACCGACATCCTGGTGCTCGGCCACACCGACAGCACGGGATCCGACGAGTACAACCAGGGCCTGAGCGACCGTCGCGCCGCCGCGGTCCGCGGTTTCCTGATGGGCGCCGGCGTGACCGAGAACCGCATCCGCGCCCGCGGCTTCGGCGAATCGGCTCCGGTCGCCGACAACGGCACCGAGTCGGGCCGTTCGCAGAACCGCCGCGTCGAGCTGAACGTCCAGGTCAATGAGGAATTCCGCCA
>DYDD01000257.1 GCA_020718045.1 Fibrobacter sp. | reverse complement strand
TGGGGATCGGGGCCGCGGTCAACTCGGCGGCCGAAGTCTGGTGGAACACGCGCACGCCGGCGGCGCCGGTCGTCCGGTCGCAGAGGTAGATCTGCTGCGCGCCGTCCCACGCCAGGTCCGCGTAGTCGTAGCCGTTCGAAGCGGCGACGGTCGCGGGGGCGACGCCGCCGGCGGGGTCGAAGGTCTTCAGCGACGTGCGGAAGGAGGTGTCGCTCAGGATCGCCCAGGCGCGGTGCGCCCCGGTCATGACGACGTCGACGACCTCGCCGCCGAACTGCTGCTCGGTGACCAGCAGGCCGCTGCTGGTCAGGGTCGCCAGATCGACCGTCTCGAAGCCCGCGTCCAGCAGGCCGTACAGGCCCACCGTCGGCGCCAGCAGCCGCGTGCCGTCGGGCGACAGCGACAGTGGCGGCGCCGGGTTGTACCCGGCCAACACGACGGGCGCGCCCCAGGTCCCCGTGGACATGTCGAAGACGAGCAGCAGGCCCGGACCGGTCGGCTCCCACCAGCCGTCGCGGTTCAGGCGCTGGCAGGTGATGAAGAGGCGGTCGGCCACGGCCAGCATCCAGCCGGTCTCGGGCAAGCCGTCGGCGTCGGCATAGCCGGCGGTGGACCACGACCCCACCACGCTGCCCGCGACGGGGTCCACCTCCAGCAGCAGGGCCGCGTCGAGGCAGGAGACGAAGGCGCGCCCGTCGGTGGAGAAGGCGATGTCCTGGGGGTTGCGCCCGACCCCCACGCTGAACTGCAGGACGGTGGCCATGCCCTGCGCGGGGTCGAGGACCTGGATGTTGGCGGCGCTGCGGTTGACCACGTAGTAGCGGCCGTCGTGCCAGCGGCCCACGGCGTCGGACGAGATGGTCGCCACGTCGATCGTGGACGACCAGGGCGAAAAGCGGTCCACGCGCGTGACGCCGCCGACTGTCTGGTAGTCGGTGGTCAGCACGATGAAGTCGTCCCAGGCGGCGGCGGGAACGGCCGTCCCCAGGATGAGGCAGAGCGCGGCGAGGCGGTGGTTGCGGTTCACGGTGTCGGCTCCTTGTCAGTCGAGGTTCAGGCCCGCGCGGAAGCTGCGGCCAGGAAGCGGGAATCCGGCGATGTCGTACACGTCGGCGTCGGTCAGGTTGACGATCTCCAGCGATGCGGTCAGCACGCGCCCCCCCCGCCGCCAGGCGCGCGCCACGGACACGTTCCAGAGCGTGCGCATGGGGATGCGGTCGGCGGCGGAATTGTAGCGGTCGCGGTAGGCCGCGGCCTGGTGCTGCCAGCCCACGCCCAGGCGCCAGGGACCCCGCGGCAGGGCGGCCTCCAGCGCCGCCTCGAACTCCGGCAGGTAGGGCAGGTCCTTGCCGCGGTAGACGGGATCGTCGCCGCGGTCGCGGGTGTCCTGTGCGGTCAGGTTCCCCTGCAGACGCAGTCCCTGCGGCCGGCCGAGCGCGACCTCCAGCTCGACGCCCGAGGCGGACGTGGCGCCGGCGTTGAACGCCTGGCTGGTGTACTGCGACGTCGTCCGCCAGAGGATGGCCCGCTCCACCTCGGTGCGGAACCAGGCCAGGCGCAGGTGCAGGTCGGGGTTCGGGCGCAGCTGCGCGCAGAGGTCGCGGCTGCTGATCTCCTCGGGCACGAGTTCGCGATTGCCCTGCACGCCGCCGCGCTGCCCGAAGAGCTCCACCCAGCCCGGCTCGCGCAGCGAAGACCCGACGTGCCCTTCGAAGAAGAGCGTGCCGGGCCGCGCCTCCCAGGTCAGCCCGAGCACGGGCGCGGCGTCCCGGTGGACGTGCGGCGCGGCCAGCGGCGGCGGCGGCAGCCACGGCAGGGCCGGCAGCGCCGGGAAGTCGTCCTGCAGCCGGCTCCAGCGCCACTGGGGCCGCAACGTGAGGCGCGGCGCGTAGAAGAGGGCCTCCAGCACGGCCGCCGCGCCCAGCGTGGTGCGCGTGCGCAGGGGATCGTCCAAGCCCGGGACCGTCTCGTCGTACCACTGGCGGCGGCCCTCGGCGCTCAGGCGCCAGCGCAGTTCCGCGCCGTCGCCCGCCTGCCGGCCGCCACGCCAGCCGAGGCGTGCGAAGGCCTGCTCGCTGCGGGACGTCGACACGCCGGCGGGATCCCAGCCCACCTCACGCTCAAGGTCTTCGAGGCGTTCGTCCTCGCGCCCGACGAAGATGTCCAGCCCCAGCCGCTCCCGCGGGTCGGACAGGGACAGCCGCAGGTCGCTGCCGTCGCGGCGCAGCGCGGCGTGCGGGCTCTCGAACCCGCCGACCGGTCCCGGGCGGCCGCCCTCGCGCCGCAGCGCGTTGAGCCGCCAGCGAGCCAGCAGGTCCGTGCCGCGCCAGCTGCCGGACAGGCTGCCGCCGTGCTCGCTCCAGCCGGCGTTGCGGCGCTCCGCATCGCGGTCGTCGTCGGGGTTGGCGAAGGTCTGGTTGTGGTCGCGGAAGCCGAAGGCGTTATCGGTGCGGCGCGCGTGCAGCAGCAGGCCCAGCTCCACGGCCCCGTCGCTCAGGGCCAGGTTCCGCTCCCCCCGCACCGAGGCCTCGCCGAAGGAACCGGCGCCGAAGCGCAGGCCGCCGCCGGCGGCGCCGCGGCGGGTCACGAGGTTCACGGCGCCCGCACCGCCGCCGCCGCCGAAACGGGCGGGCACGTAGCCGCGGTAGATCTCGGCGCTCGCGTAGCGCGCCAGCGGCAGGCGGGAGAGATCGACGCCGCCGTCCTGGGCGTCGGCCAGGGGCAGCCCGTCGACCAGCACCTGGACCTGGGCCGACGTCGAACCGCGGATGGAGGGCACGGCCTCGGCGCCCAGCCCGCCGTAGCGGCGCACCTGCAGGCCCGCGACGCCGGCCACCAGTTCGGCCAGGTCGCCGGGAGCGCCGGGGCGGTCGAGGTCCACGATGGTGACCGTGGCGTCGCCGACGGGGAACGGGGAGGCGGAGACCGCCGGCCCGAGGACCGTGATGGTGTCGGCGTAGGTCAGGAAGTCGAGTTCGACGAGGTCATATTCCGCCGACGCGAGGTCGGGCCCGCCCGCATCCGGCTGTGCCGCGACCGCAGGGACGAGTAGACAACCGAGTCCGGCGATGAGCAGGAACGCACCGATGCCGCGCAGCATGCCACGAACTCCTCCCGCGAGGGTGATGGCAGAGGTCCGGGGATCGGTCTCCTGGCTCGCGGGTCGTCCTACTCCCCGTGCCTTCCCGGTCGCGTGACCAGTGGCTTCGTACGGGTTTCGTCGCCGCTCACAGTGGCGGGGCCGCGCCGGATTCGCACCGGCTTCCGGGTGATCGCCGGAATGGATGTCGTCGGCGGCCGCAGGGCGGCCGCGGGCGGAGCTTACGCGCCGGGGTGGTCGCTGTCAAGCAGGCGCGCCCAGATCCGCCGGTGGTCCTGCTCCTGCTCGCTCGCCAGCAGCAGCTCCTCGGGATCGTCGCCGGGCCAGTCGACGCGGCGCTGGATCGGCGAGGTCTCCTGCGCGAGGACGTCCGCCTGCGTGAAGGGCCGGTAGCGATGCCAGAAGCCCAGGTGCCAGAGCGTGAAGCGTTCGACGCGGGCCAGGCCCTTCTCGTCGTCGCCGAAGTGCTCCTTGGCGAGCGCCACGTAGCTCGCCATCACCGCCCAGCGCTCCGCGACCGTGGGATACCACGGCCGCCCCTCCTTCAGCTCCCGGAAGACCCACGGTTTGATCAGCGCGCCGCGCGCCACGACCACGCCGGCCACCGGCGCCTGCGCGAGGCGCCGATCGCGGTCCCAGACCGTCAGGATGTCGCCGTTGCCCAGCACCGGGATCGCGACGGCGCGCGCGGCGTCGGCGATGGCGTCCCAGTCCGCGTCGCGCCGGTAGCGCTGCTCGCGCGTGCGGCCGTGGACCACCAGGGCGTCGGCGCCCTCGGCCTCGGCCAGGCGGGCGAGTTCCGGGGCGTTCACCTTCTGCTCCGACCAGCCGAGCCGCAGCT
>DYDD01000256.1:2060-4010 GCA_020718045.1 Fibrobacter sp. | reverse complement strand
TCGCGCCCGGGCGCGATCTCGCGGGGCAGCGCCGCCGCCTCGCGCTGCAGGCGCTGCAGGTCGGCCCAGACCGCAGCGCAGGAGGGGCAGTCGCCGAGGTGGCGCTGCAGCTCGGCGGTCGCAGCGGCGTCCAGGTCGCCGTCCAGCAGGTCCTGCAGCAGTTCGGTGCGGGCGCAGGGCGTCGTCATGACAGCATCTCCTTGAGCCGGGTCCGGGCGCGGTGGAGCTGCGCCTAGACCGTGCCGGTCGCGGTGCCCGTCAGGGCGGCGATCTCGTGCAGCCGGTATCCCTCGACCTCGAACAGCACGAACGCGGTGCGAGCGCCCGGCGGCAGCGCGGCCACGGCGCGTTCGAGGTCCCAGGCCGCGCCGGGCGGCGGCGGCACGACGCGCAGCCGTGGCTCCAGCGCCGTGTCCTGCAGGGCGTCGAGGTCGTCGTGCCGGGCTTCCCGGCGCCGGAAATCCCGGCGGCGATCCAGGGCGGCGTTGACCGCGAGCCGGTGCAGCCAGGTGCCCAGGGCGCTGTCGCCGCGGAAACCGCCCAGCCCGCGCCAGGCCCGCACGAAGGCGTCCCGGTCGCCCTGTCGCGCCCGCGCGACCAGCGTGGCCGCATCCGAGTCGGTCCGGTCGACGGGTGAGGGCAGGGGCTGCATCGGATCCTCCGGTCGGGACATGGTGAGCCTTGGACGGCGGGGGTGCCGGGAAGGATTACGCCCCGCCACGGCGATTGTGTCCGACCGGGAGGGATAAAAAAAGGGAAACCGGCCGCGGCCGGTTTCCCTGGGACGGACCGGGGCGTTCAGTCGGCGGTCTTGAGGCTCAGGCCCTTGCCCGAGAAGACCACGCGGGGCTCCATGCCCTCGGCCTGCATCATGTTGTTGGCGTTGATCTCCCAGATGCAGGTGCGCCCCTCGACGCGGTGGGCGTTGCTCTCGACGATGTCGCCGGGCAGCGTGATGGCGATCGCCATCGACATCTCGGAGAGGTGCGCCATCAGGCGGCCCATCAGCTCCATGGACTTTGCGGCGTTCTGCATGGCGGCGTTCATGTCCTCCTGCGCGTCCTCCTTGGCGGCCTCCGTCACCTCGGTCTTCTCGACCTGGTAGGAGGAGAGCAGGTAGTCGTCGCCGTGCTTGGTGATCTTCAGGCCGCTGCCGCCGAAGGAGCCGCCGATGGCCTCGGAGAACGACACCAGGTCCGGGTAGCTGAGCTTCAGCTCGACGATGCGGCGGCCGTCCTTGATGTCATTGGCGTACGAGACGAGCTTCACGCCGTGCTTGCCGACCTTGGCCACGAACTCGTCGCGGTCGAAGTCGGCGAAGTCGGGAGCTTCGTCCATCTCCGCGGCCATCTCGCCGCCGAGCGCGTTCAGCTCGGCGAGGGTCTGCTCCACTTCCTGCGACACCGAGTAGGTCATCGTGTAGGTGCCGCTGCCGTCCTTGGCGATGTCGGTCGCCATCTTGACCTGCAGGCAGCCGGACAGGGCCGCGACGAGGACCACGATTCCCAAGTGCCCGAGCTTCTTCATGTTCCGTTCCTTCCTCTGCTCCGGCCGGGGCCGGGTCGTGACGGTGCGGCGGGCGGTTGCGGCGCCGGCGGCGAAGTATGCGCCATCGGCCCCGCGAGATCAAGCGCCCGCGGGAGCGGTCAGGGCTCGCCGCGCCAGCCGTCGGGCAGCGCGTCGGGCGGCAGCAGCGCTTGCGGGCGGCCGCGCGACTCCCCGACCAGGCGCAGGAACTCCAGGCCGGGGTCGGCGGGCGTCTCGAGCGCCGCCGCCGTGACGTGCGGTTGCGGCCACGACAGGTGCAGCGCCATCCCGGGCAGCGGCAGGCCCAGCTTCGGCAGCTCCAGCAGGGGGCGCGACGGCACCTCCTGCAGGCGGACCGGCTCGTCCGGGGCGATCCCGGCCAGCTCGCGGGCGCGGGCGATGGCGTCGCCGAGGCCGCCGATC
>DYDD01000256.1:0-1987 GCA_020718045.1 Fibrobacter sp. | reverse complement strand
CCTCGTCGAGGCCGCGGCCGGCGGCGACGGCGGCCACGAAGCGGTCGTACATCTCCAGGATGCGGTCGCGGGCCAGGCCCGACTCCTGCGGGGTGAGCGGTCGCGCCGGCACGTCGAAGCCCAGCGGGTAGCGCACGGCGCGGTTCATGTCGGCGTGGCGGCCGCGGGCGACGCCGTCGGCGGCGACACCGGCCTTCTCGTGCATCGTCTCGTCCCACAGCCAGCCCGCGATGACGCCGACGGAGCCGGTGATCGTCAGCGGGGTGGTGAGGATCTCGGTGCCGTTCATGCTGATCCAGTAGCCGCCCGAGGCGGCGACGTCGCCCTGGCTGACCACGACCGGCTTGCCGGCGTCGCGCAGGGCGCGGATGGCGCCGGCCACCAGGTCGCTGGGCAGGGGGTCGCCGCCTGGGGAATCGGCGCGCAGCACCACCGCCTTGACGTCGGGGTCGCCGACCAGGGCGTGCAGGGCCGCGGCGGTGCTGCGGCCCTTGATGCCGGTGTCCATGGCGCACTCGCCGACCGCGAAGACCACGGCCACGGCCGGCCGGCGGCCCCAGCGGTCGTCGGGCTGGGCGCGCAGGCGCAGCAGGTCGGCGCCGGCCAGGACCGCGCCGCGGTCCTTCAGCAGCCGCTCGGAGAGGTCGTGCCAGCGGGCGGTGCTGTCGGCGAGGCCCAGGGCCACGGCGCGCTGGGCTGACAGCATGACCTCGCCGTCGACGATCGAATCGAAGGCGGCCGGTTCGAGGCGGCGGCCCTCGGCCGTGGCCGCGCGCGCCCACTCGTAGATGACGTCGGTGATGCGGCCGCGCTGCTCGCGGTCGGCCGGCGACATGTCGGTGCGCGAGAGGACCTCGACGGCGGTCTTGTGGTCGAAGTACTGCAGGGCCTCGAAGCCCAGGCCCAGCTTGTCCAGCAGGCCGCGCAGGTAGGTGCGGCTCAGCTCGACGCCGGGCAGCTCGAGGCCGCCCTCGGGGTCGATGGTCAGGCGGTCGGCCACCGCGGCGACGGGGTAGAGCAGCATGCCGGCGCGGTCGAGGTGCACATCGACGGTCTTGCCGCGGGCACGCAGGTCGGCGAGGCGCTCGCGCAGCTCCCACAGCAGCGACGGGCGGCCGCGCAGGCCGGCCAGGTTCACGGCCACGCCGTCGAGCCGCAGGTCGTCGCGCACGGCGTCCAGCATGCGCTGCAGGTCGAGCCAGGCGACGCGGGTGTCGTCGAACAGGCGCGGCTTCTGGTAGGTCAGCACCTTGTTCTCGAGGTCCAAAACCGCGATGCGCGGCGGCGGCGCGGGGGTCAGCGGCGGCGGCAGGCGCAGCACCGGCAGCGGCGCGCGCGGGGGGGCGGATTCCACGAGCCAGGTCGTGCCCGTGCGCTCGCCGCCTTCGTCGAAGGAGGGCAGGACGCCCAGGCCCAGGTTGTCCAACGTCACGCCCAGGCTCCAGGTCGTGTTCCAGTCGCCGTCGCGCTCGCGGGCGCGCAGGCCCAGCCGCAGGCCGCGCAGCGGCTGGATGGCCAGGCCCAGGCCGGCGACATCGTCGTCCCAGTTCTTCCCGTCGGTCAGCGCGTAGTCGGCGAAGACGGTCAGCAGCGGCGAACCCAGCGGTCGCAACGAAACGTCGGCCAGGGCGGCGCGGTTGTCGGATTCGAGGGACTCGATGCCGGTCACGCCCAGCGCGAGGCCGCGCCCGGGGCGCAGGATGTGGCCGAAGACCAGCGCCTTCTCGCGGCGCAGGTCGTCGTCGCCGCCGCTCCAGCGGTAGGCCAGCGCGGTATGGTTGCGCCCGTCGCCGGTGGCGAAGCCGAACTGCCAGTCGGTGGCGCCGCGCTCGCCGCCGGGGGCGTCGAGGCTGCGGTGCTGCGCGGCGAGGCCCAGGCGGCGGCCCCAGCTGAAGCCCCAGTCGTCGAAGCGGTCGCCGCGACCGGCGGCGTCGGACCACCAGAAGGCGGCCGAGGCGCGGTCCGCCGCCGCCCACGCGGCCGGGTT
>DYDD01000022.1 GCA_020718045.1 Fibrobacter sp. | reverse complement strand
CTATAACGGTCCTAAGGTAGCGAAATTCCTTGTCAGGTAAGTTCTGACCCGCACGAATGGCGTAACGACTTGGGCGCTGTCTCAACAAGGGACTCGGCGAAATTGTAGTATGGGTGAAGATGCCCATTACCCGCGATAGGACGGAAAGACCCCGTAGAGCTTCACTGTAACTTGGCATTGGATCTTGGCAATAGATGTACAGGATAGGTGGGAGACTTGGAAGTGTGGACGCTAGTCTGCATGGAGTCACCCTTGGGATACCACTCTTCTGTTGCTGGGATTCTAACGATACGCGGTAATCCCGGTATTGGACATTGCCAGGTGGGCAGTTTGACTGGGGCGGTCGCCTCCGAAAGAGTAACGGAGGCGCCCAAAGGTTCCCTCGGAATGGTCGGAAATCATTCTTTAGAGTGCAAAGGCATAAGGGAGCCTGACTGCGAGAGAGACATCTCGAGCAGGTACGAAAGTAGGGCTTAGTGATCCGGTGGTATGAGAGTGGAATTGCCATCGCTCAACGGATAAAAGCTACCTCGGGGATAACAGGCTTATCTCCCCCAAGAGTCCACATCGACGGGGAGGTTTGGCACCTCGATGTCGGCTCATCGCATCCTGGGGCTGGAGAAGGTCCCAAGGGTTTGGCTGTTCGCCAATTAAAGCGGTACGCGAGCTGGGTTTAGAACGTCGTGAGACAGTTCGGTCCCTATCTGCTGTGGGCGTAGGAGATTTGAGGGAAGCTGTCCTTAGTACGAGAGGACCGGGATGGACGTGCCTCTAGTGCACCAGTTGTCGCGCCAGCGGCATAGCTGGGTAGCTATGCACGGACGGGATAAACGCTGAAAGCATATAAGCGTGAAGCCCCTCCCAAGATAAGATCTCCCGGGCGAAAGCCCCTGAAGGCTCCAGGTAGACCACCTGGTTGATAGGCTGCAGGTGTACGTGCAGTGATGCATTCAGCCGAGCAGTACTAATAAGCCGTGAGGCTTAATCATCTTCCTTCCCCTTGCGGGAAGGAGGTCTGGCGAATTCGTGTCCGTGGATGAACCTTCGCTGCCCTCTATATTCGGTCCTCAAGGACCCAGACTTTTCGGTGGCGATAGCGCAGTGGAACCACCTGTTCCCATTCCGAACACAGAAGTGAAACGCTGCTGCGCCGATGGTACTGCACGGGGGACTGTGTGGGAGAGTAGGACGCCGCCGAAATTCTCGAGAGCCGCCGGTGCGCAAGCGCCGGCGGCTTCTTTTTGTCTTCTGCCGGCGCGATCCACGGTCGACACGCACGGATCTACTGGATTTCGCGCCTCGTTCGCATCATCTTCGTGCCGACGGCGTTGCCCGGCGCCCGCCGCCGCGTTCCAGCCACGAACCGGAGGTCCGACTTGACGCCGCAGCGCCAGGCTTCCGTCCACGAGTTGCTGTCCGGATTCGCCGCCCCCGCCGCCCTTGCCGGCCGCGACGCCGGCAAACCGCTGCGCCTCAACGAGGCCGAGGTCTACGCCCTGCTCGAGGCGACGGGCCTGGCGGCCTGCCCGCATCTGTCCTGGGACCGCGACCAGGCCCGCAAGGCTGCGTGGCTCGCCGGCGCGGTCGCCCTGGCCGATGCCGGGGGCAGGCTGGTCCTGAAGGTCCTCGGGCGCGAGATCCTTCACAAGAGCGACATCGGCGGCGTCGAGGTCGTCACCCTGCCGGCCGCGGGGCGCGCCGAGGCCCTGTCCGACGCGGTGGACGCCCTGCTGCGCCGCGTGGCGGCCGCCGGCGCGGGCACCGGCGTCGAGGGCGTGCTGGCCGCCGCCTTCGTCCCCCACCGCGCCAACGTGCCCGGCCAGGAGATCCTGCTCAGCGTCCGCCTCGATCCGGCCTTCGGCCCGGTCGTGGTGGTCGGCGTGGGCGGCCTGCTCACCGAGTGGTACGGGCGCGGCACCGCGGGCCGCAGCCGCCTGATCCTGCCGGCGGCCGGCCTGACGCCGCGGCGCGCCGCCGACGCGATCGCCGGCCACCCGCTGCTCTCCCTGTTCTGCCGCCCGTCGCGCCTCCACGCGCAGCCGCCTCTGGCGCCCGCGGTCCTGGGGGAGGCCGCGGCAGCCCTGGCCGGCCTGGCGGTGGCCACCGGCCCGGCGGCGGACAGCGACTGGACCCTCGAGGAGCTCGAGATCAACCCGGCCGTGGTCCACGACGGCGCGCTGGTTGCGATCGACGGCGTCGCCCTGCTGTCGCGGCGGCGCTGGCCCGTGCCGAACCGTCCGCTGGCCCGCATCGGCGAGCTGCTGCACCCGCGCAGCGCGGCCGTCCTCGGCGCCAGCGCGCGCGGCGACAACCCGGGGCGCGTGATCCTCAACAACCTGAAGCGTTCCCGCGGCGTCGCGCCGGAGCGCCTGCACGTCGTGCACCCGAAGGAGAGCGAGATCGACGGCGTGCCCTGCGTGCCGTCGGTGGGGGACCTGCCCGCGAAGGTGGACCTAGCCGTGGTCTGCATCCCGGCCGCCGGCGCGCGCGACGCGATCGCCGAGCTCGTCGCCGGCGACCGCGCCGCCTCGATCATCCTGATCCCCGGCGGTTTCGCGGAGGCCGGCGAGACCGCGCTGGCGGAAGAGATCGAGGGGATCCTGGCCCGCAGCCACGACGCGCCCGGGGGCGGCCCGGTGATGGTCGGCGGCAACTGCCTGGGCATCGTCAGCCGCGACAGCTACAACACGTTCTTCCTGCCGCTGCACAAGCTGCCCTTCGGGGAGGCCGCGTGCGGCCGCAACCTCGCGGTGGTCAGCCAGTCCGGGGCCTACCTGGTGACCTTCGCCAGCAACTACGACGGGATCGTCAACCCGGCCGCCAGCATCAGCTTCGGCAACCAGATGGACCTGACGGTCGCGGATTTCCTGGCCCACTTCCTGGAGGCGGACGGGGTCGATGTCATCGCCTGTTACGTCGAGGGGTTCCGGCCGGGGGACGGCGACCGCTTCACCGCGCTGGCCCGCGAAGCGCTGACCCGCGGCAAGCAGGTGCTGGTGTTCAAGGCAGGCAAGACCGAGCTCGGCGCCAAAGCGGCCGCCAGCCACACCGCGAGCCTGGCCGGCGACTACGACGTCGCCCTGGCCTGCCTGCAGGACGCCGGCGTGACCGTCGCCGTGACGCTGGACGAGTTCGAGGACCTGATCAAGACCTTCGCCCTGCTGATGCCGCGGCCGGCCCGCGGACCGCGCGTGGGGATCCTCAGCAACGCCGGCTTCGAGTGCTCGACGGTCACCGACGCGCTCGCCGGCCTGGAGCTGCGCGGCTTCGACGCGGGCGTCCGCGCCGTGCTGGACGCGGCGTTGCCGGCGTTCGCGCACCGAGACAACCCCGTCGACGCCACGCCCATGGCCGGCACCGCGGCGTACGCCGATGCCGTGGCGGCGATCCTCGCCAGCGACGGCGTGGACGCGGCGATCGTCTCGGCCGTGCCGGTCACGCCCGCCCTGGACGACCTGCCCGCCGCGCCCGGGGTGCACGGCGAGGACCTCGACGCGCCGGGCTCCCTGGCGGGGCGGCTGGCCCCGCTGCTGGCCGGCTGCGGCAAACCCGCCGTGGTGGTGGTGGACTCCGGCCGCCTCTACGACCCGCTCTGCGCGCGCTTCGAGCAGGCCGGCGTGCCCGTGTTCCGCAAGATCGACCGCGCCGCCCGCGCCCTCGCCTGTTTCGTCGCCGCGTGCGCGCGGATGTCCGACCGCCGTTCCCTGGAGGACCGATGAAGAAATTCTGGATCGTGATCGGCCTGATCTGCGCCCTGACGGCGGCGGGCCTGTTCGGCGGCTGGTACCTCCTGCAGCGTCTCGGGACGCCGACGGGGCCCGTCGGGGGCGTGCTGGTCTGGCGGGTGGACGCGGACTACCCGGAACGCCGCGACGAGGGCGCCTTCGCGGCGCTGGCCGGTCGCGACGTGCCGCTGATGCACGAGATCACGGCCGCGCTGTCGCGGGCCGCCGGCGACGAACGCGTGACCGGCCTGTTCCTGGAGATCGCCGTCGCGCCGGCGGACTGGGCCGACGTCGAGGAGCTGCGCGACGCAATCGCCGTCTTCGCCGCGGCGGGCAAGCCCGTGACCGCCTGGCTGAGCTTCGCCGGTTCCGGCGAGTACGCCCTGGCCCTGGCCGCGGACCGCGTCGTCCTGGCGCCCGAGGGCAACCTCATGGTTCCCGGGGCCAGCGCCCAGATGCAGTTCCTGGCCGGCACGCTGGAGAAGCTGGGCATGACGGCGGACTACGTCCACGTCGGTCGCTACAAGTCGGCCCCCGAGGCGATGACCCGCACCGACGCCACCGGCCCGCACCGCGAGATGGTCGCGTCCCTGGTCGAAGAGCACTACCGCGGCCTGGTGGCGATGATCGCCCGCGACCGCGGGCTCGGGGAGGCGACGGTCGCGGAGCTGGTCGACCAGGGCCTGTTCGACGCCGCCGGCGCGCTCGCCGCGGCGCTGGTCGACACGCTCGACTACCGGGACGCCGCGCTGGAGGCCGACTTCGGCGACGACGAGACCACCCTGTTCGAGGACTACGTCCTGTCGCCGGGCCGCGGCCGCGGCGAGCGCGTCGCGCTGGTGACGGTCGAGGGCACGATCGTCGAGGGCGACAGCGGCCGCGACTTCTGGTCTGGCCCCCTGGCCGGCAGCGACACGGTGATCGAGCAGCTGCGGGACGCGGCCGAGGACGACGGCGTCGCCGCCGTCGTGCTGCGGGTCGACAGCCCCGGCGGCTCGGCCACCGCCAGCGACCTGATCTGGGACGAGATCAACCGCACCCGACTCGACAAGCCGGTCGTGGTGTCGATGTCGGGCTACGCCGCCTCGGGCGGCTACTACGTCGCCTGCCCGGCCGACTCGATCTTCGCCGAGCCCGGCACCCTGACGGGCTCCATCGGCGTCTTCGCCGGCAAGATGGACCGCCACCGGCTCTACGAGAAGATCGGCCTGAACCGCGAATTCGTCGTGCGCGGCCGCAACGCCCTGATGTTCGCCGACACCGACCGCTTCGACGACGCCCAGCGCGTCCTGCTCCAGGGCCAGCTCGACGCCTTCTACGGACGGTTCGTCGGCAAGGTCGCCGCCGGGCGCCGCCTCGACCCCGCCGCGGTGGCGGCCGTGGCCGAGGGGCGCGTCTGGACGGGGCGGCAGGCGGTCGACGCCGGGCTGGTCGACGGGCTCGGCGGCCTGGACCGCGCGCTGGCGGCGGTGCGCGGGCTGGTCGGGCTGGACGCCGAGGCGCCGCTGCACCTGGTGTCGTTCGACCGGGAGCCCAGCCTGATCGAGCGCCTGCTGTCGCAGGCCTTGCGCGGCGGGTCGGTCGGAAGCGCGGTCGGAGGCGCCGTCGACGGCGCGGCGTGGACCGGCCCCTGGCGCGAGTTCGCCGACAGCGGCCTGCTCGCCCAGGCCCGGCTGCTGGACGGCCGGCCGCTCGCCTTGCTGCCGCTACGGCTGGAGTTCCGTTGAGCGGCCGTAGCGGTTGAGGTCGAGGCCCTCGGGCAGCGCCCGCCACAGGGCCGCCGCGCGTAGCTCGTCCGCGGCGGGAGCGTCCACGATCGGGCCGTTGCGCCACAGGACATGGGCGCGGTCCTCGCTGTGGCCCCACAGCAGCAGGACGTGGCCCAGCTCGTGGACCAGCACGCGCCGGGCGTACCGCACGTCCCGCGGGTCGTCGTAGGTGTCGCCGCAGCGGATGTGGACCCGCAGCACGCGCCCGGACTTGCTGCGGCGGACCATCTGGACACTCATCGGCGGGTGCAGCAGGACGCCGGGGTAGTGGATCAGCCGGGCGCCGATCGCCGACTCCTCTTCCCAGACCAGCAGGGGGGGCGCGCCCTCGAGACGCCAGGCTCCGACCGCCTCGCGCAGGCAGGCGGCGAGATCGACGGCGCCGCTCTGCGCGGGGCCGCCGCCCACCGGGACCGGCCAGGGGTCCCAGCGCGTCACCACCCCCGCGAACCTCGGCTGCGTCAGGCCCTGCACGAGGTGCAGCAGGTCGGCGTAATGGGCCGACGCCACCGCGGCGCGGGGCAGCGGCAGCCAGCCGTCCGGACGGAGCGAGTCGGGCTCGACCAGGAATTCGTGCCACAGGTCGGGTGCGTCCGGCCGAAGCAACAGGGTGTCCGGCAGGACGGTGTCGCCGGGCGTGGTCGTCAGACGCCAGCACCAGTCCCGCCCGGCGACGGTCAGCAGGGCCGAGCCGGTGACGGTCAGCAGAGGCGGGTCGCCACCGGCACCGGTCTCTGCGCGCCACGTCCAGCGGTGCTCGCCGGCGGGCGGCGGCGTCAGCCGGCACAGTTCGGCCGGGTAGCGGCCGGCGATGAGGCGGGAAGCGGCCGGCGGCGCCGGTGCGGACGGGTCGGCGGGGGCCGAGCAGCCCGCCTGGACGAGGATCGCCGACAGGATCGCCGACAGGATCGCCGCGATCGCGGGCGGCGGTGCGGGGATCGGGACCGGGGGACGCAGGTTCACGGCTCACCTCCGCGAGTCTTCCTGCAGGGAACGGGCCCGGCCCGCCGGCGTTCAAGCGGCCCCGTGGCGCGGCCAGGATGCGCCGTTGAACCGATCAGCGTCTTGGGCTACGTTGGTCGGGATTTCCGCCGGCCGCCGGTGGCGACGATCCTGACCCCGACGACCGTGACCCCGACGATGAGGGAGCGACGTGGCGACGGACCCCTACCTGGACGACGAGCAGCAGGGCGGCGGCTTCAACCCCGCGGACCTGCTGCGCACCTTCGTGCGGCGCAAGTGGCTGTTCATCGTGCCGTTCGGGCTCTGCCTCGGCATGGCCTTCGTGGCGATCCGCACCATGGAGCCGGTCTACTACGCGGGCGGCCAGATCAAGGTGCTCACCGAGCAGACGACCTCGCGCACCCTCAGCGAGGGGATGCCCCGTTACACCCGCTCCAAGGAGGCCGACGCCGAGACGATGGTCCTGATCCGGTCGATCATCACGAGCCCGCGCTTCCTGGAGCGGCTGGTGCGCGACCTGGACCTGGCCTCCTCGGACCTGCTGACCGACCAGGACCGCCTCGACATCCAGGCCGCCGGCCGCGATCCGGCCGAGGCCCTCGTCAGCAGCCTCAACCGCTGGATCCGCATCGATAACGACGACACGCACATCTTCCGCATCGGCGTGCGCCACTCCGACCCGGACCACGCCTACAAGATCGCCCAGGAGGTCCTCACCCGGTTCGTCCAGGAGGAGCAGGCGAGCCGCCAGTCGCGCTCGACGACCACGCGCGACTTCCTCACCGAGCAGCGGGAGAACTACGAGAACAACCTGGCGGAGGCCCAGCGCCGCCTGACCAACTACCAGCGCTCCATGCTCACGAACTCGCTGGCGGGCAACCCCGTCAACGAGCAGAACCTGGCCCAGGCCGAGATCGCCCGCACCCGCCTCGAGCGGCAGGCGCGCGACAACCGCCAGCAGACCCTGCCCCAGCGGCTGTCCGAGTCGCGGGCCGTGCTGCCGGCGTCGGACCAGCTGGCGGCCCAGGTGCGTGCCGAGCCCGAGTTTGCGGGCTTCGTGCGCGAGATGATCACCCTGGAGATCGCGGCCGAGGAGGCCCAGCTGACCGGCGCCCGCACCGCCGTCGAGCAGCAGAACTTCGTGGGCACCAAGCGGCTCGAGCTGGACACGAAGCTGCGCGCCCGCGTGCGCGCCGAGTACCCCAGCCTCGCGGCCGCCGGGCAGGGCCAGGTCTCCCAGTACATCTTCTGGCTGCTGTACGCGGACGTCCACGACGCCGTCGCCCGCGCCGTCGCGGGCTACGTCCAGGACTACCGCAACTTCATGACCCGGCAGCCGGAGCAGGCCGCCACGCTGGCCGGCCTCCAGCGCGACGTCGAGGCCGCCCAGGAGCTGCTGCGCACCATCGGGCAGGACATCAACCGGGAGAACATCAGCCTCGCGGCCAGCATGTCGGAGATCGGCTACCGGATCGAGGTGTACCGCACGCCGCGCCGGCCGAACACGCCGATCGAACCCGACAAGAACAAACTCAGCCTGATGGGCTTCGCGCTGGCCCTGGCTCTCGGGATCGGCCTGGTGATCGTGGCCGAGATGATGGACCGCTCCTTCAAGTCCGTGCGGCAGATCGAACGCACGCTGGGGCTGAAGGTCATCGGCACCCTGCCGGTGGTGACCGAAGGCGCGCCGTTCGAGACGATCCGCCGCCGGCGGGTCCTGCTGTGGATCCTGATCGTGGTCTCGATCCTGGCCCTGGCGGCAGTCGGATTCCTGTGGCTCTACCCGAAGCTGGCCTAGGCGCGCGAAGGGACGGCATGGCGATCCAATCCAAGATTCCGAAGCGGCGGCCGGGGTACGACAACGAGTCGCCCCTGGCCATCGAACTGCGCCGGGTGATGATCCGCCTGAACCGGGAGCTGGATCTCGAGCGCAAGCGCTGCATCATGGTCACCAGCTCCGAGCGCGGGGAGGGCAAGAGCCTGTTCGCCCTGCACTTCTCGCAGGTGCTGGCCCACCACATGCAGAAGCGGATCCTGCTGATCGACGGCGACATGCGCCGCCCCGTGCAGCACACGGTCTTCAACACGGCCCTGCACCCCGGCCTCGCGGAGTACCTGCGCGGCGACGAGGCCGCGATCACGCCGCGCAAGACCCACCTCGCGAACCTGGACTTCCTGCCGGCCGGGCGCGCGGGCGACAACCCCAGCCTGCTGCTGCAGGAGGGCCGCGTGCGCCGCGTTTTCGACGCGCTGAAGCAGGACTACGACGTGGTGGTGCTGGACTGCCCGCCGGTCGTCCCGGTCAGCGATCCCCTGCAGTTCGTGGACGTCTGCGACGGCGCCATCTATCTGGTGATGGCCGGCCGCACGCCGCGCGACCTGTGCGAGCGCGGCGTGGGCATCCTGCGCAGCGTCGGCACGAACATCATCGGCGTGGTCGCCAACAACCTCGGCGAGGTGCTGCCCTACTACTTCGACCACAAGTACTACGGGTACGGCGAGCGGCGCGAGGGGACGCGGGCGGACTGAGCGAACGGCGCGGCCGCGACATCGAGAAGGGCGCCTCCCGGACGGGGGGCGCCCTTCGTCGCGTCGGGCCTCGCGGCCGCTAGACGGCCTTGGCCTTGAAATCCTTGCCGGCCCAGCCCTTGGCGGCCACCAGCAGGACCGTCGAGACCATGGCGATCAGCGCGTAGTAGAGCCACATGGTCTGCGGCTCCTGGGGGCCCTCGGCGGGGCAGTACTTCTGGATCATGGCGCCGGAGTACAGCGGCACCAGCATCTTGGTCAGGAACCAGGGGAACTGGGCCACGCCCATGTAGGCGCCGGTGCGGCCCTCCGGGGCGATCTCCGCCGCGTACTGCAGGAAGCGGGGCTGCCACATCGCCTCGCCCATCGTCGTGATGAACAGGAACGAGAGCACCAGCCACATGTTGGTCCCGAGGGCCAGCAGGAAGGCCGGCGCCGCCATCACGAAGGTGCCGAGCATCATCATGTTGTAGATCTTCTTCTTCTGGGTCAGCGCGGTGACGATGGGCACCGCGATGAAGATCAGGATCGGATTGAGGTTCGAGAACAGCTCGAAGCGTTCGCTGACCACGCCCGTGAACGCCCGCGCGAAGTACTGGGGCAGCACCAGCCAGTTGTAGGTGAACAGGGTCTGCACCGGGATCAGGGCGAAGATGAAGAAGAAGAACTTGGCGTCCGACAGGGGGTGGTTGGCCAGCCAGCGGTAGGCGGGCCGGCCCCAGCGGCGGACCAGCACCAGCACCACGACGGCGGCCAACATGAGGCCCCACACCGCGGTCCGCGCGGTCGCGGGCAGGAAGTAGATGCTGGCGGCGATCGCCAGCAGGGTGGCCCACAGGTGCAGGGGCACGCGGCGGTCGGGATCGAAGGCCTCCAGGGCCTTGGCCGCCGTCTGCTCGGCGGTGTCGACGGGCCGGCCGGCGTCCAGGCGCTCCTGCTCGTTCTCCTTCTCGATGCGCGCGATGGCGGCCAGCTCGACCTTGCGCGTCAGGATGAACAGCGTCGCCAGCAGCGCCAGCACCGTCAGCGACGTGTAGAACCAGTAGGCGCCGGTGATGCCGACGGAGTGGCGCACGTCGCTCATGAACGAGGGGAACCAGCCGCCCAGGTTCATCAACGCGTAGAGCATGGCGTAGCCCATGGCGGCGGTCTTGGGGCTGGTGAACTTGCGCACGCCGGCGTAGGCCGCGGGCATGTACATGCCGTAGCCGACGACCACCAGCAGGATGCCGCCCATGGTCATCAGGTGCAGGGGGGACCAGAGGCCCGTTCCGGGGAGCACCGAGAACACCGACGGCGCCGCGCTCATCACGATGCGCCCGGCCAGCAGGAACACGAAGGCCGTCAGCAGCGTACGGCGGATGCCCTTGCGGTCGGCGATCGAGCCCAGGAAGAACATCGAGATCGTGATGCCCGCGGTCAGCACCATGACCATGTGGTGCGAGTGGATGTCGTTGTTCGGCACGCCCTCGAAGATGAAGTCCGAGAAGTGCATCGCCAGGTAGCCCAGCATGCCGAAGTAGACCCAGCCCTCGATGAAGTAGGCGAGGTTGATCCCCCAGAGCGCCCGCGGGGCGTGGAAGAGGTCGACGAAGGGCTGCAGGATCTCCCGCAGCGGGCTCTGCTGGGTGGTCGGGGGGGGAGCTGACATGGGAAGGGCCAGCCTTTCCGTTGGAGGGGAGCGGCGCGTCGCCGGGCCGGGTGCGCTCGCGCGAGCGACATGAAACTCCCGTCAGATTAGGGAGTTGCGGCCGGGATTGCAACGGGAAAGGCCGGGCGCGGAACGGCGCGGGCGGTCACCGACTGACGTGGCGGAGCCGGTGTGATATCATCATGGGAGTTCGTCCACAGTGACCATGAATCGGAGGATGAGATGCGCCGTATCGGATGGCCCTTTTCCGCAGCGCTGATCGTGGGAGTCCTGCTGCTGGCCGGGGTGTCGGCTGCCCAGGTCCCGGTCAGCTTCCCCTACGTCAGGGGTTTCGTGGGCTTCCACTACCAGCAGTGGCCCTTCGGCTCCTATGAGGGCGATTTCCTGGCTTCGGGCGACCTGTTCGAGGACCCGCCCGGACCCGGCGCGTTCGATCAGGCCGTGGGCGGCCTGTTCTCGATTTCCCAGGACACCACAACCGCGTTCTGTTACGCCGCCGTCCTGACTCCCGACCAGACCGTGGACCTGGCCCTGCTCTGGGTGCGCAAACCCGGGGGTTCCCTGCCGCCCGGCGAGTATCCGATCGATGTCCTGGGCCGCACCGTCCTCTTCGCTTTCGTCGACGGGATCTCCGATTTCACGCCGCCCGCCGACCCCGGCGGCTTCGACCCGTCTGATTGGCTCGATAGCGTGACCTACGAGCACCTGTTCCTGGCCGTCAGCGGCACGGTGCACGTCTACGGGGCTGAACCCAGGGTGTTCTCGGGCGCCTTCGAGGGCACCGCCGCCGATGCGGGGTTGATGGTCATCACCATCGAAGACGGCGGGTTCCAGCTCGATGGCCTCGAGATTAGCAACGAATCGGCGAGTTGGGGCGATGTGAAGGCGATCTTCCGATAACCCGTCCGTTCGACAAACGAGGCCGGCGTCCCGCGGGACGCCGGCCTTCTGCATGACTGCATGACGAACTGCAGGCTCCGGTCAGCCCAGTGCGGCCGCCAGTCGCCCACGCACCTCCCGCCGCACCGCCGCTGCCAGCTCCTCGCACCGGGCCAGCGCCTGCTCGGCCCGCGCCCGCGCGTCGTCGGCGAACCCGGGCGCCGCGCCCTGGTCGAGCTCCTTCAGCGCGGCCAGGTTGATCAGGACGTTGTAGTACGCGCCCTCGGCGCCCGCCATGGCCGTCAGGGCGGCGACGCCCGCGTCGGACAGCGAGTTGGCGTTGCCGATCCGCGCGATCTCCCCGGCCAGATCCAGCAGCTCGGGGCAGGCCTCGAGCACCGACAGCGGGACCGTCGTGGCCCCGCGCGTGGCCTCGGCCACCGCGAGGCCGCGCTGCGGCTGTTCCGCGGGCGACTTGCGGGGCAGGCCGAAGGCCGCCATGACCTTGTTGAAGGCCGCGGTGTCGTCGTCCATGGCCCGCAGCAGGCGGTCCTTGAGGTCCTGGCCGCGCTCGGCGATTTCGAGGCAGCGCGCCTGCGCCGCCTCGTAGCCCGCCTTGCCGACGGTGAGGTTGGCGACCATCGCCGACAACGCCGCCGACTGCGCGGCCGCCAGCGCGGCGACCGAGCCGCCGCCCGGGGCGGGGGAGTCGGTGGACAGCTCGTCCAGGAAGGCGCGGTTGGTCATCGCGACCAGCGGCCCGTCGACCAGGCCGGCCCGCGACTCGATGATCTTGTCGTCGGCCTCGAAGCGGCCGAGGTCGCGCAGGCCGAGGCTCTGGATCGCCGTCTCGATGAGCTGGCGGCGCGGCAGGCCCGCCGACAGGCCGGCCCGTCGCTGGTAGTGGACGCCGGCGGCCAGCAGGTCGCCCTCGGGGATCAGCCCGACCAGCTCGCTGCCGGTCACGCGCACGCCGCGGTCCCGCGCCGCGGCGCGGCAGGCCTCGAAGGCCTGGTGGGGCTTGGTGACGGTGGTGTCCACGAGGTTGATCGAGACCTGGGCCCGGTCGTACTCGGGGATGACCCAGCCCACGGCCTTGCAGGCCGGCAGGCGGTAGGGGCCCGGCACCAGCACGGTCTGGCCGGCGGCGTCCTTGACGATCTTGCCGGCGGCATCGCGCTGCGCGCGTCCCGCCTCCTTGATGTCCAGGGCGATCTCCCCGGCCAGCTTCTTGCTGCGGGTGTTGAGGTTCACGTTGTAGGCCACCAGGAAGCCGCGGGCCGCGACGTTGGTCGCGCCGGTGCGGGCGGTGCGTTCGTCCCAGGCGTTGGGGCCGTAGTCCGGGGCCCAGGCCGCGGTGCCGAGCTTCTCGCGCAGTGCCTCGTACTCGCCCTTGCGCACGTCGGCGAGGTTGCGCCGCTCCGGGCGCGCGGCCGCGCTCTCGTAGAGGTAGACGGGGATCGACAGCTCCCGGCCGATCCGTTCGCCGACGCGGCGGGCGAGCTCGGCGCATTCCTGCATCGTCACGTCCCGCACCGGCACGAACGGGCAGACGTCGGTGGCGCCGTGGCGGGGGTGGGCGCCGTGGTGGCGCGACATGTCGATGAGCTCGGCGGCCCGCTTCACCACGCGGAAGGCGGCCTCGGCCACGCCGTCCGGCGAGCCGATGAAGGTGATCACGGTGCGGTTGGTCTCCGCGCCCGGATCGACGTCCAGCAGGGAGACGCCGTCGACCTCCGCGACGACCGCCGTGACGGCGTCGATGACGGCCCGATCGCGGCCTTCGCTGATGTTGGGGACGCATTCGACGAGCTTGCTCATGGGCGGACCCTCCGGCTGCGGTGGCGCGGGAACTGCCGTGCGGCCGGCGGCCGGCCACGGGGGAGAACATAGCCCGCCGGCCGGGGGAATTCCAGCCGCGCCGGGGGCGTTTCGCCTTGGCGGGCAACGACCTCGACGGAGGCGGTTGCCGAGGCCCGCCGGCGCGGTTATATTCGCGCCATCGCCGGGCCGCGGCGATGATCGCGGGCCCGGAAGCACGTATCATCGCCCGACTCCGACATCCGAACGAAAGGCCCGACGATGTATCGCCACGACCCCAGCGAGAGGATCGCCATCTTCATCGATGGCGAGAACATCCACTACAGCGCCAAGCACATGAACATGCGGCTCGACTACATCAAGATGTGCAAGGCGCTGGCCGGCGACCGACGACTGATCCGCGCGACCTTCTACACGGCCATCTCGAACCAGAGCGAGGGGAAGATCGATTTCATCAACTTCCTGAGGCTCAACGGGTTCCGTGTCGTGACCAAAGAGCTGCGCAGCTTCACCGAGGCCGAGACGCAGCAGCGCTTCTTCCGCGGCAATCTCGACCTGGACATCGCCATCGACATCTACGAGATGCTGCCGGGACTCGACACGGTCATCCTCTGCTCCGGCGACGGCGACTTCGTGCGCCTGGTCGAGAGCGTCTCGCGCCACGGCAAGCACGTGGAGGTCTGCGCCCTGCGGGAGATGACCAGCACCGACCTGATCGCCGTCTCGGACGAGTACATCGACCTCGGCACGATGCGTGACCACCTGGCCCTGGACGCCCCCCCGCCCGAGCGCCGCGAGGACGGCCCCCCCCAGAGCCAGATCCGCAACGACCTCGACAGCGCCCGTATCGACTACAACGCGATCGAGTACTAGGCCGGCGTCCCCGCCGGTCCGCCCGCGCCGCCGCCGAGGGAGTCCCGGACCCCTCGGCGGTAGGCTTCCTGCAGGCGGCGCGTGACCGGTCCGGGCGCGCCGTCGCCCACCGGGACGCCGTCGACCGCCGTCACCGGCACGATCTCCTTCACCGACCCGCACAGGAACACCTCGTCGGCGCCCGCCGCGTCGGCCGCCGTGACGTCGGTCTCGTCGCAGAGCAGACCCAGCCGCGCCGCCGCTGCGATCACCAGCGCGCGCGTGCGGCCGCCGAGCAGCCCCCGCGACAGCGGCGGGGTCGCGAGGCGGCCCCCGCGGACGACGAAGACGTTGCTGGTGGCGCCCTCGAGCAGCCGGTCCCGCTCGTCGCAGATCAGGGCCTCGGCGCAGCCGCGGCGGCCGGCCTCGCGCAGGGCCAGCACCGTCGGCAGGTAGTTCAGCGACTTGACGCCGGGGGAGTTGCCGCGGCGGAAGCCTTCGCGTAGCACGGCGACCGCCACGCCGTCGCGCTGCCAGGCGGCCAGGTGGGGGCCAAGCGGCTGGACCCAGGCCGACACGGTGGGGGTCAGCGAGCCGAGGCCGTCCAGGGGCAGCGGGTCGTCGGGCGAGCCGCCGCGGCTCACGGTCAGGCGGCAGCGGGCGTCGCGGCCGGACAGGCCGTTGCGTCGCACCAGTTCCGCGACGATCTCGGCCATGGCCGCCGGGTCGGGCCGCCAGGCGAAGTCGAGCGCCGCGAGGTTGTCCGCCAGCCGGACGAGGTGCCCGTCGAGGTCGAAGGGCCGACCCGCGTACAGGCGGACCGTCTCGAAGACGCCGTCGCCGTAGAGGTAGCCGCCGTCGAACAGACCGACGCGGGCCTCGCGGGCGTCGTGATACTTTCCGTTGAGAAATACGATCACCGGATCTACCTTCCCGAAACGAGCGTTGACGCCTGCCGCAGGCGTCCAGCCTAGGCCCCGGCGGGACCGGATGCAAGGGTAGACGGTCCGCGATCCGGTTGACAGACCCGGATTCTGTGGTAGGTTGACGCACCGGCTGTGAAAATCTTGACAAGGGTCGTAGGGAATCGGGCGCCGCGCCCGGTCCCGCGGGTGGCCGGATCCGGTCCCGGCACGGCGAGGAGCTGCCGAGATGAGCGCACAAGCGATCCCCATCCTGATGGTCGTGGGCACCGCCGCCCTGCTGTCCCTGCTGTTCCTGGGGCTGAGCGGCTGGCTGGGACCCTACCGGCCGAACAGTCTGAAGTCCACGACCTACGAGTGCGGCGTGCCGGCCCGCAGCACGGTGCAGATCCGCTTCTTCGTGCGCTTCTTCCTGGTGGCCCTGCTGTTCCTGCTCTTCGATCTCGAGACGGTGTTCCTCTACCCCTGGGCCATCCTGTTCCGCTCCATGGTCGCCGAGGGCCGCGCGGCCTTCGCCCTGGGCGAGATGGGCGCCTTCGTGGCGGTGCTGGTCGTCGGCTTCGTCTACGTCTGGAAGAAAGGCGGGCTCGAATGGCAGTGACGCTCGACAGCCCCAGCAACTACCTGACGACGCGCCTGCGCCAGGCCGTGAACTGGGGGCGGCAGTACTCGCTGTGGCCGCTGCCCTTCGGCACCGCGTGCTGCGCCATCGAGTTCATGAGCACGGTCTCGTCGTACAACGACATCAGCCGCTTCGGCGCCGAGGCGGTGCGCTTCTCGCCGCGCCAGTCGGACCTGCTCATCGTCGCCGGCACGATCTCCTACAAGCAGGCGCCGATCCTCAAGACGATCTACGCCCAGATGTGCGAGCCCAAGTGGGTCATCGCCATGGGCGTCTGCGCGAGCAGCGGCGGCTTCTACAACAACTACTCCACGCTGCAGGGGATCGACCGCATCATCCCGGTCGACTTCTACGTCGCGGGCTGCCCGCCGACGCCGGAGAACCTGCTGGGCGCCCTGGTGAAGCTGCAGGACAAGGTCCGGCAGGAGGGTCTGGTCCCGGCCGCCCACCGCCACGACGCCGCGACCGGCGCCTGAGCGCCGTCGATGTTCCACCGCCACCGCACAGGACGGAGCGCATGAGCCAGAAGCTGGTAGACCGCCTGCGGGCGGAGTTCGGCGAGCGCATCCTGGAGACGGGCTCGCAGCACGGCGACGAGTCCGTGGTCGTTGCCCCTGCGGACCTGCCGGACGTCGCCGCGCACCTCAAGGGCCGCGAGGCCTGCGAGCTGCTGCTGGACGTCGTCGGCGTCGATCGCAGCGAACTGCCCGGGCACCGCGACGATCCCGAGCGCTTCGAGGTCGTCTACAACCTGCGCTCCCTGTCGCGGAACCACCGCCTGCTGGTCAAGGTCCGCGCGCCGGAGGGGCGGGACGTGCCGTCGCTGGCCGGCCTGTACCGCTCGGCCGACTGGGCCGAGCGCGAGGTCTACGACCTGTACGGCGTGCGCTTCCGCGGGCACCCGGATCTGCGCCGCATCCTCTGCCACCACGAGTTCGAGGGGCACGCCCTGCGCAAGGACTACCCGATCGAGCGCGGGCAGTTCCTGTCCGCGCCGGAGAAGCTCATCCAGGACCACGAGATCGAGCGCGCGGCGCACCGGGCCGACGACTCCCGCGGCGCGGTCCTGCCCTCGGACCTCCTGACGGTGAACATCGGGCCGAGCCACCCCGCGACCCACGGCGCGCTGCGGGCCGAGGTGCTGCTCGACGGCGAGACCATCGTCGAGGCCCGCACCGAGATCGGCTACCTGCACCGCTGCTTCGAGAAGGAGGCCGAGGACCACACCTGGGCCCAGGTGATGCCGTACACCGACCGCCTCAACTACGTCTCGGCGATGCTGAACAACTGCGTCTACTGCGCCGCGGTGGAGAAGCTGCTCGACGCCGAGATCCCGCCGCGGGCGCGGGTCGTGCGCGTGATCGTCAGCGAGCTGTCGCGGATCATCGATCACCTGGTCTGCGTCTGCGCCAACCTGGTGGACCTCGGCGCGCTGACCAACTACTGGTACTTCTACAATGTGCGCGAGGGCCTCTACTACGACGTGATCGAGCCGCTGTGCGGCTCGCGCCTGACCACCAACTTCACGCGGATCGGCGGCTTGGGCTACGACGTGTTCGAGGGTTTCGAGACGGCGATCGAGCGCAACCTGGTCAAGCTGGAGACGGCCATCGGCGAGGTGACGGGCCTGGTCGCCCGCAACCGCATCTTCCTGGACCGCACCGTGGGCGTCGGGGCCATGACCCCCGAGCAGGCCCTCGACTGGGGCTTCACCGGCCCCTGCCTGCGCGCGACCGGCCTGGCCTACGACGTGCGCAAGCACGCGCCCTACGACGGCTACGAGACCTACGACTTCGACGTGCCGGTCGGCACCGCCGGCGACACCCGCGACCGCATCATGGTCCGCATCGAGGAGATGCGCCAGAGCGCGCGGATCATCCGCCAGGCCCTCGGCCGCGGCCTGCCCGCGGGCCCGATCCTGGCCGACGACCCGCGCTTCGCGCTGCCCCCGAAGGAGAAGGTGTACGGCAGCATCGAGGGCGTCATGAACCAGTTCAAGCTGATCATGGAGGGCGCCCGCGTGCCGGCCGGCGAGGCCTACGGCTTCGGCGAGGGCGGCAACGGCGAGCTGGGCTTCTACTGCGTGTCCGACGGCGGCGGCCGGCCCTACCGCGTCAAGGTGCGCCCGCCCTGCTTCCCGATCTTCTCGGCCTTCGGGGAGATGGTCAAGGGACTGATGATCCCCGACGCCGTGGCGATCCTCGGCAGCATCAACATCATCGCCGGCGAGCTGGACAGGTGAGAAAGGATGCGGTGACATGAGCGTACCGGTCGAGGACGGGACCGGCTTCGGGCTCGGCGAACAGGACGCCGCGCGTTTCGCGGGCATCCTCGCCCGCTACCCGACGCGGCGCAGCGCGCTGATGCCGACCCTGTGGCTGATCCAGGACCGCGACGGCCACATCTCGGACGCGGCCGTCGCCTGGACGGCGGCGCAGCTCGAGCTGTCGGAGGCCAAGGTCCGCGAGGTCGTCTCGTTCTACGCGATGTACCGCGACCGGCCGCAGGCCCGCCACGTCCTGCAGGTCTGCCACAACATCAGCTGCCACATCATGGGCGCGCAGCCGCTGCTGGCCCACCTCGAGGGGAAGCTGGGGGTCCGCCGGGGGGAGACGACGCCCGACGGCGAGTTCGCCCTGGAGGGCGTCGAGTGCCTCGGCGCCTGCGGCATGGGCCCCTGCCTGCAGCTGGGCAAGCACCTCTACGAGCACCTGACTCCCGAAAGGGCCGACGCCCTCGTCGACGGCCTGCGCCGGGGCGATCCTCCCCGGCCGGACACCGACCGGGATCTGGAGGGCTAGGATGAACCAGGATCAGTACCGGATCCTCTCGCGCCGTTTCGACCGCCGCGACGGCCACCGCCTCGCGGCGTACGAGGCCGACGGCGGCTACCGCTCCCTGAAGCGGGCGGTCGGCGAGCTGGGCGCCGCCGCCGTGCGCGAGGAGGTCAAGGCCTCCGGGCTGCGCGGCCGCGGCGGCGCCGGCTTCCCCGCGGGCGTGAAGTGGGGCTTCGTGCCGCAGGGCGCCGAGACGGTCTACTTCATGGTCAACGCCGACGAGTCCGAGCCCGGCACCTTCAAGGACCGCTACCTGCTGGACTACGACCCGCATGCGGTGATCGAGGGCTCGGCGATCTCGTCGTTCGCGGTCGGGGCGAAGCTCTGCGTGATCTACATCCGCGGCGAGTTCGGCTGGCTGGTCGACCGCGTGCAGAAGGCCGTGGACGAGGCCTACGCCGCCGGCTACCTCGGGCCGGGCGCCTTCGGCGGCGCCTACGAGCTCGAGATGATCGTGCACAAGGGCGCCGGCGCCTACATCTGCGGCGAGGAGACGGGCCTGATCAACTCGGTGACCGGCCAGAAGGGCCAGCCGAACATCAAGCCGCCGTTCCCGGCCGTCAGCGGTTTCCTGGGCCGGCCGACCATCGTCAACAACGTCGAGACCGTGGCCGCCGTGCCCTGGATCCTGGAGCACGGGGCGGTCGCCTACCGGAAGTTCGGCACCGAGAAGTCGCCCGGCACCAAGCTGTTCAGCGTGAGCGGCCCGGTGCGCCGGCCGGGGGTGCACGAGATCCCCCTGGGCCTGCCGTTCCGGGAGTTCTTCACGGACTGGCTGGGCGGCATGGCCGACGGCGAGGAGCTGAAGGCCGTGATCATGGGCGGCTCGTCGGTCCCCGTGCTGACGGCCGCGGAGGCCATGGAGACGGCCCTGGACTACGAGTCCCTGGCCGCGGCCGGCACCATGCTCGGCTCCGGCGGGATGATCGTCATCCCGGCGCGCTGCGACATGGTGGAGCTGATCCAGGTGCTCATGCACTTCTACTGGGACGAGTCGTGCGGCCAGTGCACGCCCTGCCGCGAGGGCACGGGCTGGCTGCACCGGATCGTGAAACGCCTGCGCCGGGGCGAGGGCGCGCCGGAGGACCTCGCGCTGCTCGAGCGGGTCTGCGACGGCATGGCCGGCCTGACGATCTGCCCCCTGGCGGACGCCGCCGTGATGCCGATGCGCAGCTTCCTGCAGCGCTTCCGGCCGGAATTCGAGGCGCTGGCCGCGGGGCGCCGTGCGACCGAACCCGACTCCCGCTGGGCGCGGGAGATCAGGAGTTGAGCCCATGGTCAAGGTGACGATCGACGGCCGGGAGCTGGAGTTCGCCGCGGGCACGTCGCTCTTCGATGCCTGCCGTGCGGCGCGCGGGGAGGCGCTGCCCCACTTCTGCTACCACCCCGACCTGTCCGTGGCCGGCGTCTGCCGCCTCTGCCAGGTCGAGGTGGAGGGGATGCCCAAGCTGACCATCGCCTGCAACACGACGGTGCGCGAGGGCATGGTCGTGCACACCCGCAGCGAGAAGGTACGGCGGGCGGCGCAGCAGATCCTGGAGATGCACCTCATCAACCACCCCGTCGACTGCCCGATCTGCGACCAGGCCGGCGAATGCGGCCTGCAGGACCAGTACATGACCTACGGGCTCCACCAGTCCGAGGTGGGCAAGTCCGACAAGGTGCACAAGGCCAAGGTGCAGGTCATCGGGCCGCGCGTCGTGCTGGACAAGGAGCGCTGCGTGCTCTGCAGCCGCTGCGTGCGCTTCTGCGACGAGGTCACCCGCACCGGCGAGCTGGGCGTCTTCAACCGCGGGGACCGCGCCGAGATCGGCGTCGCCCCCGGCCGCCAGCTCGACAACGCCTACAGCCTGAACACGGTCGACATCTGCCCGGTCGGCGCGCTCACCAGCCTGGACTTCCGCTTCAAGAAACGGGTCTGGCTGCTCAGGAGCACGCCCTCGCTCTGCCACGGCTGCGCCACCGGCTGCAACGTGCGCATCGACCACGAGGCCGGCACCGTCTACCGGTTGAAGCCGCGTCGCAACGCGGCGGTCAACGGCGCCTGGATGTGCGACGAGGGCCGCGACACCTACCGGCCGCTCCACGATGCGCAGCGCCTGCGCGAGCCCCTGCTGCGGCGCGACGGCGCGCTGCGGCCCGCGACCTGGCCCGAGGCCTGGGCGGCGCTGGCCGCGGCCGTCGGCGTGGATGCGC
>DYDD01000003.1:21686-58857 GCA_020718045.1 Fibrobacter sp. | reverse complement strand
GACGGCCGCGGCCGGATCGCCCGCAGCGGCGAGCGCCGTGATCGGCTCGGTGGTCGGCAGCTCCGGCGCGCCGGCGACGCCGTCTACTCTTCGCCCGCCCGAACGGCTGCGGCCTTCCCGTCGGGCGTCGGGAAGGCCGGCGTGAAAGTCGCTTCCTTCTCGACGCCCCGCAGGCCGGACACGCGGATCAGCGCCGAGACCCCGGCAGGGTCGACGTCGCCGAGATCGGCGGCGCCGAACAGGTGGTCCTGCACGAAGAGGACCATCCCGCCGCAGAGCTCGCACTTGCCGGGGGCGTCCCGCACGACCTCGGCGTGCATGGGGCAGAAGTAGGAAGTGGGCTCGCCGGCGGCCGGCTGGTGCGCCTTCAGCGGCACCTCGAGCGTGCGGCCGTCCGGCAGCGCCAGCTTGGCGGTGCCGATCGCCTTCTCGACCATGGCCGGCGCGAGCTCGTCGGTGTAGAGGAAGACGCGCACGCCCTGCGGCGTGATCAGGGTCTCGAAGGCGTGGGCCTTGGTGGTGGTGACGGCGCCGCCGTGCAGCGGCGCGATGGTGGCCGGCGCGGCGCCGACGGCCGCGGCGATCAAGGACACCAGGGCGGCGGTGACGGCTGTGATCGGCAAGCGCTTGGACATGGGCTCTCCTCCGGCGGAACGTCGGGAGCGGGGGTTCGACAGGCCGACAATCTACAGGATTATCCTAGCGACTGCCTGTGTATTCTGGGGTGAACCGCTCCCGGGGCCGTAGGTTCCCCGCCACCGTGGGAGCCCTAATTCCCCCCGCTGAGCAGATCCCCCAGCAGCCCCTTCCCGCCGACCAACCCGCCGACGCCGCGGTGCTCGTCGCGGTTGCCGCCGCGGGCCGACAGGATGCGGTCGCTGAGACGGCTCAGGGGCAGCGTCTGCAGGTAGACGCGGCCGGGGCCGGTCAGGCTGGCGAAGAACAGGCCCTCGCCGCCGAACAGGGCGTTCTTGAAGCCGCCGACGAACTTGATGTCGTAGTCGACCGACTCCTGGAAAGCGACCAGACAGCCGGTGTCCACGCGCAGGTGCTCGCCGTGGGCCAGGTCCTTGACGATGATCGCGCCGCCGGCGTGGGCGAAGGCCAGGCCGTCGCCGCTCAGGCGCTGCAGGATGAAGCCCTCGCCGCCGAACATGCCGGCGCCGAGGCGCTTGGTGAAGGCGATGGTGATGTCGATGCCGTAGGCGCAGCAGAGGAAGGCGTCCTTCTGGCAGAGCAGCGAGCCGCCCAGCGCCTTCATGTCCAGGGGGATGATGCGGCCGGGGTAGGGCGCCGCGAAGGCCACGTGGCTCTTGCCGGCGCCGCCGTGCTTGAAGGTGGTGATGAAGAAGCTCTCGCCGGTGACCGCGCGCTTGAGGCCCTTGAAGATGCCGCCGTCGGTGCCGGTGTTCATCTCGATGCCGTTCTCCATGTAGAGCATCGCGCCGGCTTCGGCCTGCACGGCCTCGCCGGGGTCCAGCTCCACCACCACGGCCTGCAGGTCGTCGCCCAGGATCTGGTAATCGATCTCGTGTGCCATGTGCGTCGTCTCCTTCCGGGGTCAGCGGCGCGTGATGCGCCCGTCGGTGATCGCGTCGACGACGCCGGTTTCGCGCACGGCGTCGGCGATCGCCTCGGTGATCGTCCGGCCGGCGTAGGTCGAGGCCGGCGGGTCCATGTCCATGTAGATGCGGGCCTTCTGGACCACGAAGTCGGGGCACGCGACCGTATAGACGCGCGCCGGGTCCAGGGGTTCCCCGCCTACGGTCAGTTCGAGCACTTCCGGCGTGGAATCGGCCCAGGCGTAGGCGTAGCGCAGGCCCGACACCTGCAGGATACCCTCGCCGCCGTTCTCGGCCGTGCGCGCGTTCGCCAGCACGATCCCGCGCAGGCCCGCGCCGTCGATGCGGAACGTCTCGAGCGTGTTGTTGAACGGCACCAGCGAGTGGATGTCCAGCAGGGTCACCGGCCCGGCCAGGAAGTCGCGGCGCAGGGTGCCGGAGTTCAGCAGCGCGACGTCGGCGCCGGCCGCCTCCCGCAGCCGGTCGCAGATCCAGCTGCCGACGTTGCTCTCCTCGCGGCCGTCGCGGCGCCAGTCGCGGGTCAGCCGGCCGATGACCTGGCCGAACACGGCGTCCACCCGCGCGGCGTAGGACTCCGCCAGCGCCTCGAGCGCCGGGTCGGCGCGGCGCCCCTCGGCCAGCACCTCGACCAGGCGGCCGTCGTAGGCGACGACGCGGTCGTCGGCGACGCGCAGGTCGAGGCGGCCCAGGTTCTTGGCGTGACTGCCCGCCTGCACGACCAGGATGCCGTCGACCAGGCGCGGCTCGCGGGTGCGGCTGTGCGAGTGCCCGCCGACGATCACGTCCAGCCCCGACCCGGCCAGGTCGTGGGCCAGTTCCCGGTCGACGTCGAGCCCGTCGTGGGTGAGCAGCACCAACAGGTCGGTCTGCGGATCCAGCTCGGCGATCCAGCGCCGGATCACCGCGCGCTGATCGTCCAACCGCAGGCCGGCCACGCGCACGTCGGCGGTCACGTCGAACAGCTCCGAGCAGGTCACCCCGATCACGCCGATGCGCAGGTCGCCCCGTTCCAGGACGACCGGCGCATCCGCGAACTCCAGCTCGCCGCGCTCGTCGCGCAGGTCCAGGGCCATGATCGGCCAGGCGGCGCGGTCGGCCAGGCGGCGCGCGTTCGCGCGCCCGAGGTCGAAATCGTGGTTGCCGATCACCCCGGCATCGATGCCCAGCAGGTTCAGCATGTCGATCCAGCCGCCGCCCAGCACGCCGTCGACCTCGATCTCGCCGACGGGGTTGCCGGTCATGAAGTCGCCCGCGTCCAGCAGCAGCGACGCCGTCGCGCCGCGCCGCTGCTCCTCCAGGTGGGACGCCAGCGCCACGATCCCCCCGGCGGGCGCGTGGTCGTCGCGCCAGGTGGCGGGCTCGGGCATGAAGGCGGTGTGGGTGTCGTTGATGTGGAAGATGGTCAGGTTCCAGGGGCCCTCCCCGCGCACCGGCGGCGGCGCTGTCCCGGCGGCGGCGGCGACCGCCGCGACGCCCAGCAGAAGGGCGAGGGTCGCGATCGAGCGGGCGGCGGGGCGGTCGAGCTGAAGGCGCATGGCTACTCCGGGGTCGGGGTTCGCGGATCCGATCGCGGCAGGGTAGGCCGAACGGCCGGCCGTGGCAACCACCGGCCGGGTTCAGGCCGGGTCCGCGGGTTCCCGCGCCGCCAGGTGGACCAGGAACTCAAGGTTGCCGCCCTTGCCGCCGGGCACGGGCGAGGCCACCGGGCCGGCCACGACGCGGGCCAGCCCGCGCAGGGTCGCCAGGACCCCGTCCAGCACGCGCGCGGACTCGTCCGGGGGCAGCCGGCCGTCCACCAGGGACGACGGCGGGGCCTCGTAGTGCGGCTTGATCAGGCTGACGACGCTCCCGCCGGGAGCGAGCAGGGCCAGCGCGCGCGGGACGATCCGCTCCTGCCGCGTCCAGCCGGCGTCGACGACCACCAGGGCGACGGGCTCGGGCAGTTCGACGCGCAGGGCGTTGGTCCGCTCGTGCACCGCCACGCGCGGGTCGCTGCGCAGGCGCCAGTCCAGCACCCCGTAGGCCGTGTCCACGGCGTGGACGCGCAGGGCGCCGCGCCGCAGCAGCACGTCGGTGAAGCCGCCGGTGCTGCAGCCCAGGTCGGCGCAGACCAGGCCGGCGGGGTCGATCCCGAAGGCGTCCAGGGCGCAGGCCAGCTTGTCGCCGCCGCGGGAGACGTAAGGCACGCGGGGTTCCTGCCGATGAAGTGGGGGCCGGCCGGCGGCATGACTGCCGGCCCGACCCGAGGTTGCCCGACGGCACATCATAGAGCATGATGGCGGGCGACGGAACCGAGACCGTACGCGGAATGCGGACAGGACTCCCCATGCGTCGACCCTGGAACCATCTGTCGGTCCTGCTGCTGCTCGAGGCGGTCGTGTTCGCCGTGTTCCGCCACGTCCTGGACACGCCCCTGTGGAACCCCGTCGACTTCGAGATCCTCCGCGACGCCCACGTCATGCAGGGCAACCTGGCCGGCTATTTCAGCCACCTCGGCACGTACTTCAGCCAACCCCTGCTGCAGGTGGTGTTCCTGCTGGAGTCCGGCGCCTTCGGGCACGACCCGGCGGGCTACCTGGCCGTCAACCTCGCCGTGCACGGTCTGAACGCCTTCGTGGTCTACCTGCTGGTCAACATGCTGTTCCCACACGAGCGGATGGCGCTGACATCGTCGCTGCTCTTCGCCCTCGCGGTCGGCCATTACGGCAAGGGCCTGCTCAGCCTCGCCGGCCTGGAATCGCTGCTGATCGCGCTGTTCTACCTCGTCGTCCTCTACTGCATGATCCGCAACGACTTCCGGCACGGGGGGCGGTTGAGGACCCCCTGGTTCCTGGTCGGCCTCGCCGTGTTCGTCCTGGCCGGGCTGACGCGCCCGGCTTCGTTCTCGCTCCTGGGCTGCCTGCTGGTCTACAAGCTCCTGTTCTACCGGGAGCGCGGCGGCCGCTCGGTCCTCTCGCCGTCCCTGCTGATCCTGCTCGCGGTGGGCGTGTCGTTCTACGTCGCGAAGGTCCTGTGGGGTTACGAACAGCCGCCGGTGCACGTCGACGGCCGCCCGGGCGCGCCTGAATTCACCTGGGACGCTTTCAAGACGATCTTCCGCTACCTGAACCTGCTGGTGTTCCCGCTTCAGGTCAGCGATCTCGTGACCTCGTCCCATCCCGTCGTGCGCTTCATCTACGACTGGCGCGTGCTGGTGCGGACCCTGGTCTCCCTGGGGCTGGTGAGCTTCAGCTTCTTCGGCTTCCTGTTCGGCAGCAAGGCGCTGCGCTTCTTCATCGCTTGGACGTACATCACGGTGATCCCGGCGGCGCTGATCGCCGGCAGCGGCGAGTGGCTGAACGTGCGCGCCCTCTACCTAGCCGCGGTGGGCTTCTGCGTGATCCTGGCCGCCGGCACGCTGGGGTGCGTGCGCCTGCTGGGGGCCCATCGCCGCCGCCGCTGGCTCCCGTTCGCCATCCCCCTGATCTTCGTCGCGGTCGCCCTGACCGTGAACATCCGCCTCGCGACCCGCAACACCGCGCGGGCGGCGGCGCCCGAGATCCAGCGGTTGCACCGGATCCTGGAGGCCGAGATCGCCGCCGGCCGCCGTGCGGCCCCGGCTTCCAGCGCCGACACCGCGACCCCGCCCTTCCGCAACGACCGGTCCGGCCGCTGATTCGGGTTTTCGCGACCGCCTCGCCCGTATATCTTTGAAGACGGCAACCACGTTCGACGGCGTCCCTTCAGGTGAGGGCCGTCGAGGACGAGCGCCCCATATCAGGAGGATCGTGCGATGGCCAAGTACCGCATCGGCTGGATGCCCGGCGACGGCGTGGGCGTGGACGTGATGGACGCGACCAGGACCGTCCTGGACGCGATGGGCTTCGACGCCGAGTACATCCACGGCGACATCGGCTGGGAGATCTGGCGGACCGAGGCCAACCCGCTGCCCGACCGCACCCTCGCGATGCTGCGCGACGTGGACGCCGCCCTGTTCGGCGCCATCACCAGCAAGCCGAAGGAGGAGGCGGAGCAGGAGCTGATCCCCGAGCTGAGGGGCCAGGGGCACGTCTACCGCAGCCCCATCGTCGGCCTGCGCCAGAAGTTCAACCTGCGGACCAACCTGCGCCCCTGCAAGGCCTACGCGGGCAACCCGCTGAACTTCCGCGAGGACCTCGACCTGGTGGTCTTCCGCCAGAACACCGAGGACCTGTACATGGGCGTCGAGTGGCACCCCCTGCCGCAGGAGATCCGCGACGCCATGAAGAAGACCCATCCCGCGCAGATGGGGCGCCTGGACGCGAGCGCCAACGAGGACATCGCGGTCAGTTGCCGCATCTTCACGCGCAAGGGCTGCGAGCAGATCGTGCGCGACGCCTTCGAGTACGCGCAGAAGTTCGGCTACAAGTCCGTCACGGTGGTCGAGAAGCCGAACGTGGTGCGCGAGACCTCGGGCCTGATGGTCCGCGAGGCCCGCAAGATCGCCAAGGAGTTCCCCGGCATCGCGCTGTGGGAGACCAACATCGACGCGATGTGCATGTGGCTGATCAAGAACCCGCAGGACTACGGCGTCCTGGTCTCCAGCAACATGTTCGGCGACATCATCAGCGACCTGTGCGCCCAGCTGGTGGGCGGGCTGGGCTTCGCCTGCTCGGCCAACATCGGCGACGAGGTCGCGATCTTCGAGCCCAGCCACGGCTCGGCCCCGAAGTACGTCGGCCTGAACAAGGTCAACCCGATCGCCATGATCCTGTCGGCCAAGATGATGCTCGACCACCTGGGCGAGAAGGACCTGGCGGCGCGGCTGGAGCGGGCCGTCGCCGAGGTCATCGCCGAGGGCCAGGTCCGCACCTACGACATGGGCGGCGACTCGACCACGACCGACATGGCCGCGGCGATCGCCGCCAGGGCGGCCCGTTAGGCGGTCCGTCCGGTCTCCGCCGGAGCGAACACCGGCCGCGGTCCCCGGGTGGAGCCGCGGCCGGTCCCGTTCAGGGCCGGACCTCGGGCGGGCGCTCCCTCAGCGAGGCGCGCAGCAGGTGCCGCTTGGCGGTGCGGGCGTTGCGGCCCAGCGAGCGCAGGTAATCGCGGGCGCGGTCGCGTTCGGAACCGAGGCCGCCGGCCGCGCGGTCGCAGAGGCAGGGCACGAAGGGGAAATCGAGGGTGGCCGCGGCGCGGGCGATCTCGGCCTTCTCGGCCAGCAGCAGGGGGCGGACCAGCGCCACGCGCCCGTCGAAGAAGTCGCGGCGCGGCGGCAGCCCCTCCAGCCCGCCCTTGAACAGCAGGTTCATCAGGACCGTCTCGGCGGCGTCGTCCAGGTGGTGGCCCAGCGCCAGCTTGCCGAAGCCGTGCTCTACGGCGTGCGTGAACAGCAACCGCCGCCGCTCGCGGGCGCAGCGGAAGCAGGGGTGGGCCGGCCGCACGCCCGCGGGCGGCCCGGGATCCGGATCGGCCGCCGCGATCGCCAGCGGCACGTCCAGACCGGCGCAGAGATCCTCCAGCCGCCGGCGGCGCTCCGCGCGTCCCTCCGCTTCCGGGAACTCCACGTGCATCGCGGCCAGCGCGAACCCGCAGGGCGCGGCGCGGCGCCGACGCGCGAGCAGGTGCAGCAGGGTCACGCTGTCCATGCCGCCGGACAGGCCGAGCAGGACACGGTCCCCGTCGGCGAACAGCGACCACCGCTTCTGCGCGGCGGCGAGGCGGCGGTCCAGGAAATGCAGGCGGCGTTCGCGGTCGGCGTGCGGGTCGACGCTCATTTCGGATCCTCCCGCTCCCCATCCTGGACCCGCCCGCCCGCCGACGCAAGATTGCACGCACGGCGCATCCGGAATCTGCTATGGTCCACCCGACACGTGTCATCGCCGGCCGCGCTTCCCAAGGACGGGGATCGCGGCCGGTCCGCTTCCGGCACCCACCGCCGGCGGCCGCCGCTGGACAAGACGCGGGGAAATGCCCATCTTGCGCGCGAGGGAGCCCACCACCCGCCGGGAGGGCGACGATGACGAACCGCGAAGAACGGGTCCGCGCCGCGCGCAGCGCGCTGACCCACGTGCTGGACTTGAAGCGCCACGACCGTGTCCTGATCGTCACCGACACGGTCACCCGCGGCGTGGCCGAGGTGTTCGCCGCGACGGCCGAAGCCGAGGGCTGCGACACCGACACCTACCTGATCCCCGAACAGGGCCGGCCCCACGCCGCACCGCCCGCGGGCATGATCGACCGCCTCGCCGGCCGCACGGTGGTGATCAACGCCTTCTCCGCGGCGAATGCCGAGGTGCCCTTCCGCATCGCCTGGATCCGCGCCATCGAAGCCACGCAGCGGATCCGCCTCGGCCACGCGCCCGGCATCACCGAGGCGATGCTCGACGACGGCCCGCTGGCCGTGGACTACGCGGCCATGCGCGCGCGTGCCGACCGGCTGATCGACAACCTGCGCGACGCCGTCTCGGTCCGCATCACCGCCCCCGGCGGCACCGACCTGGTGCTGGGCTTGCGCGGGCGGCCGTTCCAGTCCGACGTGCACGCGACCGTCGACGTCGGCGTCAACCTGCCCTGCGGCGAGGTCTATTGCGCCCCGATCGAGACCGAGGGCGAGGGCGTGCTGGTGGCCGACGGTCCCATCGGCGCCATCGGCAAGCCGGCGGCGCCGGTCACCCTGGAACTGTCCGGCGGGCGCGTGACGCGGGTCGCCTGCGCCGACGCCGCGCTGCGGACCGAGATCGAGGCGTTGTGCGCGGCCGACGACCATGCGAACGTCGTTGGCGAGCTGGGCATCGGCCTGAACCCGGGCGCCCGCCTGGTCGGCTGCATGCTGGAGGACGAGAAGGCCTTGCGCACGGCGCACATCGCCTTCGGCAGCAACGAGGACATGCCCGGCGGCCGCAACCGCTCGCGTGTCCACATCGACTACCTGTTCCACACGCCGTCGATGGACGTCGTCTACGAGGACGGATCGCACCGTCAACTGATGCGCGACGGCCAGTTCGTCCTCTAGCGCGGGAGCGCGACCATGCCACCGATCGAGCGGCTCGGAGCCTTCTACCTCGGCAAGGAATGCGATCCGGTCGCCGGCGTGAAGCCCGGCGCGCACCTGCAGCTGGACGCCCGCGACCTGACGACCCACGCCGTCTGCGTGGGCATGACCGGCTCGGGCAAGACCGGGCTGTGCATCGCCCTGCTCGAGGAAGCGGCGCTCGACGGCGTGCCGGCGATCATCATCGATCCCAAGGGCGACCTCGCCAACCTGCTGCTCACCTTCCCCGAGCTGCGGCCCGAGGACTTCCTGCCCTGGGTCAACCCCGACGACGCGCGTCGCAAGGGCCAGACCCCGCAGGAATGCGCCGCCGCCACGGCGACCGCCTGGCGCGAGGGGCTTGCCGCCTGGGACCAGGATGCCGACCGCATCCGCCGCCTGAAGGCGAGCGCCGAGTTCCGCATCTACACCCCGGGCTCGGACGCGGGCACCCCGGTGTCTATCCTCGCCTCGCTACGCGCGCCCGTCGGCGGCTGGGAGGGGAACGAGGAGGCCCGCCGCGAGCAGATCGCGGGCACCGTCGGCGCCCTGCTCGGCCTGGCCGGCGTCGAGGCGGACCCCCTGCGCGGCCGCGAGCACATCCTGCTCTCGACGATCTTCGAGCACGCCTGGCGCGCGGGCCGCGACCTGGACCTGGTGCAGCTGATCACGGCGGTGCAGAAACCGCCCGTGGACAAGCTCGGCGTCTTCGACGTGGACGTCTTCTTCCCGCCGCAGGAGCGCTTCGAGCTGGCCATGGCCCTGAACGCGGTCGTCGCGGCGCCGTCGTTCGCGTCCTGGCTGCAGGGCGAGCCGCTGGACGTCGACGCGCTGCTGCGGGCACCGGACGGACGGCCGCGCCACGCCATCTTCTCCATCGCACACCTGCAGGACGCCGAGCGCATGTTCTTCACGACGCTCCTGCTGGAGCAGGTCGTCGCCTGGATGCGCCGTCAGCCGGGCACCACCAGCCTGCGGGCGCTGCTCTACATGGACGAGGTCTTCGGCTACCTGCCGCCGACGGCCGCGCCGCCCAGCAAGAAGCCCCTGCTGACCCTGCTGAAGCAGGCCCGCGCCTGCGGCCTGGGCGTGGTGCTGACCACCCAGAACCCCGTCGACCTGGACTACAAGGCGCTCGGGAACGCCGGCATCTGGCTGCTGGGCAAGCTGCAGACCGAGCGCGACAAGCTGCGCGTGCTCGACGGGCTCGCCTCGGCGGCCGGCGGCTTCGACCGCAAGACGGCCGACGCGCTGCTGTCGGGCCTGGGCGAGCGCGTCTTCCTGCTGCACGACACGCACGCCGACGGGCCGGTCCTGATGCAGACGCGCTGGGCGATGAGCTACCTGCGCGGTCCCCTGACACGCGACCAGATCCGCTCGCTCACGCGGGGCGCGACGACCGACACGACAACCGCCGCGGCGCCGGTTCCGGCGGTGACCGCCGCGACGACGCCCGGTGATTCCGCGCCCCCCCTCGCCATCCCACCACCCTTGCCACCCGCCGTGCCACAGTCCTGGGCACCCGCGACCCTGTCCCGCGAGGCGGCCCTGGCCGCTCTAGAAGCGGAGCGCGGGCACCTGGACGTCGCCGACGCGATGCTGGTCTACGAGCCGCGGCTCGGAGCTTTCGGTCGCGTCGCCTTCGTCGACCGCAGGCTGGGCGTGGACGCGGAGCAGGCCGTCGGCCTGCTGGCGGGGATGCGGGACGCCGGCGCGATGATCCGCTGGCGCGAAGCCGAGCCCACGGCGCTCGTAGCCGGCGCCCTGGCCGCCGGTCCCGAGGCCGGCGCCCTGTTCGCGCCGCTGCCCGCTGGCTGGAGCGCGGCGGCGGTCTACAAGGCGGCGGCGAAGGACTTCGCCGACCACCTCTACCATGACCGCGAACTGTCCCTGCCCCACTGCCCCGCCCTGGACCTCCACGGCCGGCCCGGCGAGTCGACCGCGGCGTTCACCGGTCGCGCGCTGCTCGCGGCCCGCGAGCGCCGCGACGCCGACGTCGACAAGCTGCGGACGAAGGCCGAGACGGCGCTGGCCCGCCTGACGGCCAGGCTGGAGCGCGAACAGGCGGAGCTGTCGCAGGACCGGGCCGACCACGCCTCGCGCCAGCGCGAGGAGCTGCTGTCGGCGGGCGAGACGCTCGCCGGCATGCTCGGCGCGTTCGGCGGGCGGCGGCGCACCGGCCTGGCGGCGGCGGCGCGCAAGCGTCACCTGACCGACAGCGCCCGGATGGACATCGCGGAAACGGAGCGGATGGTCACCGGCCTGGAGCGGGAGATCGCCGAGCTGCGTGCGCAGCTCGCGCGGGAAGCGGCCGCGGTCGCGGACCGCTGGGACGCCGCGGCGAAGGAGATCGCGGCCGTGGCGATCAAGCCGCGCCGCACCGATGTGCGGGTGGACCTCGTCGCCCTGACCTGGGTCCCGTTCTGGGAGTTCTCCGTGCGGGAAGCGGGGGGCCGTACCGCGGCGCTGCGCGCGCCCGCGAGCTGGCGAGCTAGCGCGTGACGGTGCCGGCGGCCCGGAACGACAGGTAGTCCTGGATCAGGCCGTCGTACTTGTCGCAGAGCGCGTCGTCGGCGAGCGCGTGGCGCACGTCGTCCGACGTCGGGACGCGGCGCATCCCGGTGCTGACGCCCCGCAGGGCCTGCAGCACCCGCAGGTGCTCGGCGCGGGCGTCGGGATCGTCGGACACCACGATGTGGCGCTCGCCGAAACCGAACACGCCGTCCGGCGTCGCCGACATCCATTCGATGAAGACCCGCATCGCGTCGTACTGGCGGTGGCGCAGCGCCTCCCGCGGTTCGATCCAGTGCGGCTCGTGCACGAAGTTCACCGTGATCTCGGGCAGGTCGCCCACGAAGCGGCAGACCAGCAGCTCGCCCGGCACGTCCAGGATCACCGTCTCCAGCACCGTGCCCAGCGACTTCTCCAGTTCGGCGGCGAAGAGCCGCATCCCGTCTTCCTTGCCGTCCGCGGTCTGGTAGGCCGCCTCCGCCTCCTCGAGCATGATCTGCACCGTGCGCAGCCGGTCGCTCATCGGCATGGGCAGCCCGTCGGCGGGATCGGGCCTCAGCATGGGCTCGAACGGCATCCCGGCCAGGTACAGGGTATCCGTGCCGACGCCCGTGAAGGTCCACGGCGGCGGGATCAGCGCGCCGTAACCCACCAGCAAGGGCTGCTCGCCGCCGGCGACGGTGACGGTGCCGTCCTCGTTGATCGGGTAGGGGAAGAACTCGGCGCGGAACCAGCGCCAGTAGACCACCAGGGTGACGATCAGCACGAGCTGAACGGCCGCCACCAGCAGAAAGACGCGTTTCCAGCTGAACCGCTGGGGGTCGAATCTGGCGAAATCCTTCATGGGGGATATCATCGGCCCGTACCGCCGCGGGTTGAGAGGTACATCCGGAAACCGCAACACCTTCAGCGCAGCCGCACCAGCTTCAGCGATGCGGCTCCCCGGCGGTCGCGCAGGGTGGCGACATACACGCCGGCGGCCACTTCCCGCCCGTCGGCGTCGCGACCGTCCCAGCGGCGGCTCAAGGCGGACCCGTCAGGCGCGAGCTCCAACCGCCGCACGAGGCGGCCGCGGGCGTCGCGGATCTCCACCAACGCCGTCGCCGGGGCGGCCTTGTCGGCCGCGCCGGAACCGGCCAGCATCACCATCGTGCCGCCGGCGAAGGGATTCGGCCAGCCGAGCAGCCTCGCCGGGCGGGGCGGCGCCGCCCCCGCTTCGGTCGGGGCGGGCAGCGCCAGCAGGTAGTCCAGGATCCGCTGTTCGCTGCCGAGCAGGGAACTCGGGACGTGGCTGCCTTGCGGGTACACGTAATAGACGTAGTTCGGCGCCGCGGCCCCTTCGGCGACCATGACCGAATCGGCGCGCGCGCTGTGCAGGATCGGGATGGTGTCGTCCAGTTCGCCGTGGTGGATCTGCAGGGGGACCTCGGCGCGCAGGTGGGGCACGACGCACCAGGAGATCAGGGCATGCCGCGCCTGGGCCAGGGTGAGCTGCCCGGCCAACCAGGGAGCCGCGATCAGGTCCGCCGCTTCGCGGCCCAAGGAGTCCGCGGTGATCCCGGTGTCGAGGCGCTCCTGGGCGCCCAGACGCACGTGGTCCATGAAGAAGTCCGTCGGGCCGTAGCGGATCGCCGTCCGCCGCACGCGCGGGTCCCGCAAGGCCAGGTGGTAGGCCACGTTGCCGCCGCGGCTGCCGCCGAGCACGACGACGTAGCCGGGATCCGCCTGCGGGATGTTCAGCAGCACGGCCGTCAGCAGCGCCATCGTGTCGTCGCAGTCGCGGTCGAAGGGCGACGGGTCGCCGCCGCTGGTACGGTAGCCCAGCGGCCCGCCGCCGTTGAGGGGTTCGGAGCGGAAGGTGGGAGCGACGACCAGGAAGCTGTCGGCGATGGACGTGCCCGGGAAGTCCCGGTCGAAATTCACCAGGAAGTCGAGGGTCAGTCCGTCGAAGCCGCCGTGCAGCAGCACCAGGACGGGAAAGCGGCCCTGAGGCTGCCACTCCCGCGGGAAGCGCAGCCCGCCGTAGTGGGTGAAGCCTTCGATCTCGTGGCTGACGGCCTGCACCGCGTAGCCCGTTGCGGTGTCGACGCCGGCCCGCACGACCTGCCAGTTCGTGGGCGTGGGCAGGCGCCCGGCCCAATCCTGCGCCACCGCCGCCACCTCGGCGCCGGTGGCCGGCGCGAACAGGGCGGACAGGTCCGCCTGGGCCCCTGCGGCCGTGGCGATCGACATCGAAATCAGAACGGCGAGCCTCCGGGGCGCCCGCCGCAGCGTGTTCGAACCCATTGCGTCTCCTCCGAGATGACGATAAGCAAGGTGCGAACGGAGAAAACGTCAAACGCGGGCGGTCCTGACCGGGCTTGCCCATGCCGGGCGACCCTGGTAGATTGCGGCCATGAAAGACGAACGCGGCTCCTCCCCCATCTACCCGCAGGCCGATCCCGCCACGCTCAAGCGCGCCGACTACGAAGCGGAACCGCTCGGCCGGGGGGAGTACGTCACCGCCATGGTCCACCTCTACCGCGGCGAGATGCACCGCGCCCTGGAGTGGCGCAAGCGCCTGGACACCACGACGCACTGGGCCCTGGTCTCGACGGTCGGCATCCTGACCTTCAGCTTCAGCAACCCGCAGTACGCCCAGGAGACGATCATCACCGGCATGTACGCCAACCTGATGTTCCTCTACCACGAGGCGCGGCGCTTCCGCTTCTTCGACGTCTGGCGCTCGCGGGTCAGGATGATCGAGGAGAACTTCTACGGACCGATCCTGCGCCGCGACCCGCACAGCCCGATGGAGGGCTGGGGCGACCAGGTCGCCGAGGACCTGCTGCACCCGAAGTTCAAGATCACGCGGCTGCAGGCAATGCGGGCGCGCTTGAAGCGCAACTACATCTACATCTTCGCCTTCATGCTGGTCGCCTGGATGGGTCGCGCGTGGGGGTTGCCCGCTGACGTGCAGCGGGAGGGCCTGCCCGGCCTGTTCTCGATGGGGCTGCTGCCCTGGTGGGTGCCGGTCTCGCTCGTGATCGGGCTGTACGGGTTCCTGGCGGGCATGATGGTGTTCACGCCGAACGTGAAGCCGGCCGAGGAGAGCTACTGGCCCGACCCCGAGCACTGCGGCGAGGACATCCCGAGCCTGGACGTCTAGACCCGGTCGTCCTAGATCCCCTCGCCGAGAGGCTGCAACAAGGCCACGTGCGCCCCCGCCGGGTCGCAGATCACACAGAACGTCCCGTACTCGCCCAGCGACCGCGGCCCCGTGATCACCTTGCCGCCGCGGGCCGAGCAGGCCTCGAGGCTCGCCTCGAGGTCGGCGACCGTGACGTACGCCAGCCACCGCGGCGGCAGTCCCGTGTTCGGGCCCCGCGCGTGGCAGATCCCCGCGACGACCCCACCGTCGCGGTTGATCATCAGGTAATCGTCGTAGCCGTCCATCGGGACCAGCTCGAAGCTCCAGCCCGCGACCTCGCCGTAGAAGTCCCGCAGCCCCTCGGCGTCCTCGACCGTCAGGTCGAACCAGCCCACCGTGCCGATCGGCACGCCCGTCTCGTCGCTCATGTCGCTCATCCTCCGTCGGGGAACAGGGTCGGGGGTCCGGACGGCGCCTCCGGAGTCGCGTCCGCCGGTGCGGGCGGCGGGGCGGCGGCGGGCGGATCGGCGGTTGTGGTCTTGGCCGGGAAGCGGCCGACGAGAGCGTCGTTCAGGATCCCGCGCACCTCGTCGCTGAAGTCGTTGCCCAGCATCCAGCTCAGGTAGCCGGGCGTCGTGCGGGCGATCTCCTCGAGCGGCTTGCCCTGGTGCTTGCCGAAGGTGAAGCAGGCCCGGCCCTGGTCGTCCCACTCGAACTTGCGCGTGCGGTCGACGAAGCGGCCCTCGTTGGGGTTGCTGACGCGGTGCAGGTCGTCGACGTCCCCGCTCAGCTCGTCGTAGCGGCCGACCATGGCGTCGAGCACCTCGAGGGTCGCCTCGACGTCGGCCAGCGCGGCGTGGGCCTCGGTCAGGTCCTTGCCGCAGAACTTGCGGTAGGCCGCGGTCAGGGTGCGCGGCTCCATGGCGTGGAAGATGCGCATGGCGTCCAGGTGGCGCCGCCCCGCGTGTTCGAGCGGTGCCCCGACGCGGCGCAGCTCCGCCTCCAGCAGGGGCGCGTCGAAGCCGATCGAGTTGAAGCCGCAGAGGTCGGCCCCCTCGAACAGCGCGTGGATCTCGGGCGCGACCGCGGCCAGGATCGGGGCGTCGCACACGTCGTCGTCGGAGATCCCGTGGACGGCGGTCGCCTGCGGCGGGATGGGCATCTCGGGGTTGACCAGGGTGCGGTAGCTGCGGCGCGAGCCGTCCGGCTCCACGCGGACCAGCCCGATCTCCACGATGCGGTCGCGGTCCGGGCTGGTGCCGGTCGTCTCGAGGTCGAAGCAGACCAGGGCGCGCTGCAGGTCCAGGTTCTTGAGCATGGGTCTCCTTGCCGCTGTCTCCCCCGCCGGACGTCGGACGCGGGAGGAGGGACGTGGGCACAGACTGCCACAGCCGGCCGCCGGGCGCCATCGCCGAACGGCGCGACCCGGCAAGAAGGAGGCCCCGGCCGGTCGGCCGGGGCCCCGTTCGTCGCGATCGGCCCATCCGCGGTCAGACGTGGGCGAAGACCGGCACCTTCTCGATCCACTCGGGGTGCAGGTCGCTGGTCCCGGCGTGGATCGCGCACAGCGCCTCGCGCAACCGGCGCGTGACGGGTCCCTCCTGGCCGTCGCCCACCCGGTGCTCCTTGCCCTGGTAGCTGAGCGAGCCGATGGAGGTGACGACGGCCGCGGTGCCGCAGGCGAAGGCCTCCAGCAGCTTGCCGCCGTCGGCGTCGGCGCAGAGGTCGTGGATCAATGGCGGCGTCTCGGTCCAGTTCAGGCCGAAGTCGCGGCAGAGCACCCCGACCGAATCGCGGGTCACACCCTTGAGGATGGTGTCGCCGGTGGCGGCGGTGATCACCTTGTCGGCGTAGACGAAGGCGATGTTCATCGCCCCCATCTCCTCGACCGATGACATCGTGCGCGCGTCCAGCCAGACGATCTGGTCGAACCCCTCCTGCTGCGCCAGCTTGATCGGCAGCAGGGCGGCCCCGTAGTTGCCGCCGGTCTTGGCCCCGCCGACCCCGCCGGGCGCCGAGCGCACGTAGGTGGCCTCGGCCTTGACCCGCAGCGGCTTGCTGCCGCCGGCGAAGTAGCTGCCGACCGGGCCGATGATGATGTAGAACAGGTACTCGGTGCTCGCCTTGACGCCCAGGCCGCGCTGGGTGGAGATCATCGTCGGGCGGATGTAGAGCGCGTCGGGCGAATTCGGCACCCAGTCGCGGTCCAGGTCGATCAGCCGCTTGAGGGCCTCCATGAAAAGCTTGGCGTCGACCCGAGGCATGCACATCCGGTCGCAGGAGTGGCCGAAACGGGCGATGTTCATGTCGGGCCGGAACATGTGGACCGAGCCGTCCACGGGATGGGCGTAGGCCTTCATCCCCTCGAAGATCTCCTGCCCGTAGTGGAGCACCTTGGCCGCCGGATCGAGCACGATGTCGTGGTACGGGACGATGACCGGCCTGCCCCAGGCTCCATCCCGGTACGGCATCTCGAACATGTGCGGGGTGAAGATGCTGCCGAAACCGAAATCGCCGCGCGGGGGCGCGGGCGGGTTCGGATGACGGGTGACCCGGATCTCCATGGGTGCCTCCTCGGCGAATTCGAAAGCCACGGACGGGATGGTTTTAAGGCGGTCCTGACCGGCTAATCGTCGCCCATCGCCGGGGAAAAATCAAGGGGGGCGGCTCCCGATACAGGGCCGTTGTCGTATGCATTTTCAACGGGTTGGGATGAAGGCGGGTCAGGCGCAGGCAGGCCGGTCGGCCCCGGGAGCCCGCAGGGCGCCGGCCAGACCGAAGATGATCTCGGCGATCGCCGCGACCAGCAGGACCTGCCCGACCCCCCACAGGGACGCCAGGGTCGGACCGGCCAGGACCGACAGCAGGGTCACCGGCCCGAGCAGCGGGCCCAGCCAGCCGAAGATGCGGCCGCGGCGTTCCGGCGGCGTCTCCCGCTGCAGGAACGTGGCGAGGTTGATCTGGATGCCGGTGCTGATCGCGCCGAACAGGGCGAACAGGATCAGCGCCCCGGCGAAGCTGCGGTTCACGGCGAACAGCCCCAGCAGCAGCCCGTCGAACGCCACCAGCAGGCCGACCGCCCGCAGGGGCCGCCGCGCGCCACGGGTCAGCACCCCGGCCGCGGCGCCCAGCAACCCGCCCAGGCCGGCGGTGGCGAAGATCAGGCCCAGGTCCCCCTCGCTGCGCCCGAGCATCCTGGTGACGAACTCGTAGACCAGCGGCGGCTGCATCGCCGTGACCATCGTCACCAGCCCCAGGAACAGCACCGCGAAACGCAGGGACGGCCGGCCCCACAACCACACCGCCCCCTGGCGGATGTCGTGCCATTTCTCGGCGGGCTTCTCCACGACAGCGCCGCCCGCCGGCTGCTGCTCGGCCGCGAGGTAGCGGAACGGCCGGACCGCCAGGATCGCCGCCGAGATCAGGAACGTGGCGCCGTCGACCAGGAACGCCGTCACGACCCCCAGCGCGTGGACGATCAGACCGCCCGCCGCCATGCCCACCAGCAGCATCGCGTTCTGCGAGATCATGAACAGGGCGTTCGAGTGGCCGAGCTGTTCCGCCGGCACGAGGTCCGGCAGCAGGGCCATGCGCGCCGGCCCGGTCAGGTGGCGTCCGGCGGCCAGCAGGGACGCCAGCAGGTAGACCTGCCACAGCTCCGGCACGAAGGGGATGGCGCAGACCACCGCCGTGGAGAACAGGTCGCTGGCGATCATCATGCCGCGCCGGCTCCAGCGGTCGACCATGACGCCGGCGAACGGCCCCAGCAGCACGCCGGGCAGCACCTGCACGGCGGCTAGCAGCCCGAGGCTCGCCACGTCGCCGGTGCGGTGGTAGACGAGGGAGAAGAACGCCAGGATCGCGATCTTGTCGCCGAGGCCGCTGACGAACGACGCGGCCCAGACCGCCAGGAAGCTGCGGTTGGCGAACAGTGGTCTCAACGGACTCCGTCCCTTCGCGGCCGGGTTCCTTCCCGGCTTGGGGGCTCGAACAGATCGCGGGGGCGATGTTAGCCGCGACCGGGCGGCGGCGGCAAGCGCTGATCGGCCGGATCAGCCCAGTTCGGCCCGCAGCGCCGCGACCAGGCGGTCGACGTCCTGCGACGTGTTGTAGCCGTGGATCGAGACGCGCAGCCAGTCGCGGTCCGCGAAGCGGGTCACCGGCACCTCGACCAGGTGGTCGCGGCGCAGGGTCCGCTGCAGCACCGTCGCGTCGACGCCCGCCGGCAGCGGCACCACCGCCATCTGCAACAGCCAGGGATCGGGCGGGCAGGGGGCCGGCAGGCGGACGACCGCCAGCAGCCGCTCGCGGGTCTCGCGCAGCAGCTCGCGGCAGCGCTCGCGCACGCGCGGCCAGTCGTGCTGCGCGAAGAAGTCCAGCGCGGCCGGCACCGCCAGGTACGCCGACACGTCGCGCGTCCCGATCCATTCCTGCTCGTCGACGAACCGGCTCGGGCCAGGCTTCTCGGCGCGCCAGCCCCAGCTCACGGCCAGGGGCTCGACCAGATCCTGCCGGTCCGCGCGCACGTAGAGCAACGCCGCCCCCTTGGGCGACATCAGCCACTTGTGGCAGTTGCCGACGTAGACGTCGGCGCCGAGGGCGTGCAGGTCCAGGTCCAGCTGCCCGGGCCCGTGGGCGCCGTCGATGATCGTGAAGATGCCCCGTTCGCGCGCCCGTGCGACCAGCTCCTCCACCGGCAGCCGGACGCCGCTGGTCGAGGCGATGTGGCTGACGAAGAGCACGCGTGTGCACTCGTTCACGCCGCCCCACACCGCGTCGACGACCTCCCGCGGATCGCCCAGCGGCAGCGACAGCGGCCGCCGCACATACGACGCGCCGGTCTTCCCGCAGACGAAGGCCCAGGTGCGGTCCATGGCGCCGTACTCGTGGTCGGTCGAGAGGATTTCGTCGCCGGGACGCAGGTCCAGGGAGCGGGCCACGATGTTCAGACCGGTGGTGGTGTTCGGCACGAAGACGATCTCGTCGCGGTCGGCGCCCACGAAGGCGGCCAACCGGGCGCGGGCGGCGGCCAGGCGGCCGGGCAGGGTGCGCTCGCGGGCCAGGAAGTCGACCGGCTCGGCCTCGAGCTCGCGCTGCAGCGCCTGGTAGGCGTCGAAGACGGTGCGAGGGCAGGCCCCGAAGGAGCCGTGGTTCAGGAAGGCGACGTCGTCGCGCAGCAGGAAGAGGCGGCGCAGGTCGTCGGCGTCGGTCATGGGATCACCTTCACCCCGCTGTCGCGGCCGAGCAGGCGGCTCAGCTCCTCCTCCTTCAGCCGCACCGCCAGGCGCACGCCGTGTTCGTCGTGCTCCTCCTCCAGCACCGAACCGGTGCGGTGGAAGACCGCCACGAGGTCCATCCGGGTGTACGGCACCTCCAGGCGCACAACACGTTCGCCGGACAGCAGCCGGGCCTCGACGGCTTCGCGCACGGCGGCGCAACCGGCGGGGTCCAGCGCGGAGACGAACAGGGCGCCCTCGTAGCGCCGCCCGAACTGGTTGCGCAGCGTCTCGGCGAGCTCGGCCGGCAGGCGGTCCATCTTGTTGAAGACCATCAGGGTCGGCAGCCCGTCGGGCACCAGCTCGCCCAGCACCTCGTCCACCGCGGCGATGGGGTGCTCGGGGTCGGGGTGCGAGGCGTCGACCACGTGCAGCAACAGGTCGCTCTCGGCCACCTCCTGCAGCGTGGCCCGGAACGATTCGACCAGGTGGTGGGGCAGCCGCCGGATGAAGCCGACGGTGTCCGACAGCAGGAACTGCCGCCGCTCGTCGATCTCCACGCGCCGGGTCGTGGCGTCCAGCGTGGCGAAGAGCTTGTCCTCCACCAGAACGCCGGCCCCGGTGATCCCGTTCATCAGGGTGGACTTGCCGGCGTTGGTGTAGCCGACCAGGGAGACCGCGAACTGCTCCCGGCGGCGGCGCGTCTGCACCGTGCGCGCCTCGTCGATCGCGATCAGCTCCTTCTTGAGGTGGGCCATCCGCAGCTTGACCAGGCGGCGGTCGGTCTCGAGCTGCGTCTCGCCGGGGCCGCGCGTGCCGATGCCGCCGGCCTGCCGTTCGAGGTGGGACCAGAGCTTCACCAGGCGCGGCAGCTGGTACTGCAGCTGCGCCATCTCGACCTGCAGCCGGGCCTGCCGGGTGCGGGCGTGCATCGCGAAGATGTCCAGGATCAGTTCGGTGCGATCGATGACCGAGACCTTGTCCCCGGCCTCGACCGCGCTGCGGACCCGCGTCTTGCGGATCGGGGCGCCGTCGGGTCCGACCGGCGGCGGCGCGAACTTGTCCTTCTTCTCCTTCTTGTCCTTGCCGCCCAGCTCCTTGGTGAGGTTGCGCCCCTGGGCCGGCGACAGCTCGTTGTCGAAGACCACCAGGTTGGCCCCGGTCGCCTCGACCACGGCGCGCAGCTCCTCGAGCTTGCCCTTGCCGATGAAGGTGCGCGCCTCGGGCTTCTCCCGCTTCTGGTGGACCGTGCCCACGATCAGTCCGCCGGCGGTGTCGACCAGCAGCCCGAGCTCGTGCAGGTCGGCGGGGCCGCCGATGGCCTTCCCGTAGTGCTCGGGCAGGTCGGCCCCCACCAGCACGACGCGTTGGCGGGTGTCGGGAAGGGTGCGGTCGGGGGAGGTCGCGGGGTTCTCGTTCAGGGGAAGGCCTCCGGGATTCGAAACACCAAGTCGTTCACCACCCCCACAATCGTCGCGCCGCTCCCGAACGTCCAGTCCCATCGGTTGTGGACGGGAAATTGGGTCCTCACTTCGACGATGCAATAATATCCAATATTATAAACAATAATATCTATAATGTGGGGTTCAAGACCGGGTCTTGGCTGCGAATTCCCGCAGCCACCCATGCAACGGGCTCATGGCCTTGTAGTGCGCCTGGCAGAAATCGAGCAGCTCGCGCGAACGCAGTTCCGCCGGCACCGGTCCATCATGCCGTACCCAGATGCTGTCGTGCTTGAGCAGCTCGACCCGCGGATGATCCGCGGCGAATCCGGCCGGCACGCGCTTGTAGTGCTGGCCGCCCAGCTCGTACCCCTTGTTCTCGATCTTCGTCGTCAGCTTCGCCAGCGCGGCGCCCCGCACCGGATCGGCAACCGCCGCCCGCCAGGTCGCCAGCTCCTCCTTGTCGAAGACGTACTTGCCGACGTAGAGCTGCAGCCGCGGGGGCTCGAGGTGGAAGTAGAACCCCGGCCCCCACTTGCGCCCCCCCTCCCAGAAGAAGATGCCCAGGTGCGTCTTGTAGGGCGACTTGTCCTTGCTGAAGCGCACGTCGCGGTGGATCCGGAAGATCGATCCCGAGCCGTCGGTGCGGGGGTCGAACTGGATCTGCGGCGCCACGCGGCGCAGCCGCACGCCCATCTCCACGACGAAGGCGCGCGCCGGGTCGAGCACGGCCTCCTGGTAGCGCGGCTTGTGCGCCAGGAACCAGTCGCGATCGTTGTGACGCGCCAGGTCCTCGAAGAAGCGGACGGCGGCCGGTGGAAAGCCGGAAAAATGGTATTGTTCAATCATCGGCCCAGCCTCCCTGGCGCGCGATTTTGTATTCCGGTGCTGCTCGTCCCTGACATCAGGGATCAGCGCGACCAAGCATCAAACGGACCCGCTGTCGACCACCATCGGGATTGCCGACCACCACGAAGCCCGCCTTGCGGAACAGCGACTGGGTCCCGGTCCAGGCGAAGGTGGGCACGTAGTTGCCGGCCGCGTCGGGCTTCGACGGGTACCCCTCGACGATCCCGACTCCGCGGCGCTTCATCGCGCGCAGCGCGTGGTCGAGCAAAGCCGTGGCCACGCCGCGCCCCCGGCAGTCGCGCACGATGAAGAAGCAGGTGATCGACCAGACGCGCTCGGCGTCGTCGCACTTCAGCGTGCGGGCCCGGGCCAGCTTCGGGAACGACAGGCGCGGACCGAAGGTGCACCAGCCGACCGGCCGCTCACCCTCGAAAGCCAGCACGGCGTGGACGCTGCCGTCCGCCACGCCGGCGCGCAGCCGCGCCTTGGCCGGATCGCCCTTGATCTCGTCCCACTTCTCGCCGGGACCGATGCGCCAAGCCTGGCACCAGCAGCCGCCGCAGGCGCCCTTGGCGCCGAAGAGCTCTTCCACCTGGGGCCAAAGCGTGGGAGCCAGCTCACGGGTCGTCAGCTTCATCGTCATGATGTCGGGTCTTCGCGGATGGTGGCCTTCGGTCGGCCGGCCGGCGGATCGCTCAACTCGATCCCCGCGTGCCTGCGCAACATGTACCGGTCGAATTGGGGAACCGTGAATGCCGCATATCCATGCCCTGGTGTGTAAAGCAAACCCTTGTCGATCAATCTCGAACGGATGGGGCCGGCCTGCTCCGAGGTGCGCCGGATGCTCCTGGCGACTTCGCTGGCTCGGTGTGGCTCCGGCCCGAGAACGGCCATGGCATAGAGATACGTCAATTCCAACTCCGTGGTCCGATCGGCCCGGACCCTGAAGAACCCGTCATCGAGTTTGGCTTCGACCAGGGGGCGCACCGAGCATGCGTCATCATGTTTGACCGGCGTTTCCGGTGCTTCATCCCACACGAATTTCCCGTATTCCTGAAGGAAATATGGATAGCCTTGTGTGTACTCGACGATGAAATCGATCGCCTCCGGCTCGAATTCGACACCCAGGGCGCGCGCCGGCAGGATCAATGCATCGCGGGCGTCGGTTCCCGGATTCAATTCTCCGATCCTGGGAAACGTGAATAGTCTTTCGCTGTAGGATTTCGCTTCGCCGGCCAGGCGCGGAATCTGCGGCAGACCGGCACCGACGAGCGTCACGGGCAGGGATCGGCGCGCGCATCTGTGAAGCGCGGTGATGAATGCTTCCAATTCACGCGCTTGCAGGTATTGGATCTCGTCGAGCAGGAAGATGACGCCGATCTTCTGTTCCTTCGCCGCTTCGCCCAAGGCGATGAACAGATCCGAGAGGTCTTCACTCAGCTCTCCGCTATCACCCGCCCCAGGCAGGGTCTCGATGTCGAGTCCGGCCGTGACCGCACCATCGGGATTGAACGTGACGGTGAACGACTTCAGGATTGCCGCGGCCTTGCGGACGCGGTCGGTCCAGCGGGTCTTGGGTGCGATCTGCAGGAGCGCCCGCCGAGCCAGTGTCGAGATCTTCGGGCCGAAGGGAGCGTTCTTCTCGACCTCCCATTCCACGGTCGCCCAATTGCGCGCTTCGGCTTTCTCGCGGAACACATCCAACAGGACGGTCTTGCCGACACCCCTGAGTCCTGTGACGATCATGGACTGTTCGCTGTACCCGTTCTCGAGCCGCTCGAGCAGGACATCGAAGGATTCGATCTGGGCATCACGCCCCACGAGAGCGGGCGGCTTCGACCCTGCTCCCGGTGCGAACGGATTCTTCCTCGGGTCCACGATCCCCCCTCTCTTTTCAAACTATGCGACACTTATCGTCGCGCGCAAAGTGTTGTCAAGTTTGAAAAGAAGTCCCAGGTGCAGGGGCCACCAGGACAACATCGCTTTGCAATGTATCCTATTTATTATACATAAATATCTATATTTCGCGAACTAGGAGCCGATGGGAAGACGATTTTCCTAATCCCCGGCTCGAAACAGCTCCCGAACCGCCTTCGTCTGCTCCGGCTGCCCCCACACCCAGAGAACGTCACCGGACCGCACTGCGAAATCCGGCGGCGGGTTGCCCGTCAGCTCGCCGTCGCGCGCCACAGCCACCACCGAGGCGCCGGTACGGCCACGCAGGTCGAGGTCGCGCAGGGAGCGGCCGTGCGCCGGTCCGCTCTCTCCCAGGAGCAATTCGTCCAGATCGGCGACGGTCAGCAACTGACTCAAGGGCGCGGCGGCCGGCGTCGCGTGCCCGCCCGCCGCCAGCGACGCGTACCGCTCCTGCCGGATGCGCACCTTGTCGCGTTCGATGGCGCGGCCGGGCACCCCGAAGGCCGCCATGGCCGCGCCGGCCAGTTCGAGCGATGTTTCAAACTCCTCAGGCACCACCTCGTCGGCGCCGAGCCGGTAGAGCGCGTCAACCTCGCTGACGTACCGCGTGCGCACCAGGATCTTCAGCTGGGGCGCGGCGCCGCGCGCCAGCGCCACGATCTGCCGCGTCGCCGACGGGTCGGCGATCGCCACCACGAGCACCCGCGCGCGGGCGATTCCGGCGTGGGCCAGCACGTCGGGGTTGGCGGCGTCCCCGTAGAGCGACGGCTCGCCCCGCTCGCGCGCCTCGCGCACAGTGTGCGGGTTCAGCTCGAGCACCACGTAGGGGATGTCGCGTTCGCGCAGGACCCGCACCACGTTGCGGCCGTTGAGCCCGTGCCCGACCACCACGACGTGGTCTCGCAGCGCGGCCCGGTCCGCATCCCCGGCGATCCCGGCCCGGGACGGCCGGACCGCGAGCAGCCGCCGCAGCCAGGGCGCGCTCTCGGTGCGCGTCGCCAGTCGCGGCGACAGCAGGACCAGGAACGGCGTCAGCAGCATCGTCAGCACCGACACGGCCAGGAAGCGCTGCATCAGCTCGCCGCCGATCAGGCCGTGAGCCGCCCCGGCCCCGGCCAGGATGAACGAGAACTCCCCGATCTGGGCCAGGGCCAGGCCCGCCAGCACCGCCGCGCGCGCGCCGAAGCCGAAGGCGAGCGCCGTGGCGGTCACGATCAGCGCCTTGCCAACCAGCACCGCCGCGCCCAGGCCGAGCGTGGCCAGCGGCTCGTGCAGCCAGATCGCGGGGTCCAGCAGCATGCCGACCGACACGAAGAACAGGCTGCCGAAGGCGTCGCGCAGGGGCACGATCTCGGCCAGCACCTGCTGGGCGTACTCCGAGTCCGCCACCACGATGCCGGCCAGGAACGCGCCGAGCGCCAGCGACAGGCCCGCCAGGCTGCCCAGCCAGGCCGTGCCCAGCACCGTCAGCAGCGTGGCCAGCACGAACAGTTCGCGGCTGCGGGCGCGCACGACCTGCTCCAGCATCCGCGGGAACAGGAAGCGCGCACAGACGACGATCGCCACGACCATGGCGAACGACCAGGCCAGCAAGACCCCCGCCCGCCCCCACGAGAGCCCTTCGGTGCGCCCGAGCACCGGCAGCAGCAGCATCATGGGCACGACCGCGAGGTCCTGGAACACCAGCATGCTCAGCCCCAGCCGCCCGTGCGGCGCATCGGTCTCGCCCCGGTTCTCGAACATCTTCAGCACGATGGCCGGCGAGCTCAGCGCGAGCAGGAAACCGAAGAACACGGCCTGCCCGGTCGGGTAGCCGAAGGCGGACGCTGCGATCACGCCGACCAGGATGGTCAGCCCGACCTGCATCCCGCCCGCCCCGAGGATCAGGGAGCGCAGCCGCGCCAGCTCGCGCAGCGACAGCTTCAACCCGATCCCGAACAGCAGCATCGCCACGCCGATCTCGGCCACGACCTCGATGCTCTCATGCTCGCGCACCAGGCCCAGGCTGCCGGGACCCAGCACCACGCCCGACAGCAGCAGGGCGGCGATCGTCGGCACGCCGGCGCGGCGCAGCGCGAACACGACCGTCAGCGAGACGGCCAGCACGATCACCAGGTCGCGCAGAACCGGCAGCTGGGTCATGGAGCTCCTCCGCGAACGCGGACCGTCAGGGCTGGGATTCGCTCGCTTCTTCGACGATCCGCCAGCCGCCGTCATCCTGCGGGGCGATCCTCAGCGCGAGCGGGCTGCTGTACTTCTTGAGTTCCGAGTACCGCGTCGCCGTGATCACGACCTCGCCGGTCGCCAGGACCTCGTAAGCGACGTCGGTATAGACGCTGAGATCGCCGCGCTCCTTCGCCATCGGCAGCGTGGCGACGATCAGGGTCTTGTACCTGGCCCCCTCGAGCTCCATCTCGCGCACCTGGCCGGTCGGGTAGCGCCGGAGGTTGCGGACCGTCGCCGAATCGGCATGGAGATCCGCCACCGCCGGCATCGGCAGTGTGGCGAGGGTCAGCAGCAGGATCATCGCCGTCCAACGTAGTTTCACGTCGTCCCTCCGCGAATCGTCCAGATCGCGCGGCAGCAGCCTGAAGCGGCGAGGCCTCCCTTGTCCATAGCGGATTTGCATCCCGGCGTCAACCTGACCGCGGCCGCTGATCCCCCTTGCCCCCGCCCCCTGCATGTGTGAGGATTCCCCGAAATCCATGCAGGCTGTCGCGGAACGCCGCCGGCCGGTATCGTCATGCGAACTCCGACCTCCCCGCACGCCCGGAGCCATCGCACGAGGACGCGCGCCATGACCCGATCGACCGTTCCGGCCGTCCTATTCGCCTTCGCCCTGCTGGCGTCGGGCTGCGCCCCGGACACGCTGGAACCCACGCCCTTCGGCCCCGCCGACGGCTGGCGCGTCTTCCACCCCCTGCCCGGCGGCTACGATCTCAACGCGGTCTGGGGCGACTCGCCCACCGATGTCTGGGCGGTCGGCGCCCAGGGCAGCATCGTGCACTGGGACGGGCGGACGGTGATCAGCGTCGACAGCCCGGTCGACGTCCGGCTGGCGACCATCGACGCCTGGGGGCGCGACGACGTCTACGCCGCGGGCGAGGACCACCTGCTGCACTTCGACGGCCGCGCCTGGCACATCGAGGACCGCTTCCCCGAGGAGACGATCCAGGATCTCCACTGTGCCGACGACGGCCGGCTGTACGTCGTGGGCTCGTTCGGCCTGCGCATCCGCGACGGCGCCGACTGGCGGACCGTAGCCGGTCCGCGCGCCACCAGCGCGACGGTCTGGACGGCCGACGACGGTCTCGTCCGCGTCGGTGACAACTCCCTGATCTGGATCGTGAGGGGCTGGAGCGCCTCACGGGAGCTGTCCATGGAGTACGGCGGCGTCCAGCACGGCGACGGACGCCTGTTCTGGGCCGACCTGACCTATTACAACGCCATGGTCTTCGAGCGCGACCCGCAGACCGGCTGGACGCGACAGTCCGGCGACTGGTCCACCATCAAGACGCTGCTCGACCTGGACGGGATGATCTGGGTTAACGACGGCGGCATCGTCCTGCGCGACACCGTGAGCACGACGATCTGGCGCAACGACACCGGACGCTGGATCTACGGTCTGGCCCGCTGCGGATCCGACGGCCTGCTCGCCTGCGGCTACGGCGGCACCCTGATGGCCGCCACGCGCGACACCGTGGGCTTCACCTGGAACGAGTCGGCCCTGAGTCTCGGGTACCGCCAACTGAACGCCATCGACGGCACGGGCTGCGACGACATCTGGGCGGGCGGCTGGTGGGGCCGCGTCCTGCACTACGACGGCGCCGCCTGGACCCGCGAGACGTCCGACCTGCCCGGCAACCGCAGCGTCTCCGTCATCCAGGCGCTCGCCGACGGCTGGGTCCTGGCCAAGGGCGGCGACGTGATCTCCCTGCGCCGTCCCGCCGGCGGCTGGCAGGCGATCCCTTCGCCCGGCTTCAACCTGAGCAGCGTCCACGCCGCGACTCCCGACAGCATCTTCGCCGTCACGGCCGCCGGTCTGCGGCTCTGGAACGGCGTCGGCTGGCGCGATGTCGACTCGGTCGACGGCGCCGTCCACGATCTGGCCGCCACGGCGTCGGGTTCGCTGCACGCGCTGGTGTCGAACGGCACGATCAGCCTGCAGCGCTGGAACGGCGAGACGTTCGAGGCGCTGGCCGACCTCCCCGGCCTCGTCTACGCCCGGCTGTGCGCCTCGCGGAGCGGCGAGACGCTCTGGATCGGCGGCCAAGCCGGCAGTCCGACGCACTCCATCGTGTACCGCTACCGGGACGGCGACCTGCGCCGCGTCTCCGACGATGCGGCGCTGCCCACCTGGCTGATCACGATGACCGAACTGCGCGACGACGACCTGTTCCTGCTGTTCGCCGACCAGGTCCAGCGCTACCACGGCGACGCCTGGTCCCGCGAGGCCGGCCTGCCGGCCGAGGTGTTCACCACGATCTGGAGCCACCCCGACTGCGGCGTCTTCGTCCAGGGGCACCCCACGTTCTTCAAGGAATTTCCCGAGGAGTGACCGAGCCATGAACCGCCGATCCCGTCTGTTCGCCATCGTGTCGACGTGCACCCTGTTCTCGGCCGCCGCCCCGGCCGGCGCGGGCACCGCCCGCCTGCTCGCCCTGGGCGGCGACGCCGGCTACTGCCCCGACACGGTCGACGTGCTGCGTTGGTACGGCAGCCTCGGCGACTACCCCGACCGGGCCGTGTTCGAGTTCGGCGACCTGCTGCACGGCCGCGACCGCGCCCCGGCGGACCAGGGCCTGATCGGCCACGGGGGCGGCGTCCACGCGCGCCTGTCCCGGGACGGGGGCTGGGGCACCGCGGCCTTCTATTTCCAGGACCACCTGCCCCAGAGCGATACCGACGGCGCCTTCTCAGCGCTGTGGTCGCGCCGCTGCGGCCCGCTGGACGTGGGGCTGTGCGGGCGGTTCACCACGTACGGGGATTCCGAGGTCGGCGCGCTCGTCGGCGACCGCATCGACGCCCAGTACTACCACCACTACGGCCTCGGCGTGGGCGGCGAGCCGCGGCCCGGACTGCGCCTCGAGGTCGCGGGCGAGATCGTCAACAGCCGCGCCGAAAGCCACGGCTCCCTCTACCACCTGTCGCCCACGAACGACTGGTCCACGTTCGGCCTGCGGCTGCGCGGCTTCGTCGAACTGGCCCCCGACCTGACCCTGGTGCCGCTCGTCGACCATTTCCGCGACCGGCGCGCCACCTTCGACGACGACATCAACAGCCCCGCCGACCTCGACGCCGCGATGACGAGCCTCGGCATCGCCGCCAACCTGCGCCCCGACCCCGACACCCTGCTGCTCGTCGGCGTCGAGTACCGCGGCGGACACCAGGACCTGGACCTGCGCGAAGCGGGTTCCCTGAGCGCGGACTGGAGCCGCAGCGAGCGCGACTTCTACCAGATCCGGGGGCGCGCCGGTCTCGAATCGGCGGTCCTCCCCTGGCTCACGGCACGCGCCTCCATGCAGTACGTGCGCGTGCACGACGACCGGCTGCGCACCGCGACGGGCGAGCACCCCACGACGGACCGCGACCGGCTCGAAGCGGTCGCCACGCCGCTGAGCCTGGGCTTCGCCGTGCGCCACGGTCGGCTGACGGCGGACTTCGCCCACAACGACAGCGCGCCCGTGAACCCCGGACTGACCTCCGCGGGCCTGTTCGGCGCGGGCGGCGAGGGGGTTTCGGCGTTCACGCTGACTTATGTGTTTTAGCGGAATCGTCATGATTTTATAGCCATAATGTCCATTATATGGATTGTATTGGTTTATATTATAGATATTCATGCTGATGATCCCATACAGCCCCGGGATCGTGTTGTCGCCGATCCTTCACCCCGGCGTCGTCGCGATCGCGGGTCGCAAGCGGGATCGCATCGCAACGCCGAGCGGTTCCGATCACGCCTTCATGGCGCACCGCGATGCCGAGGTGACGGCCGTCGCTTCGTCGCCGCGAACGCGCAGTGTCACCCGCGACGCCGCGGCGCGTGCGGGCCGTCGTTGGGAATCCCCATTTTTCCCGGCCGAACCACGATATTTTGTGTATCGCCGCGCCGGATTGCGCTAGATTCCCACAGGGAATGGACCCACAGCGGTCTTCAGGTTTCCATCCAAGGAGGAGAACCCGCATGGCAAAGAAGACGACGAAGAAGGTCGCGGCGAAGAAGGCTCCGGCCAAGGCCGCCCCCTCGAACAAGCCGCCGACCAAGGGCGAGACCTACCGCGAGATCTGCGCGAAGACCGGCCTCGCGCGCAAGGACGTCGTCGGCGTCTGCGAAGCGCTGACCGACATCATGGTCAAGTCCGTCAAGAAGCACGGCTCCTACAACTACCTGGGCCTGATGAAGCTGTCCCTGGTGAAGAAGCCCGCCGTCGCCGGCGGCAAGCTCGTGAAGAACCCCTTCACCGGCGAGATGGTGAAGCAGAAGCCGCGTCCGGCTTCCCGCTCGGTGCGCGTCCGCCCCATGAAGTCCATCAAGGACATGCTGTAGGCACAACGCGGTCCGTCCCGTGGAAAAGCGTACGACCCCCGCGCGGATGCGACGGGGGTCGTGCTCTTTCCGGGGCGGCGGTATTCGGGAGGTGATCCGGGTTCAGGTCGTCTTCTGCACGCGGAAGTTCACCGTCGCGCTGGCGGACGCGTACGTCACCCGGATGGTCCACGATCCGGCCGCGCCCGCCGTGGTGACGAAGGTGCCGTTCTCCGCCAGGGATTTCGAATAGACCTGCACGCCGTCGGCGTCGAGGATGACGAGCGTCGCCGTGCCGCCGGTGACCGTCGTCGACTGGTTGACGTTCGCCGTCGTCCCCGTGTTCTGCCACGTGTAGTTGTCGACGTGCGAGTAGTTCCGGATGTCCGTCACCTGGTACTGGAAGTTGTCGGCGACGTTAGCGATTTCCGGGTTGACCCCGGGGCTCGTCGTGTTGTCGCAACCGGCGAGCGCCGCCGCGCAGACCGCCACCAGGACCGCTTGTCGCACCGCTTGCAGATTCCGCATCCCTCCTCCATTTCCCGGCGCAATGAGAGCGCCGACTGGGCGTTATGGAGATGATAGAGGCGTTTCATCGAAATGGCGACTGATCTGATTTGGATAAGGCTGGCTGCGCCAACGCCTGGTGGGGCCAGGCGCGATGTCGACGGCGCGGCTCATCCCCATCATCGCTCGCCTTCGATGCCCGCCGACTTCGTCCAGGCCACCAAGGTCGCCCGGTCGGCGGCGGTGAGGCGGGATCCGGGATGGGGCAGCAGGTAGAGGCGGGGCGGCATCGCGCCGTCCTCGACTTCGCCCCGGATCTCCCGCAGGTAGTGGGCCTGCTCCTTGGGCGTCAGGCGGGTCCACGTCGAGAAGTTCATCTCCTCGCGGGCCTCGCGCACGTCGTCCACGACCAGCCAGGAGAAGGGGGCGACCCGGCTGTACCAGGGCCAGACGGTCTGGTTGGAATGGCAGTCGTAGCAGGACTGCTGCAGGACGGCGCGCACGTCCGCCGGGACCGGGATCTCGCCGTCGACCGGCGGGTTCGTCCTCTGGACCGGCACGAACTGGATCGCCGCCGCGGCGACGGCCAGGACCACGAGCGACCTCTTCGCGATGCTGCGCAGATTCTTCAAATCGGCCGTCCTTGCGTTTCCGTGTGTCGACCGTCGCCGGTCGATGCCGACGCCTCTACCGGCGCCCAGTGTCCAACCAATCGTACTCCCAAGTCCACGGCATTCCCGTTTCGCCGAGGATCGCCCGAGCCAGTTCCGGATACATGCGTTCGGCCCGGACGTCGTTGGCCAGCAGGACCAAACAACGCCGCCCGTTCTCCAGACCGATGACCAGGTTGCCGGTCCAGTCGTTGTGGCCGCCCTTGAACCACGCCGGCCCGTCCTCGTTCCGGAACGTGACCAGCCCGAGGCCGGCCGCCAAGCCGCTCGCCGCGTGGCGCGGCTCGTTCGCGGGATCGAGGGTCGGGAACTGGTGCGCCGACGTGATCGGCGTCTGCGGGCGCACCAGCTCGGCACGCGATGCCGGGCTGAGACCGTCGCCGCGCATGATGCCGGCCCAGAGGCGCGCCTGATCGGCGATGCTGGTGTCCATGGAGCCCGCCGCGCTGACGCTGCCGCGCTCGTCGTGGGGTTCCACGGCGCCGTCGAGCCCGTAGCCGTCGGCGTGGTCCGCCGAGAAATCCGGACGCCAGGTCATGCTCGTGCGGGTCATGCCGAAGCGGTCGAAGACGCGGGTCTGCATTTCCAGGCCGACGTCCAGTCCGAGACCCTGCTCGAGGACGAGCTGCAGGATGTAGAAGCCTTCCCCCGAGTAGCCGTAGCGGCTGCCCGGGTCGTGATGGAAGCGCAACTTCCCGTCCGCCTCGAGCCAGCGGAAGTTGGCGAAGCCCGAGGTGTGGTTCAGCAGGATGCGCGGCGTCAGGGAGCGCCAGCGCTCGTCCCCCGCGAGATCGGCGTAGTCGTCGTATTCCGGCAGCGGGCGCGGCAACAGGTCCGCCACGGAAGCGTCCAGACCCAGCCGCCCCTCGTCGACGAGCTGCAGCACCAGGTGGGCGATCGCCGTCTTGGTCAACGAGGCGCCGTACATGACGGTGCCGGTGGTCAGCGGCAGATCGCGCTCGCGATTGCGGTGGCCGTAGGCGGCGACGTGCACGATCTGCCCGTCCGCGACGACGGCCAGGGCGAGACCCTGCACACCTTCGCGCGCCATCAGGCGCTGCGCCGCGGCGTCGATGGCAGCGTCATCGGGCAGCGGCCGATTTCCTGATGTCGCGGCGCAGCCCGTCAGAGTCAGCGCGGCAATCAGCGCGAGCAAAGTCTTCATGTCTGAATGCCCCTTCTTCGCCAGGATACGCCGATCGGAACCTGAACAACAAGATCGACATCTCCTGGTCACCGCGCTCCATGGTTGCGGAAAAAGGCCCCGGGGTGGAACCCGGGGCCGGGGAGATGTCGGCTCGCGCGTCGTCATTCACTTGATGAGGACGACCTTCTGCACCTCGCTGCGCCCAGCGGTGTCGATCCGCCCGAAGTAGACGCCCGACGGCAGGTGCCGGTCGTCGTCGGCGACGCCGTCCCACGACACCTCGTGGTCGCCGTCGACCTGGGCCTCGTCCAGCAGCGTGCGCACGAGTTCGCCCTGCGCGTCGAAGACGCGGATCTGCACGCGGTCCTGCCGCGGCAGCGTGTAGGCGAAGGTCGTCAGCGGGTTGAACGGGTTGGGGTAGCTGCGCAAGCCGAGCCGATCCAGCAGCGCGGGCGGCAGGCCGGTGACGCTCTCGGTGGTGACCTCGTGCAGCGGCGCCGCGGACAGGTTCACGTCCATCGGGCCGCTGTGCGTGTTGACCACGAAGCCCTGCACGGCCACGTTGCCGGCGTCGCCCGAGACGACGATCACCGAGGAGACCGCCGCGGAAATGACCGCACCGCCGGGCAGGGCCGCGCCGAGCCGGAAGGAACTCTTGCGCGTGGCGTCGTCGAGGCTGGTGGAGCAGGGGTTGCAGACCGGCGTCCCGACGGCGTCGGTCAGCAGCTCGCCCGACTCCTGGTCGAAGAGGTAGACGGCCACGGCGGCGCCCGAGCCGGACGGCGTGCCGGCCTGTCCGCCGATGTAGGTCATGAAGATCGTGGTGTCGAAGCAGAACGTGGTGCCGCCGCCCGTGCCGGGGGAGTAGAGCAGGTTGTCCATCGTGAAGACGCGGCCGCAGGCGAAGGCTGCGGACTTGGCGGCGGCGGCGATGGGCTGGGGCTCGAAGCCGAAGACGGACAGGTCGAAGGCGCTGGTGTGGGAGTTGACGACGAAGCCCGAGACGGCGACGTCGTCACCCGTGCCCGGCACATCGACCACCGCGTAGCCGGTCACCGCGTTCGGCATGCCACCGGCTGCGATGATGAGCTCTTCGACCTTCACGCTCGCTTTGCGGTTCGCGGGACCGATCGGGTAGGTGCAGGGGTTGCAGACATCGAGCCCGTCCGTGCTGCGCAGCGGCGAACCGTCGTTGGCGAAGAGGTACACATCGACCGGTAGCGGATTCTCGACGCCGCCGACGCAGGCGACGGCGCCCGCGTAGGTCATGTACAGGGACGTGTCGTAGGTGTAGGGGGTGTTGGCGATCCGGCCGGGCGAGTCGAGGATGTGCGGGATGCAGTAGGTGCGGGCGGCGGCCTTGCCGGACAACACCAACAGGGACATCAGGGACAGGGACAGAAGCGCGACAGCGCGTCGGTTCCGGAATGCGTCGGCGAGGGTGTGCATGATCCGGGCTCCTTGGTGCAGGGGAATACAGGAGTGATTGTGATTTGATTATAGCAGGATGCTTGCCGCAATCAGTATCAATATCGTCGCGATTAACGCATGGTAAAATTATAGATCCAGCCGGACGATTGACCCTGCCCATGCCCGCCCAGCACGGGGCGCCGACCCCGCTATTCGACCGCCAGCCGCCTTGCGAAGTCGGCCACCCAGCCATCGAAATCCGGTCCATAGATCCGTCGCGCCGCTTCCGGGGTCTGGTCGCGGAACAGTTCGAGGAACTCCTCGCGGCCGCCGCGCTCGACCAGCATGGTGACGAAGGCGCCCGCCAGGGGATAGCTGACATCCTCCTTCAGCAACCGCCAATCGTCCCACAAGGCGTAAATGTCCGGCCGCCGGTCCGCAGGCAGGGTGGACCAGGCCTGCGCGGCCACGGCGAAGCGGTCGATGGACCGTAGATCGTGGTAGATCGCCGCGCCTTCCATGATGAGGGGGGTTACGTTCCGCGGCGGGATCGCATGCCCGGAGATCACGTGGGTCATCTCGTGGCCCCGCGTCTGGTTGGCCAGCGAGTGGATGAGCGAGACGTGGGAGCGGGAGAACCCCAGGGTCGGCAGCCCCGCCTCGAGGGCTTCCTCGTTCGAACTCCAGACGTAGAAGCGGATCTTGCGGCCCGGCTCGCGGCCGAACCAGGCGGCGATCCTGGTGAAAGCGGCCTCGCGCTGGCCGGCGAAGGTATCGACATCGATGTCCTCCAGCCGCGGGGAGAACCGGAATTCGAAATGCTCCGTATCGAGCATCGTCCACGCGTCGAAGGGCGTGTCCTCGACGAGACAGGCGAGGTAGAGCTTCGCCATCGCGGTGGAGTTCTTCGTCGCGTTGGCCTCGCAGGCGGCGGTCCAGGCGCGGCCGGCTGCCTCGTCGTCGCCAGCAGCGTACCGGACGATGCCGAGATAGACCTGGCTCCAGGAGTAGATCCAGGTTCGCGCCGTGTCGGCGGCGACGGCCCGTTCGAGATAGGGGGCGGCTTCCGCGCCGCGATACTGCTCCGCCAGCAGCCGTCCCTTGAACTGGTTCAGCAGCGCGTTCCCCGGATCGGCGATCAGCAGGCTGTCGCAGAGGACCTCCGCCGCGGCGAGGCGCCCCTTGCCGTAGAGTTCGCCCAGGAGGGTCTCCTGTTCCGACGCGGCGAACGTGGCCGAGGCGACGGTGAGCAGCAGGATGGACAACAGGATCGTGCGAGCGATGTTCATGGCGTCTCCTGTTCTGTCGTGCATGGATCGTGAACGGAGGCTCGACCGCGTCCGCCGCGCTCCCGCCACGCCCGGATCCCCGCGGCGTGTTTCGGGTAGTGGCCGAAGGTGTCGAAGCGCAAGCGCCGGCGGAAACGCGTCTCGCGCGCGAGCTGGTCCACGGGCGCCGACTCCAGGTAGGCGACGAGCCGCCGGTGGACGTCGTCCCGCCGCGCCAGCACCTCGGGCAGCGGCACCTCCCGCAGGCGCTCGGTCATCAGCGCGTTGAAGGCGTCGATGCCACCGTAGACGACGGAGTAGCGCGGCGGCCGCCCCCCGCCCAGGATGTGGGGCAGGTGCTTCAACGCCTCCTCTTCCCACACCGTCACGTGCGCGACGATGTCGCGGACCGACCAGGCGCCGGTGACGCCGGGCGCGAGCAGCTCCGCGTCCGACAGTCCCGCGTAGGCGTCCAGGAGGTCGCGCCAGGCGGCCTCCAGGCGCTCGAGGGCCCGCAACCGCTTCATGGCCGCTCCCTAGGCATCGGCCAGCACCGCCGCGAACGTCGCGAGGAACCCCTCGATGTCCGCGTCTTCGATCGTGAGCGCCGGATCGATGCGCAGAACGGGGAGGCCGGGGCGGCGACCCGTGATGTAGCCGCAGCCCACCAGTTCCCGGTGGAAGCGTGTCGTGAGCGCGGCGCCTGGAGTGTCGTCCAGCTCGACGGCGATCATCGGGCCGCGCGCGCGGATCTGCGCGATCCGGCCGACGCCCGCGCGGATCGCCTCGAGACCGGCGAGGATCCGCGTCCCAGCGGCCGCGCCCCGTGCGATCAGGTCCTCGTCGGCGATGACGCGCACGACCTCCCGCGCGACGGCGGCCCCGAGCGGGTCGTTCTGGTGGGACTGCGCGTACCTGACCGGCTTCCCGCCCAGGCGCTCATGCACCCCGGGCGCGTAGAGCGCGGCGCTGACCGGGTAGCCGTTGCCGAGGCTCTTGCCCGTCGCGACGACGTCCGGCGCGAACCCGTAGTGCTGGTGGCCGAACCAGCGTCCGGTCCTGCCGAAGCCCGTGGTCACCTCGTTGACGAGCACGAGGCCGCCGTCGCGCCTGATCGTCGCGACGAGGTTGCGGATCAGCTTGTCGGGCGGGAAACGCACCAGGCCCGACGAGCTGCCCGGCTCGAAGAGGAAGCCGCCGATGCGGTCGAAGGGGATGGCCGACCAGTGCTGGCAGCCTTGGTCGCATTCGCCGGCGAACGGGCAGGCCGCGCACGGCGTCCAGTCGAAGCTGAACCATTCGTCGGCCTGCCGGCGGCTCGCCGAGCCGTAGGCGCCGAAGTAGGAGTCCGCCATCGTCATCAGCAGGGGCCGCGAGACCGCGGCCTGCGCGGTGCGCACACCGTGCTCGACGGCCTCGCTGCCCGAGCACAGCAGCACGCACTTCCCGCCGTCGAACCCCGTCAGGGCCAGCAGCTCGCGCGCGGCCTCCTCCACCACGGCCGTGCCGTAGCAGTAGCCGTTGTGGGCGATGCGGGCCGCCTGCTCCGTCAGGGCGCGCAGCACACGCGGGTGGCCGTGACCGACCGTGGCGCACCAGACGCCGGACTCCAGGTCGACGTACCGCCTGCCCTGCGAATCGAAGAGGTGGCAGTTCTCGGCGCGGACGATGTCCGGGAGCAGGAGGTCGTGGCCGGGGTAACGGATCAGCGCGTCCTGTCGTGCGCTCATGGCGTTCGCGGCTCCCTGTGGATCGGCATCGTCGTCACCGGCCCAGGTTGCAGAGGTCGGGCCGCAGCGTGACATCGTAAGACATTTCCAGGGGAAACACCGCCTCCAGAACGGCGAGGAGCTCAGCGCACTTCACCAGGCCGAGCTGCAGGTCGAGCGCCTCCCGGACCGACGGCGCCTCCCGGTACCCCGTCGCGTCGCCGGCCAGCCACCAGACCAGGTACTCGCCCCTCCCGTACGAGCTCCGGTAGACGCGGCAGGCCAGCGGGTACCCGC